>DATCGU010000149.1:0-29312 GCA_036508735.1 Gemmatimonadaceae bacterium
GCCTGTCCCGCGCGGCGCGCCTTCTCCGGGCGCTCCACCACGCCGTCGATGGCGTGCGACAGCGCGGCAATGTCGCCGGTGGGCACCAGCCAGCCAGTGAGGCCGTCGCGCACCACATCGGTGAGCCCGCCCGATGCGTACGCGACCACCGGCGTCTCGCAGAGCGACGCTTCGACTCCAACCAGTCCAAGCCCTTCGTCGGTCGACGGAATTACCACCGCCGCCGCCGCCCGATAGCGCGAAGCAAGTGCGGGCTGCGCCAGGTGGCCGTGCCATCTCACGCGGGCGTCGACGCCGAGCGTTACGGCGAGTCGCTCGAGTTCCGCGCGATCAGGACCGTCACCCACCACGTCCAGCGACCACGCCCGGCGCGACCGCGAAAGCGCGTGCAGCAGGTCGCCGATTCCCTTCTGGGCATTCAGCCGCCCGACGAACAGCATGCGATCGCTGGAGCGCGACGACACGGCCGATGGGGCGAAGAGGTGGGTGGCCGCGGGCATCGGCGCGGTGTCCACGGTGCGCCCACCCAGCGCCTCGGAAGCGCGGCGGGCGAGCCAACCCGACACCGCCAGCATGGCCGCCGCGTGGGCGCTGACGCGCGAAAATAGGAGACGGGCCAGGCGGCCCCTCGCCAGGCGCACGTCCGAGCCGTGCATCGTTACCAGCAACGGCAACGCGTTGCCGCCGACCATGAGACCGCTGGGAAACCACCAGTGGCAGTGAATGAGGTCATACGCGCCACCGCGCACCAGCCCGCGCACCGCCTGGCGCCCCGCTCGCAGCATGAACAGCAGCGCCAGCTTTCCCCTCCACGACTCGGACACCTGTTCCGCCATGGTGCCGGCATACGCCAGTGTCTCCCACGAGGCGGGGGCGTACCGGTACCGGAACACGCGGATGCCCTCGATGAATTCCTCGGCGGCGAGCCCGGGCGCCGAGGGCGCAAGCACCTCGACGGTGACGCCCCGTGCCGAGAGGGCGTGCGCCAGCGCGAGGACGAACGCCCCGGCCGCATCACCCGAATGCCGGGGGAATGCATGCGTGACGAACAGGGCCTTCAGGGGCCGCCCGTTCACTCCGGGGGGTGCTGAGTGCCTTCGTCGAAGCGCCGCCGCAGTTCGCGCAGTTCGGCGCGCTGGCCGGCGATCTGTTCACCCAGCAGTCCCGTGGCGAAGAAGATGCCTCCAAGGATGAGGCAGGTCTGGATGACGGTCCAGACGGCGCGCACGCCGACGTTCTCGGTGAACAGCATGTACAGCGCCACGAGTCCGGCCACGAAACCGACGCCGAACAGCAGGACTCCGAGCATGCCGAACAACAGCAGCGGCTTCTGCCCAAACCGCAGTTCGAACCAGACGGAGAGCATGTCGAGCACGCCCACCGGAATGCGCCCGAGGCCGAACTTGGATTTGCCGGCATGCCGCGGGTACAAGGGCACCGGAATCTCGCTGACCGTGAATCCCTGCTGTGTAGCCAGCACGATCATGTAGCGGTGCCAGTCGGGGCGCGACGGCTGCGCCTCCATGATCTCGCGGCGGTATGCCTTGACGTTGTTCAGGTCCTTCACGCGCACGTCGAACAGTGCGCGACTGAGCCAGTTGTAGATGCGCGACACGAACGCCTTCTCGTACTTGCCCTGCTTGTATCCGGTCACCATGTCGCTCTCGCCGGCGAGGATCGGGGCCACGAGCCGCGGAATGTCCTCCGGTTTGAACTGCAGGTCGGCCGGATAGAACACGAGGATGTCGCCCCGGGCCTTCAGGAAGCCGGTGCGCAACGCTTCGGCGATGCCGCGCCGGGCGCGGTGCTGCGCGGTGCGCAGGAACTGGTACCGCTCCTTCAATTCCTGCAGCAACGTCCACGTGGCGTCGATCGAGCCGTCATCGATGACGATGACTTCGTAACGCTCGGGCCGTCCCGCGAACGCTTGCGCGCACAGGTCAAGGAACAGCGGGAGATTCTCGGCCTCGTCCTTTGCCGGGACGAGCACGGAAACATCGATCTGGGGCACGGGTGCGGGGTGCGGAGGTTAGGTGCGAGAGAACATAGAACGTACAGCGTAAAGCCTACAGCTTCGTTTGCCGTTATACCCGCTTTCTCATTCGGGCCGAGAGTACTCCGAGTTGGTCCCGATACTTTGCCACGGTCCTGCGCGCGATCTGTATCCCTTCCCGTTCGAGTATCTCCACGATGGCCTGGTCGGTGAGCGGGTCCTTCGGGGTCTCGTCCTGCACCAGCTTCCCGATCTTGTCCTTGATTCCCCGGGCCGAGACATCCTCGCCACCGGTGGTCGCGAGGCCGGACGAGAAGAAGAACTTGAGGGGGAGGACCCCGCGCGGCGTCTGGACGTACTTGTCGCTGGTCACGCGACTGACGGTGGACTCGTGCATGCCGATGACGTCGGCCACCTCGCGCAGCGTCAGCGGCTTGAGGTATTGCACGCCCTTCTCGAAGAAGTCGCGTTGCCGGTCGACGATGAAGTGCATCACCTTGAGCATCGTGTGGCGCCGCTGCTCGATGGCCTGGATGAGCCACTGCGCCGCGTTGAGCTTGCTGACGATGAACTCCTTGTGCTCGGCGGTGAACTTCTTGCGGTCACGCGCGATGTCCTGGTAGGAACGACTGAGTCGCAGGCGCGGGAGGTTGGTGTCATTGAGGAAGACGAGGTACTCTCCGTCCACCTTGTCCACGACGAGGTCCGGCATGACGTAGCTGTCGAGGCTGGCCGACTTGGCGAATCCCGGCTTCGGATTGAGCTTGGCGATTCGGTCGGCTGCCTGCTGTACTTCCGTGGTCGTGGTGCCCGTGCGCCTGGCAATGTCCGCCCAACGGTGGGCGATCAACTCGTCAAAGAACTCCTCCAGTATCCGGCGGGCGAGCGCCGCGTCCTCTCCGGCCTCCCGCATCTGCAGCAAGAGGCAGTCACGCAGGTCGCGTGCGCCGACGCCGGGAGGCTCAAGTCCCTGGATGATGGCCAGCATCGCCTCGGCCTCTATCATCGAATAGAAAGGAAGACTCTCCTCCTCCCGGCCCATCACTTCGGCGCTGTGCCTGATCTCCTCGTTGATTCCCCGCAGGATCTCGTCGAGCCCGCAGGCGAGGTATCCGTCGTCGTTGATGTCCCCAATGAACTCTTCGGCGAGGATCATCTGCCGCGGGGTCAGGCCGAGGAGCGCAACCTGCTCGCGCAAGTCGTCCTCGAGCCCACCGCGCGAGACGGTGACCGGCTCGGCCCACTCGCGTTCGTCCCTCTCTTCCCTCGGCGCGGAAACATCAAAGCCGTCCACGAGGACCTGCTCCCAGTCCGTCTCCTGCTGGCGCGGGTCGTTGTCGGGCGTCGAAGCCACGGTGTCGAGCGGCACGTCGAACGCGTCATTGTTTGATGGCGTCTCTTCCTCGGTCTCGGCGTCGCCAGTCTCCTCATCGTCATCCTCGACCAGGTCGAGGAAGGGATTGACCTCCAACTCCTGCTTCAAGTGCTGCTGGAGGTCGAGGAGGGGCATGGTGAGCATATCCATCGCCTGATACAGGCGAGGGTTGATCTTCATCTCCTGCCCCATGCGAACGGACTGGCTCAGCCCCGTCTTCATGGCCCCAAGCCCGCTGGAGCCGTCGCGCTCCCTGAGGTCACGTCGGACGGTGCGTCGGCTGGTGCGTCGGCCGGCGGCGCGGCCGGCGGCGCGGTGCCGTGCTCACGATGGAAGCGGTCACGCAGTCGCGCGGTGAGCGTCGGTCCGAGATAGATGTCCGCAACCGTGTCGTCGAACACCAAATCGCGAACGGTGCCCGACACCTTGACCTGGCCATCGAACATGATGTATGCCCGGTCCACGATATCCAGCGTCTGTTCGACGTTGTGGTCGGAGATGAGCACGCCGATGCCTCGGTGACGCAGGCTGGCCACGATGCTCTGGATGTCGTGCACCGCAATGGGATCGACGCCGGCAAAGGGTTCGTCGAGCATCATGAACTTGGGCTGCGTGACGAGCGCGCGGGTGATCTCGAGGCGGCGACGTTCGCCGCCCGACAGCTGGAAGGCCTTGCTGAGCCGCAGGTGCTTGAGCCCGAGCTCATCCAGCAGGGCCTCGAGGCGCCGACCGCGTTCGGCCTTGCTGATCGGGAGTTCCTCGAGAATGGCGAGGATGTTCTCCTCGACCGACAACTTGCGGAAGATCGACGGCTCCTGCGACAGGTAGCCGATGCCGAGTCGCGCCCGCTTGTACATCGGCATCTTGGTGATGTCCGTGCCGTCGAGCAGGACGCGACCGGCCGCCGGCGGAATGAGCCCGGTGATCATGTAGAAGCACGTGGTCTTCCCCGCCCCGTTCGGGCCGAGGAGGCCGACGATCTCACCCTGGCGGAGTTCGAGCGCGACGTCGTTAACGACATTGCGCCGCCGGTAGGTCTTCACCAGCCCTTCGGCGCGCAGGACGCTGCGCCCTTCCACGCGGGGGAGCGTGTCCGCCGAGACCCGAGGCGTCGCGTGCTCGCCCGTCTCGCGCAGGGTCGCGGCGAATGATTCCCGCTCGGTGCCAACGGCGCCCCACAGGTCCGGCGAGAGCGCAACCCGGCTGTCGGGGTCGTCGAGATCTCCGATGGTCACCGATCCGGAACTGACGAGACGCGGAAGTGCCACGGTGGCGAGATGCGTGCGCACTTCATCCAGGCTCAGCCGTCCCGACTCACGCTCCACGTCGCGCCCCTCGGCGCGCAGCGATTGCAGGTAGTCGTCCCGATAGTGCACGGCCACGCTGTTGAAGGAGGCGCCGCCAGCCTCATCGGCCGCGCCAATGATGGCGAGCAGGGCGAGCGCAACCGATCGATCACCGGCGGCGATGCGTTCGGCAATCTGGCGGGCCTGGTCGCTGGTCGGCGTCGTCACGGCTTCCTGGGTGGCGTGGTGGGTGGCGTGGCGGACGGCTGCTTGGTTGCGGGCCTGGCGGGCGATGCCTTGGTGTTCTTTGCGCCCGTGTTCTTGGTACCTGCAGCGCTCGTGTCGGCGCGCACTGAATCCGGAGGCGACAATTCCAGGTACACGCCCGAAGCTTGCTCGCGCACCTCGACGGTGCCGACAGCGCGATCGGCGCCGAACGCCACCGTAATGGCCTTGCCCCTGACGTAGTTCAGGTTCGGTGCCGCCTTGGCTCCCTGCGACGAAGGCACCTGGTAGAACGACGACGCCGAGCCGACGGCCAGGATCGACTTGATCTCCGGCTTTGCTGTGGAGTCTCCCGCGGCGCGCACGCTGTCGAAGGTGGCGACAATCGTATCGCCCTTGAGCCAGTCATTCTCCTTGGAGACGAACTTCGTGCTGTCGGTGCGGCTGCTGGCCTCTGCCCGCCGCAGTGCGCGCAGTTCCCTGAGGAGTTGCCCCGGCATCATGACGTCGATGGAGTCGGCGATGATGTCGCGGTCGGTGGTGTGGGCACGGGCGCGCGACCTTCCCCACGCGAACGCACGCGAGAGCTGCTGGTCCACGAGCCGCAGGTCGATGGTGTCGGAGGCGAGCGTCACCTCGTCGTTGACGGCCCGTGCGGAATCGGCCGAGAGCACGCGTTCGAGCTTGCGCTGCCTGGACCACATGTCGATCTGCCGGCCGACCAGCGTGAACTTCGATGCCCCAAGGCCATCAACGCGCGGACGCCCGGTGAGGCGCGCCCATTCGGTTCCCGAGTCCATCGTGGCGCTGTCGGAGACGGCCTTGAGGTCGGGGCGAGTGATCACCACGCTGCCGCCAGCATAGACCAGCGAGTCTCCCACGTTCACCACCTGGTCGGCCACCACTTCCACCGTGTCCGCGGTGCCCCCCCCGGCGTCAGACGGGCTGAGCCGCGTCACCGGGCGTCCGGTGGCCACCATGCGCGACAGGGGTCGCGACACCGGGATGACGCGAAAGTACTCGGCGCGCGGCCCGAGCATCTTCGTGCCCTTGTCGGTCGTGGCCACGACATTCCCCTCGGCGACAACCCGTTCTTCCAGCTGGAAGTACAGGATGCGATCGGCGTCGAGCTTCAACCGCTTTTCGCTGTAGTGCGCGTTGCCGATGATGACGTACGACTTGGAATCGCCGATTGCCTCGAGGGAATCGCCGGCCAGGCGCTGGTCGGTGTTGGTGCAGCGGCCACGCACGCCGCGTCCATAAAAGCTGTTGTACGCGCCACTGGGCATCTTGATGGCCAGCGTCGTCGTGGAGTCGTAGTTGACCAGTTCCATGTCGCACGTCCTCACCGGTGCCGGCCGCTGAGCGGCCAGCACCCACGGGCCAAGAAGCCCGGCGGTGAGGAACAGGCGGCGCATCAGGGGTTGGGAACCTGGAGCTGGCTGGCTTTCGCGCGCGACGCCTTGAGGATGCGGATGTTGTTCATGTCCGGATCGCTGACGAACCCGATGCCGCTTGCCTCGCGGCCATCCTCGGTCAGAACGAACGCGCTATCCGAGGAGATCTGGTTGACGCGCTGGTCGAACCTGACCATCTGGGAGGTGAGCTTGCGTCCGTCCACCGTGGTGATGACCACGTTGCCGCGTGCCTCCAGCACCCCGTCGCGCGTGAGGTACCGTCCGGTGCGCGACGTCATCACCGCTTCCTTGGCCCCGCCCGAATTGTAGAACACCACGTTGACGACCCGCATCTCCATGCGCGTGTTGTCATCGTAGAACAGGGAGGTGTCGCTGAGCACCTCGGCGCGCCGAAGTCCGCCGTCGGTCACGAGCGTACGCGACCCGAAGGCCACCTGGTCGGCAGCGGGGTCGATGCTCTTGTTGGCCGCGCCGGTCTTGGGGGGCTGGGACGTCTTGCAGGCGGCTGCCGTGAACAGGACGGCTCCGAGCAGGAGCGAAGCCGCATGCCTGATGCTGTATACCGTCACGCTGCCCCCGCCCGCATCAAGTCGTGGAGGTGCACCACCCCGACAATCGTCCGGGCGTCGTCGAGCACGGGCATCGCCATGATGCCGTGTTTTTCCATCCGGAAGACCACCGCACTGCCCAGCTCATCGGGGTCTGCCGTCTTGGGTTCGCGCACCATCACCGTGTCCACCCGCACGGCAAAGACATCCTGTACGCGTTCCATGACCCGCGTGAGGTCGCCGGTGGTGAGCAGCCCGATCAGCTTGTGGTCCGCGCCCGCCACCAGCACGATGCCACGGCGCTCGGCGAGCAGCACCACCGCCTCGCGCATCGTCGCCGTCGCCGGCACGATGGGGAGCTTCGTCGTGAGCATCACGTCGCGCACCTTCGTCAGGAGCTTCCGGCCCAGCGACCCGCCGGGGTGCAGTCGCGCAAAGTCCTCGCGACGGAATCCCTTCACTTCGAGCAGCGACACCGCCAGGGCGTCACCCAGCGCCAGTTGCACCGTGGTGCTCGTCGTTGGCGCCAGGTCGTGGGGACAGGCTTCCTCCTCCACCGAAGCGTCGAGCGTGACATCGGCCGAGCGTGCGAGCGTGGAATCGACCTGGCCCGTGATGGCGATCACGCGTACCCCGAGGCGCTTCAGCTGTTCCAGCAGCGGCAACAGCTCCTCGGTTTCGCCACTCTTGGAGATCAGGATGGCCACGTCGCTGACACCGACGATTCCCAGGTCGCCGTGCGCGCTCTCGGTGGGATGCAGGAACGTCGCGGGGGTGCCCGTGGACGTGAGGGTCGCGGCGATCTTGCGGCCGATGAGGCCCGACTTGCCGACGCCGGCTACGATCGTGCGCCCCTTGGCCGTGGCGATGATCTCCACTGCCCTCGCGAACTCCGGCCCCACCCGGCCCGCCGTCAGCCCGAGGGCGGCCTGTTCCATGGCGATCACGCGGCGCCCGAGCTCGACGATCTCCTGTGGCGTCATCACTTGTCACTCTCCTCCGACCGGCCCTGCACGTAGCGCTCCACGAGTGCGTCCCACTCGCCGCGAGCGCGCAACAGCAGCTCGCAGAACTCGCGCACGGCTCCCGAGCCGCCGGTGCGCGTCAGTTGCAGCGTCGCGGCATTCACGGCGTCGGCCGTGGCATTGGCCACGACCACCGACAGTCCCACCTCGCGCAGCACGGCGACGTCGGGGAGGTCATCGCCGACGAAGGCCACTTCCTTCAGCCCGACGTGGAGCCGATGGCAGATCTTGCGGAGCGCCGGAAGCTTGCGCGCCTGCTCATCCTGCACCAGCTCGTCCACCTTCAACTCCGAGGCGCGCAAGGAGACGCTCTCGGACACTCGTCCGGTGATGATGCCCACCTTGATGCCCGCCCAGCGCAGAAACAGGATGCCGAGGCCGTCCTGGATGTCGTACTTCTTGAACTCCATCCGGCGACCATCGACGTCGCCGAGATAGATGCCGCCGTCGGTCAGCACGCCATCGACGTCGAGCACGACGAATTTGACACGCTTTGCCGTGGCTTCGTCGAGCGTCCGCGACAGGACACGGGTTGCCGGCACCGGGCCGGTCACCGGCCACCCCGCGCCGCCGCCCAGACGTCGATGGCTCGCAGCACCAGGTCGTCGAGCTGGCCAAGCGGAATCATGTTGGGCCCGTCGCTGGGCGCGCGGTCGGGATCCGGATGCGTCTCCAGAAACAGCCCGTCCGCGCCGGCGGCACAGGCCGCCAGCGTGAGGTGTGGGATCATCGTCCGCACGCCGCCCGAGGCTCCACCTTCGCCCCGTCCCGGCTGCTGCACGGAATGCGTGCCATCGAAGATCACGGGACAGCCGCAGGCGGCCTTCATGCGGGGAATCGCGCGCATGTCGACCACGAGGTCGCCGTATCCGAAGAATGTTCCCCGCTCGGTCACCGCGACGTGCGCCTTTCCCGGGCCCCGGGCACCCAGCGGGTCGACGCTGCGCACCTTGGCCACCGCACCCAGCATGCCTTCGGGATGCAAGAACTGGCCCTTCTTGATATTCACGGGCTTTCCGGTGGCGCCCGCGGCCTCGAGAAGGTCGGTCTGGCGGCACAGGAACGCCGGAATCTGCAGCGCATCGGCGACCAGCGCGACCTTGGCGCACTGCTCAGGCAGGTGCACGTCGGTGATGACAGGCAGGCCGCAGGCGGCGCGAACACGATCGAGCGCGGCCAGTCCCTCGTCCATGCCGGGGCCGCGATGCGCCCCGGCATTGGAGCGGTTGGCCTTGTCGAAGCTGGCCTTGAAGATGATGCCACCGGGCACGCGCTCGGCAAGCCGCGCGAGATGCTCGCCTACCCGGAGCAGCACGTCGTCCGATTCCACGACGCACGGACCGGCGATCAGGAACAACTGGTCACGCGGGAACGAGGCAGGCATCAGCTACTTGGCCTCGGCCAGTGCCGGCATGCTGGCGCGCTCCAGCGGCGTTGAGCGTCGCTCGCGGTGACGCACTGCCGCCCCAATGAAGCTGGCGAACAGCGGGTGCGGGCGGGTGGGTCGTGACTTCAACTCCGGATGGAACTGGCACGCGATGAAGTGCGGATGCCCCGGCAGTTCAACGATCTCCACCAGCGATCCGTCGGGTGACAGGCCCGAGAGGCGCATGCCCTTTTCCACGAACAGGTCGCGGAACTGGTTGTTGACCTCGTAGCGGTGCCGGTGGCGCTCGCTGATCTCGGCAGCGCCGTAGAGCTCGGCGGCGAGCGACCCGCGAGCCAGCCGGCAGGCATACGCGCCGAGCCGCATGGTGCCGCCGAGGTCCTTCACCGTGTGCTGGCTCTCCATCAGGGCGATGACCGGGTGCGCGCAATCGGGCGCGAACTCGTTGGAGTTGGAGTCGTCCAGGCCGCACACGTTGCGGGCAAAATCAATGATCGCCGCCTGCATGCCCAGGCAGATGCCGAAGAACGGCGTGAGCGTCTCGCGCGCGCCGCGAATGGCTTCCACCATCCCCTCGACGCCGCGCACGCCGAAGCCGCCGGGCACGAGCAACCCGTCGTAGCTGGCCAGCATCCGGCGCGCCGTCTCGGCGTCGGTAAAGAGATCGGACGATGTCCACGCAATCTCGACGCCGACGTCGTTGGCGATGCCGCCGTGAATGAGCGCCTCCTGGACGCTCTTGTAGCTGTCGGCGTAGTCGGTGTACTTGCCGACCACCGCAATGCGCACACGCGAGGGCGGCGCCACCACCTTCTGCACCATGGTGCGCCACGCCGTGATGTCGACGGGCTTCGTCTCGAGGCCGAGCATGCGACAGACGAGCTGGTCGAGTCCCTGCTCGGCGAACGACAGCGGGATCTGGTAGATGGTCGGGACGTCGCGGCTCTCGATGACGGCGTCGAACTCGACGTTGCAGAACAGCGAGATCTTGCGCTTGGTGTCCTCGCTCAGCGGACGTTCCGTGCGGCAGATCAGGATGTCGGGCTGGATGCCGAGTTCCATCAGTTCGCGCACCGAGTGCTGCGTCGGCTTGGTCTTCACCTCACCGGCGGCCGCGATGAACGGCACCAGGGTGAGGTGCACGAACAGCGTGTTCTCGCGGCCCACGTCGTGCCGGAACTGCCGGATGGCCTCGAGGAACGGCTGTGACTCGATGTCGCCCACCGTCCCGCCGATCTCCAGGATCACCACGTCGTTCTCCGGCGCCAGCCGCCGGATGGCCGCCTTGATCTCGTCGGTGATATGCGGGATCACCTGTACGGTGGAACCCAGGTACTCGCCCCGGCGCTCTTTGGTGATCACGTTCAGGTAGATGCGCCCCGTGGTGACGTTATTCGCCTGGCTCAGGGGCCGGTCGATGAACCGCTCGTAGTGGCCGAGGTCGAGGTCGGTCTCCGCGCCGTCGTCGGTGACGAACACCTCGCCGTGCTGGAACGGCGACATGGTACCCGGGTCGACGTTCAGGTACGGGTCGAATTTCATCATGGTCACGCGCAAGCCGCGTTCCACGAGCAACCGGCCCAGCGAGGCCGCGGCGATGCCCTTCCCGAGCGACGACACCACGCCGCCGGTGACGAAGATGTACTTCGTGGTGGGGAAATGCGGGGGATTCATCGGGTGGCGTCGGCGTTAAGCTGTTCCCAGTGCGCGTTGGCGCGCACGAGGTCTTCCTCGGTATTCACTTCGCCCCACGAAGGCGCCTCGACGATGGCCACGCCCATCGCCAGGCCGGCGGCGAGCGCGCGGAGTTGCTCGAGCTTCTCCACGAGTTCGAGCGGGTGTGGCGGCAGCCGCACCCAGCGCAGGAGCGCCTCCCGGCGTGCGGCATAGACGCCCATGTGCTGCAGCACCAGGTCGTCGCGGTCGGCGCGATCGGCGTCATCGCGCAGGAAAGGGACCGGGGCGCGCGAGAAATAGAGCGCCCTGCCGTCATCGGCCCTGACCACCTTGACGCAGTTCGGATCGGCCAGGATCTCGGGGCCACGACGACCGGCGGCGGTGCCGAGCTCGAAACCGTGGTCCCGGACCATGGAAATGGCGCCGGCGATCGCGTCTCCCCGCATGAATGGCTCATCACCCTGCACGTTCACCACCACGTCGAAATCGGCGAACTCCGGGCGCTGGGCCACCTCGGCGACGCGATCAGTGCCCGAGTGATGGAGGTCGGACGTCAGCACCCCCTCGGCACCGTGCACGGCGAGCACCTCGAGGACCTCCGGTGACTCCGTGGCGACGACGACGCGGTCGACCAGTCCCAGGCTGCGCACGCGCTCCCAGACGCGGACCACAAGGGGAACTCCACCCAGCGGGCGAAGCGGCTTCCGCGGGAGCCTGGTGGCCGCCAGGCGGGCGGGGATCACGGCCAGGGTGCTCATGAAACAGCCCCCGGAAGCAAGGTCGGTGATGCAAAATCCACGCCAGCAAATATATGACTGGGAACGCGGCAGGTCAAAAATCGTGCCCAGGTGGGCCGTTCCACCGCCCATTGTGGCAAAAGGACGGCGGATTCTGCCAATAGATAGAAGGGCCCGCGTCGAGGAAACGCGGGCCCTCACCTGGCACCTAGCTCCTGGCACCTAGCATCTGTCTCTCATGACGGCTGCGGCGTCGTGCGCAGGTACGGCTTCACTTCGGTGACGCCTTTCGGGAACTTCGCCTTGGCGTCCGCCGTGCTGAGCGTCGTCGCCACGATGACGTCCTGCCCCTCCTTCCAGTTGGCGGGCGTGGCCACCGGGAACCTGGCCGAGAGCTGCAGGGCGTCGAGTACCCGCAGGATCTCGTCGAAGTTGCGCCCAGTCGACGCCGGGTAGGTCAGCGTCAGCTTCACCTTGTTGTCGGGGCCGATCACGAAGACCGACCGGACGGTGAAGGTGTCGCTCGCGTTCGGGTGGATCATGTCGTACAGCTTCGACACCGCGCGGTCGGGGTCGGCGATCATGGGGAAGTTCATCGTCGTTCCCATCACCTCGCCGATGTCCTTCTCCCACTTGTGGTGCGACTCCACGGAGTCGACCGAAAGGCCGATAACCTTGGTGTTGCGCCTGGTGAACTCGGGCATCAGGCGCGCCACCGTACCCAGTTCCGTCGTGCAGACCGGCGTGAAGTCCTTCGGATGCGAGAAGAGGACGGCCCAGCTGCTCCCCTTCCAGTCGTAGAAGTTGATCCGACCCTGCGTGGTGTCGGCGGAGAAATTCGGAGCATCGTCGCCCAGGTGAATAGACATTTCTGGCACTCCCGAGTCTGGATAGTGTGGCGTGATGATTCGGCAGCTGTACGTTCGACGCTGCGCGTATCGCGTTCTACGCCGTACGGGGAATCTACGTTCGCGGCGGAAGGTTCTCCATCAGGAACCGGATGGCGTTCTCTCCCATCACCGCGCGAATCTCGGGCGGCGAAAAGCCCTCCTGCAGGAGGGCCTCGGTGACCTGCGCCACCTGATCCGCGCCGAACGCCACCGTCGTGGAGCCGTCCCAGTCGGAGCCGAGCGCGATGTGGCTGAGCCCGGCCACGTTCGCCGCGTGGCGAATGGCCCGCGCGATGGCACGGGGCGCGAGGTCGCAAACGGCGCCGTCCCAGAACCCGATGCCGATGAGGGCGCCGTTGGCGGCCAGCCGGCGGAGTTGGTCGTCGGTGAGGTTGCGCGGGCCTGCACAGGTGACTTGCACGCCGGTGTGCGAGACCACCACCGGGCGGCTGGCCATTTCCAGCACGTCGTCGAAGGCTCGCGGCGACACGTGCGCGAGGTCCACGATCATGCCCAGTTGCTGCATGCGCTGCACCACGCGCCGTCCCAGCGGCGAAAGCCCGCCCTTGACCACGCCGTGCGCCGAGCCGGCCACCTCGTTGTCAAAGAAATGTGCCAGCCCCGCCATCCGGAATCCGTGCGCGAAGAGCGTGTCGAGATTCGCCATCTCGCCGTCGAGCGCCTGCAGGCCTTCGGTGTTGAGGATGCCGGTCACCAGCTTGATGCCCGGCGTGGACGCGCGGTAGTCGAGTGCGCTCGCCAGTTCGGCGGCCGTGGTGACTACTGCCAGTCGCCCTTCCGAGACTGCCGCGGCGTGCCGCAGCTTGCCGGCTTCGTAGAGCGCCCGCTGGAGCCTGCTGTCCCACGTGCGCGGGGGCCAGCGCGACGCAATCGCCAGCAGGGTGATGTTGTCGGACTCCGCGCCGTTGCGCTCGTAGTTCTGGCCCTTCGGCGTCTTGGTGACCGTCGAAAAGACCTCCACAGCCACGTTTCCCTCGACCAGTCGCGGCACGTCGGTATGTCCGGTGAATCCACGCGCCGCCGGGTCGCGATCCCACATCAGCAGGTCATTGTGCAGGTCGACAACGCGCAGCGTCCGGTGCAGCGAGTCGGCACGGGCCGAGACGGCGATGGCCTTGGCGTCGTCAATGCGGTTCATGCGGGCGCCAACGATGCGCGCCACGGCGAAGAAGAAAATGAGGGCCCCAACAGGAATGGCGATGAGGAGGCCCACCAGCATTCGCCTGACGGTCTTCACGCGGAGGCTCCCGTGTGCAGGCCGGCGAGATGGAGGAAGTTCTCCAGGATCCGCTTGCCGTCCGGCGTGAGGATCGACTCGGGATGAAACTGCACCCCCCATACCGGGTGCACGCGATGCCGCACCGCGTGGATCTCGGTGGCGTCGTCCGCGGCGCGGGCCGTGATCGCCAGGCACGCGGGCAATGACGCGTGTTCGATGACCAGCGAGTGGTATCGCATGACGCTGAGCGGCGTGGGCAGCCCGGCAAAGAGGTCGGTGCCGTCGTGCACCACCAGCGAGGTCTTGCCGTGCATGACGCCTCGCGGCGCGCGGATGACGCGCGCGCCGTACGCCTCGCCGATGGCCTGGTGTCCAAGGCAGACGCCGAGTATCGGAATCTGGCTGCCGTAACGGCGAATCGTCGGCACGAGGATGCCGGCGTCGCCGGGAGTGCCGGGGCCCGGCGACAGGACGATGGCCTCGGGCGCGAGCGCCGCGATGTCTTCCACGGCGATGGCGTCGTTGCGGATCACCTGCATCTCCGCGCCCAGTTCACCGAGGTACTGGACGAGGTTGTAGGTGAACGAATCGTAGTTGTCGAGGATGAGGATCACGCTGCGAAAAGTAGCATGACGCGCCTTTCCGTGCCCCTGCCCGCTACCCCCTCGGGTGGTACTGCTTGTGCACGGACCGGAGGTACTCGCGGTCGATGTGCGTGTACACCTGGGTGGTCGAGATGTCGGCGTGTCCCAGCATCTCCTGCACGGAGCGCAGGTCGGCCCCGCCCTCGAGCAGGTGCGTCGCGAACGAATGCCGCAGCGTATGCGGGGTCACCCGCTTGGTGATCTTCGCCAGTTCCACGTACTTCCGCAGGATCTTCCACGCGCCCATCCGGGAGAGGGGCTGGCCCCTGGCGTTGAGGAACAGCACCCCGGCCCCCTGTCCCCGCTCCAGCCGCGGGCGTAACTCGCGCAGGTACAGGGCCACGGCCCCGGTGGCGCGCCGTCCCACCGGCACCAGGCGCTCCTTGCTGCCCTTGCCGAACACCCGCACCACACCTTCGTCGAGCATCAGGTCATTCACCTTCACCGTAATCCACTCTCCGACGCGCAGCCCGGCCCCGTAGGCCAACTCGAGCATGGCGCGGTCGCGAAAGACGAGCGGTTCGTCCAGCGACACGGCGTCCAGCAGGCGTCCGACCTCCTCGGCCGTGAGCACTTCGGGAAGGGTGCGCCATTTCCGGGGGGTCTCCAGCCGCTCGCTGGGGTCGATCTTCACCACGCCCTCGGCCAGAAGAAACTTGTACCAGGTCCGGATGGCGGAGACGCCGCGGCGGATCGATGCCGGCGCCAGCCCGAGGTCCTTCAGGTAGTAGATGAACTCGCGCAGGTGCGCGCTCGTGAGCGCGGAGGGCGTCGGCGCTCCGTGGCTGCCGCCCCACTCCGCCAGCCGATGCAGGTCGCGACCGTAGCTGTCGTCGGTGCGCGGCGAACTGCCATGCTCCAGTGTCAGGAACTCGGCGAAGCGCTCGAGCAGGTAGTCCCGCGCGACGTCGCCGATGGCCGTCACTTTGCCTGGAGGTGCCTGGCGTAGTGGCGCTTCCACAGTCGCCACCCGACGAACGCCAGCACGGCCGCTGCCATCAACGCGACGCCGCCGGCGCGACGCCCAACGACGTCCATCGTGCCGCGCACTTGCTCCCAGTCCGAGCCCACCTTGAACGACAGCCAGATGATGAGGCCGTACCAGATGCTGCTCGCGACGGCAATGACGACGACCGTGCGAAACCACGGCACCCGGAGGGCGCCAGCCATCGGCGGCACGACGGCGCGCAGTCCGGGCAGGAACCGGCTGACGAAGAGCGCCGCGAGGCCGTAGTGTGCATACATGACCTCCAGCTTTTCCTCGGCGCCCACGAGCTTGAGCCGGCGCAGCTGGCCGTGCATCCAGTTGGCGCCGAAGCGGCGCGCGATGGAGTAGATGACCATCGCGCCGATGGCGCTACCGGTGACGATGGCGGCCACGACCACGGGATAGCTGGCGCCGCGGCGTGCGGCGAGGAAGGAGCCGAATGCCACGACGACGTCCGCAGGCGCCGGCGGAAAGATGCTCTCGATGAAGGCCACGAGCGCAAGCAACGCGTACAGGGTGGTGAGGTCGATCCCTGCCACCCAGTCCAGCAATGCGGTCACCGGCGTTCGACCTCGAAGGCCACGAGCGTAACCACGGCAATCGCGGCAACGCCCTCGCCTCGCCCTATCCAGCCCATCAACTCGTTGCTCTTTCCCTTCACCATCACGTTGTTGACGCCGATGCCAAGGGCGTTGCCCAGTCGCTCGCGCATGGCGGCGCGATACTGGCCGATTCGCGGGGCCTCGGCAATCAGGGTGCAGTCCACCTGCGACGGCGTCCATCCCGCCAGCCGCACGCGCTCAACGGCGAGGTGCAGCATCTCGATGGAATCACGCCCCTTGTTGGCGACGTCGGCGTCGGAGAACATCTCGCCGATGTCCCCCACTCCGGCGCCGCCGAGGACCGCGTCGGTGATGGCGTGGGCCACCGCATCACCGTCACTGTGGCCCACGAGGCGGTGTGGCGCGGGAATGAGCACTCCCCCGAGGACCACGCCGTCGCCCGGACCAAACCGGTGGGAGTCGTAGCCGATACCAGTTCGCATGCGCATGAACCCCTTGGCAACCGGCGCTGGCGGAGTTTCGCCGCTCGCCTCGAGCGGCAGGACGTCGAGCCGGTCGCTGCGAATGCCCGCCTCCTGCAGCACGCGGCCGGCGCCGCTGGCCGGGCTGTGCCCCATGGCGCGCAGGATGTCGGCCTCCGTCACCACGGATGCGCCGCGGCGCTCCGCAAGGTCTCCAGCCGCCCGCAGGATCGCCTCGGCCGCATCTTCGCTTTCGGCCATGGCGGCCGCACCGGCCCCCGACAGACGCGACTCCACCGCGCGCGTCAGCAGCTCCACCGGCATGCCGAGCATCGTCGACATCTGGGCGGCGGCGCCACGCGGGGTCTTGAGCATGCCCAGCAGCAGGTGCAGCGAATTCGGGAGGTCGAGCCCGTGATGCTCGGCCTCCACCATCGCGGCGTCGATCGCCTTGCGTGCTCCGGACCCGAAACGAACTCCCATGCGGTGCCTGGCTCCTACGCGGCGGCGGTGGTGGTGTTTTCGATCAGCTGGTAGTTCTGCCGGCGGCGGCGCGGTACGAAGCCCGCGTCGCGGATCAGCCGTTCCATCTCGTCCGTCGTCGTGCTGTACGTGGTGTTCGCCGCGGACACGACGTTCTCCTCGATCATGAGCGAGCCAAAATCATTACAGCCGTACGACAGTGCAATCTGGCCAACTTTCATCCCCATCGTCACCCAGCTCGCCTGGATGTTGGGAATATTGTCGAGGACGAGCCGGGCAATGGCGATGGTCCGCAGGTACTCCACGGCGTCGGTCTTGGGCATCTGGCTCATCGTCGGCGTGTTCTCGGGCTGCAGGGGCCAGCTGATGAAGGCCGTGAAGCCGCCCGTACGGGACTGCACTTCACGCAAGCGCATCAGGTGCTCCATTCGCTCATCGAGCGTCTCGCCGATGCCGTACATCATCGTGCTCGACGTTCGCAGGCCTTCCCGGTGCGCGATCTCCATCACCTCGAGCCAGCGGTCGGCACCCGCCTTCTTGGGCGCGACGAGGTCGCGCACGCGCTGCACCAGGATCTCGCCGCCGCCACCCGGGATGGAGTCCAGCCCCGCCTTCACCAGCTCGCGGATGACGTCGCGCGCCTCCATGCGGTACAGTGTCGACCAGAAATCCACCTCGCTCGGCGAGAAGCCGTGGATGTGGATGGGGTGATTGCGCTTGATGTACTTGATGAGTTCGAGATACCACTCGAACGGGATGTACGGGTTATGCCCACCCTGGATGAGGATCTGCACACCACCCAGCGCCTTGGTCTCCTCGATCTTCTCGCCGATCTGCTCGAACGACAGGGTGTATCCCTCGCCGTGCTTCGGGCGCCGGTAGAAGGCGCAGAACCCGCAATCGGCGACGCAGACATTCGTGTAGTTGATGTTGCGGTCGACGATGTACGTCACGACGCCCTCGGGGTGCAGCTCGCGACGCCTGGCGTCGGCAAGCGCGCCCAGTTCGAGCAGCGGGGCGTGCTTGTACAGTTCGAGGAGGTTGCTGAGTTCAGACATGGGTTACGGAATCGTTGGATACTCTTCTACGCTGCCGGCAAGAACACCAGCTTGCCCTGCGGAACTTTCCCTGCCCTCTCAAGCCGCCGGAAGAACTCCGACAGCCCTTCCAGATATTCCAGCCCCAGGCCATAGTCGAGGCCGGACAAGTACTGCCGGATGACGCTCGATGGCAGGTGACACGGGCCCGACGCATCCCCCGAAATCTGGTCCAGGTGCGACAGCCCCCAGTTGCGGCTTTCAATCAGCGCCCCGTGCACTGCCAGCGCGTCGCGGACGTTCACCTCGCGGCGCGCCACCCACACGGCGAACACGAAGGGCAGTCCCGTCCACGCCTTCCACTCCACTCCCAGGTCATAGACGAACGAGTAGTCCTGTCCGTGACCCTCGGCCACCGGATGCGTCCGGTGCCGGAGCATCAGGGCCGCGTCGCCGATGACCAGCCGGGCCGCCACCGGCGCATGATCCTGCCTCAGGTCGTCCGCTTCGGCATCGCCCGGAACGAACACCGGGCGCGCCTTCCATACCTGCTCGAATAGCAGTTCGAGCAGCGCCACCGACGTCATGGAACTGCGGCTCACCAGCACCTGGGCACCATGCAGTTCCGGCGCGGGGCGCGTGGAGAACAGCATCACGCTGCGCACCGGCCCGTCGCAGGAAATCGCGAGGTCCGGGAGCAGCACGTACTTGCCCGACTCGCGCGCATACTCGACCGCCGAGATCACCGACACGTCCAGCAGTCCGCCGGCCATCTGCCGGTTGAGCGCCGACGGCACGCCGCTCACCAGGTCGCCGTCGAGCCTCACGATACCCCGATCGACCGCCCCATAGACCGGGGCGCAGTTGAGGTACGGAATGCGCCCCACGCGCATCAGGCGGCGCCCGCAGGTTCGGGGGCCGGCTCGAAGGAGGTGCGCAGGATGCGATAGAACGAGTCCCGCTCCGCCGGCGTCTTGCCCGCGCCGCGGATGAGCGCGAGGATCGCGTCGAGCGTCATCGCCTGCGGCGTGTGCGCCCCCACGGCGTGGTAGATCTTCTCGCGCACCACGGTCCCCTCGAGGTCATTCACGCCGTAGTGAAGGGCCACCTGCGACAGCGCCGACGTCACCATGATCCAGTGCGACTTCACGTGCTGGAAGTTGTCCAGGAACAACCGGCCGACCGCCAGCTGGCGCAGGTCGTCCCAGCCGGTGGTGGCAGTGCCCTGCCGTCCCAGCTCTCGCCCGAGTTCGTTGTCGTCGGGATGGTAGGCGAGCGGGACGTACGCCAGGAAGCCACCAGTCTCGTCCTGCAGGTCGCGCAGCATCTGCAGGTGAGCGACGCGCTCCTCGATTGTTTCCACGTGCCCGTACAGCATCGTGCAGTTGGACCGGATTCCCTGGCGGTGGGCGCTGCGGTGCACGCCAATGAAGTCGGCACCGTCGAGCTTCTTGTTGGCAATTCGGTCGCGCACGGCCGCGCTGAAGGTTTCGGCGCCGCCGCCCGGCATGGTGTCGAGTCCGGCCGCCTTCAGCGCCGCGAGCACCTCGTCCCACGACTTCTTCTCGATGCGCGCGATATGCGCAATCTCCACCGCCGTGAGCGCCTTGATGTGCACGTGCGGGAAGTTCGCCTTGAGCGCGCGAAACATCTGCTCGTAGTACGCAAGGCCGGCCTGCATGTCGAGGCCCCCCACGATGTGGAACTCGCGCGTCAGGCCGTCGGCCGCGTGAGCGGCCTCGCCCAGCACCTGGTCGAGCGTGTAGCGGTACGCGCCCGCTTCCTTCGGGAGCCTGGCGTAGCCGCAAAAGGTGCAGGTCTTGCGCAGGACGCAGATGTTCGTGGGATTGATGTGCTGGTTCGAGGCGAAGGTCACCACATCGCCGTTCTTGGCGCGGTTCACCGCGTCGGCCAACACGCCCAGCCCCGTTAAGTCACCGCTGCGGTACAGCACCCGTCCGTCCGCCACCGACAGGCGCTCGCCCCCGGCGAGGCGCTCACCGATGCGGCGCAGGCGCGGATCGTGAATGCGGTCGAACGCGACCTGTGGCGCCGCCGTCATTGCGCTCAGCTCCGGAGCTTCACGAGCGCAATCGACGTGTTGTGTCCGCCGAAGCCGGATGAGTTGTTGAGTGCCGCGTTGACCTGGCGCTTCACCGGCGTGTTGGCGGTGCAGTCGAGGTCGCACTCGGGATCGGGCGACTGCAGGTTGATGGTCGGTGGCACGATACCGTGATGGATGGCCAGCGTGGTGAAGATGGTCTCCACGGCACCAGCGGCGCCCAGCATGTGGCCGGTGGCCGACTTGGTGGAACTGACGTTCGCCCCCGACGCGTGTGCCCCCAGAACCGCCCGGATGGCGCGGATCTCGTTGGGGTCGTTCATGGGCGTCGATGTGCCATGCGCGTTGACGTAATGCACTTCGGCCGGCGACAGGCCGCCATCCTCGAGGGCGCGCCGCATGGCGCGCTGCAGGCCCTCGTGATTCTCCGGCTGGCCGGTGAGATGGTACGCGTCGCCGGTCATGCCGAAGCCGGCCACCTCGCCGTAAATACGGGCGCCGCGCGACCGGGCGTGTTCCAGTTCCTCCAGGATCACGACGCCGCCGCCTTCGCCCATCACGAATCCGTCACGGGTAACGTCGAACGGTCGCGAGGCCCTCGCCGGATCGTCGTTGCGCGTGGACAGCGCCTGCATGTTGGCAAACCCGCTGATGGACATCGCGGTCACCGACGCCTCGCTCCCGCCGGCGATCATCACGTCGGCATCGCCGTACTGGATGGCCCGGAACGACATGCCGATGGCGTGCCCCGACGACGCGCAGGCCGACACCGTGCAGAAGTTCGGCCCCTTGGCGCCAAAGCGCATGGACACCACGCCGGCCGCGATGTCACTGATGAACATCGGGATGAAGAACGGCGAGATGCGTCCCGCGCCTTCCGTTTCGAGGACGTGGTGCTGCGCCTCGAACGTGTTGATGCCCCCTATGCCGCTCCCGATCACCACGCCGCAGCGATCGGGCACGAAGCCCTTCCCCTCGGCAAGGCCCGCGTCCTGCATGGCCTGCACGGCCGCGGCCATGGCGTACTGCACGAACAAATCGGACCGCTTGATCTCCTTGCGGTCCAGGTACAGCGTCGGGTCGAACCCCTTCAACTCGCAGGCAAACTTCACCTTCAGGTGGGAGGCATCGAAATGGGTGATCAGCGCGCCTCCCGACTTGCCAGCGAGCAACGCCTGCCACGATGACCCCACGTCGTTCCCGATGGGGGTGACGCAACCCAACCCGGTAATGACAACCCGACGCTTCATCGATTCAGCCGAGCTTCTGGTTCAGGTAGGCAATCGCATCGCCCACCGTGCGCAGTTTTTCGGCATCTTCGTCCGGGATGTCGATGTTGAACTCCTTCTCGAACTCCATCACCAGCTCGACGATGTCGAGGCTGTCGGCTCCGAGGTCCTCGATGAAGCTCGCTTCGTCGGTCAGCTTCTCGCGCTCGACACCCAGTTCCTTCTCGATGATGTCCTTCACCTTGTTGCCATGGTCGGCCATATACCGCGATCCTCTCAAATGTTGGAGTGGAGGGAAACCGTAATATAGTAGCTGTGACGTTCCGTTACATCACCATCCCGCCATCCACCACCAGGACCTGCCCAGTGATGTAGGCGGCCATTTCCGACGCCAGAAATGCCACCGCGCCGGCGACATCCCCCGGTGTCCCGAGCCTCGCCAGCGGAATCTGGGCGGCGAGCACCGCGCGGGCCTCCTCCCCCAATTTGGCGGTCATGTCGGTCTGGATGTACCCTGGGGCCACGGCATTCACCAGGATGTTGCGGGACGACAACTCCTTGGCAGCCGCCTTGGTGAACCCGATCAGCCCCGCCTTGGATGCGGCGTAGTTCGCCTGCCCCTTGTTGCCCACGAGGCCCACCACGCTGGTGATGTTGATGATCCGCCCCCAGCGGCGCTTCATCATGCCGCGCTGGGCCGCCCGGGTGGCGACGAACGCCGACCGCAGGTTGGTCGCCATGACGGCATCCCAGTCCTCGTCCTTCATGCGGGCCATCAGGTTGTCCTTCGTGATGCCCGCGTTGTTCACCAGGATGTCGAGGCTGCCAAAGCCGTCCTCGACCGACTGCACGAGCATGGTCACCGAGGCGGGATCACCGACATCGCAGGCGAAGCCGCGAGCCTCGCCGATCTCCTCGGCGACCTTTTCGGCGACGCCAAGGTCGCGGCCGACGATGGCCACCCGAGCCCCGCACGCGGCGAGGGTCTCCGCAATGGCGCGGCCAATACCACGGGTGGAACCGGTTACCAACGCGACTTTGCCTGTGAGAGAGATCATAGCGGGTTGGTGGTTGGTGGTTGGTGGCTGGTGGTCGGCAGTGCGCGGACGGCGTGAAGCGTACAGCGTACAGCTTACAGCTTCGTTTGTAGTTAGAGGCTGGAGAGCAGCGCCTCAACCTCAGCTACCGTTCCGCACGTTCGTGCCACGTGTCCCGGCGCGAGCCGCTTGAGCAGCCCCGTCAGCACGTTACCCGGTCCCATCTCCACGAACGTTGCATCAGGGTGGGCCGTCGCCATGGTTCGAATGACCTCTACCCAGCGTACGGGCGACGTGAGCTGCCTCAGCAGGAGGTCGCGGGCGACAGCCGCGTCGGAGACCGCGGCCGCCGTGACATTGGAGTACACAGGCCAGCGGGGAACGCGCCACTGGGCCGCCCCGAGCGCCATCTCCAGTCCCGCCTGCGCTGGCTGCATGAGGGGCGAGTGGAAGGCTCCGCTCACCTGCAGGCGCACGGTGCGCTTGGCTCCCGCCAACTTGGCGAGTTCCATTCCCCGTTCCACGCCCGCCACCTCGCCCGAAATGACGACCTGCTCCACGGCGTTGTAGTTGGCGGGTACCACGATGCCGGCCGCGCTCGCCTCGGCGCAGATGTCCTCGATGGGGCGCTGCAACTCGCCGAGGATGGCGGCCATCGCGCCGGGGCGGGCCTGCCCCGTCTCGAACATCAGTTCGCCGCGGCGGCGCACCAGGCGCACGGCATCTGTCAGCGACAGCGCGCTGGCGGCGTGGTACGCCGAGAACTCGCCCAGCGAGTGACCGGCCGCGCCCACGACGTGCGCCGCCGCTCGTTCCTGGACAACCGCCCACACGGCCGCGCCGTGGACGAGCAGCGCCGGCTGCGCGTTGTGTGTGCGCGTCAGCTCCTCGGCAGGTCCCTCGAAGCAAAGCGTGGAGAGCGACGCGCCGAGGGCGGCGTCGGCTTCGTCAAAGACGCGCCTCGCGGCGGGAAAGACGGCGACGAGGTCCTTGGCCATGCCGGGCTTCTGCGAGCCTTGGCCGGGGAACAGCAGGAGGAGAGGCATCGCGACGCTGGGAGCGTGGGTCGGAGTTCGGCAAGCGGATAGCGTAAAGCGTAGAGCTTATAGCTGCTGTACGATCTGGATCTAGAACTTCACCACCAGGCTTCCCCACGTGAACCCCGCGCCGAAGGCGACGAACATCACCGTCATGCCGTCCTTCACGCGTCCCGCGCGGACGGCCTCGTCCAGGGCCATCGGGATCGACGCCGCCGACGTGTTGCCGTAACGGTCGACGTTCACGTACACCTTGTCGAGGGGCATGCCAGCGTGCTTCGCTGTCGCTTCGATGATGCGGATGTTCGCCTGGTGCGGGATCAGCAGGTCTATGTCCGAGGCCGCCAGCTTGGCGCCGTCGAGTGCGCGGTCGCAGGCGTCGGCCATCGAGCGCACGGCGTTCTTGAAGACCTCCCGTCCCTGCATGGTGATGCAGTTGGTGCCTGCTTCGATGATCTCGGGGGTCATCGGGTGCAGCGCCCCACCGTGCGGGCGCTGCAGCAGGTCGGCCAGGGTGCCATCGCTGCGCATGTAGGCGCTGAGGATGCCGCGCCCCTTGGTGGAGCGCTTCACGACCGTGGCGCCCGCACCGTCACCGAACAGCACGCAGGTGTTGCGGTCCTTCCAGTTCACGATGCGGCTCAACGTCTCGGCGCCGATCACAAGGATGGTCTCTGCGCTTCCGGCGGCAATGAGCCCCTCGGCCACCTGCATCCCGTACACCCAGCCGCTGCACGCGGCGGAAATGTCGAACGCCGCGGCGCGGGTGGCGCCGATCGCCGCCTGCACTTCCACGGCCGTGGAGGGGAGCAGGCGGTCGGGAGACGCGGTGCCCAGTATGATGACGTCGAGTTCAGGCGCAGTGACGCCGGCCGCCTTCATCGCCGCGCGCGCCGCGTCGGCCGAGAGCGACGTCAGCGACTCTCCCTCCCCGGCGATGTAGCGCGAGCGAATGCCGGTGCGCTCCACGATCCACTCGTCGCTTGTCTCGACGCCGATACTGGCAAAGTCCTTGTTGGCGAGGAGCCTGCGAGGCACGGAGTGACCCGTGCCGCTGATCATTGCGATGGGGCGCTTCATGTTGACTGTCCTTCGCCGCTGGCGGCGAGGCGCTGCCCCATGTGGTCGCTCATGCGCGACTCCACGGCGCGGAGCGCCACCTTGATTCCGTTCTTGATGGCCAGCGGCGATGACTTGCCGTGGCAGATGATCGACACGCCCTTCACGCCGAGCAGCGGAGCGCCGCCGTGCTGGGCATAGTCCAGGTGCTTGAAGGCCGCGTCCAGCTGTTCCCTGGCGATCCCGCTTCGGGTCAGCAGGCCGAACAGCATGGGCGCGACGCCCTCGTAGAACTTGAGCAGCACGTTGCCGACGAAGCCATCGCAGACCACCACGTCCACCGGGCCCCGGCCGGATGCGCCCATGGGCAGGTCGCGTCCCTCCACGTTGCCATGGAAGTTCAATCCGGCCTCCCTGGCCAGCAGTTGGTGCGCCTCCTTGACGACGGCGTTGCCCTTCTCCGCTTCCTCGCCCACCGAAAGCAACGCCACCGACGGATTCTCACGTCCGAGCACGTCTTCGGCGTACACGGCGCCAAGACGCGCGAACTGCACGAGTTCGGCGGCCGAGCAGTCCACGTTGGCCCCGCCGTCGAGCACCACCACCGGCACGCGGGCGCTCGGGAACAGCGTACCGATGGCCGGGCGGGTCAACCCCTCGTGGAGCCGGAGGATGTACGTGGAGGCGGCCATCTGCGCACCGGTATTGCCGGCGCTGACGAACGCATCGGACAGGCCATCCACCTGCAGGCGCAGGCCGACGGCCATGGAGCTCTGCGGCTTTCCCCGGATGGCGACCGTCGGCTTGTCGGTCATCGCGATGACCTCCGGCGCCTCGATGATTTGCAGGCGCGCCGAAGCCTCGCGCAGTGAGGAATACTCACCGGCGAGTTGCACTTCGAGCGCGGCACGAATGTCGGCGGAGCGGCCCACGAGCTGGATGCTATGCTCGGGACCCAGTTCCAGAAGGGCGAGAAGCGCGCCCGCAATCGTCGCCGTGGGGGCGTGGTCTCCGCCCATGGCGTCCAAGGCGATGCGCGCCAAGGTCAACTTTCCTTGATTGCGACCCGCTGCTCACCCGCGTAGAACCCGCACTCCGCGCACACGTGATGCGAGCGCTTGGCTGCGCCACACTTCGGGCAGGCCTGGATGTAGATCGCGGGAGCCTTCTTGTGCGTGTTGCGGGCCCGCTTCTTTCGCTTCGAGGTCTTTCTTTTCGGGACGGCCATTGTCGTCTCGTGACAGGGTCAGGTCATCATTCGGAGGCGTCGCGGATATTCCGCAGCGACTCCCATCGTGCATCGGTTTCCGGAGCGCAACCGCACGCTCCGGTATTGAGATCGGCACCGCACTTCGGACACAGCCCCATGCAGTCAGGACGGCACACCGAAAACGCCGGAACCTCCAGCAGCCACTGCTCCCGCACCGCCTGGCGCAGGTCAATCACGTTCGCCTGGCCACCTTCCAGTGGATAGACGTCCGGGTCATCGTCAAGCTCGCCGGGTTCCGCAAACAGCACGTGCACGTCGGCGTCCACCGACGACTCCACCGGCACCAGGCAACGCCCGCACTCCTGCTGCGTGGCACCGGCCAGGTGACCGCTGAAGTAATACCGCCCGGCGCCGGCGCTGGCGAGGCGTCCGGTGACCCGGATCCCGTCGCGGAGTGGACGAAGGATATCGTCCGCCATCCAAACAGCATCATCCGCGCGCAGCACGGCATCAACCGTGGCCGCTTCGTGGTCCAGAGACCGAGTGTCAAACGACAGCATAGCCACTAAACATATCCGGATGGAGGGGCTGGGTCAAGTTGTGCATTTACCGCAACTTAGCTGGGCGCCTCGAGTTCGCCGGATGAAGACGCATCAGGGAACTCCGATTTGGTCGCGGGGATCGCAACGGTCGACGGGCCGGCGATCGCGATCCGTCTCCGCCGGCCGGGCTCGGCGTCGTCCAGGACGGACCGATCGCTGGCGTTTCGTGTATGAGCAGCGTACTCTCCCTGCGCACATGCAACTGGCCATGACCTCGAACCCACGACCGCGCCATTGGTTTCGCCGCGCCGCCGCCCTCGCGATGTTCGCGCTGCAGGGCGCGGTTGCGCTGGCGACGGTCGCCGACTCGGCGCATCTCGATCGGCCGCAGGCGCATGTGGAAGAGCGGGGCGCGATTCACCCGCGCGCCCACGACGAGTCGAGGTGTGCACTGTGCTCCGTGCGCTTGCTGCACCTGTCTGTCCCTGAACGCCCGTGCGGCTTCGCTGCGGAGCCCGGGCGGCGGTGCGCCATGACACTCATTGCGGTCGTCGCTCCGACGCCGGACGTCGGTCCGACCAACCACTCGCGGGCCCCTCCCCTGGCCTGCTGAGTTCCCTGCGCCCAGCGCAGGATGCGTCACTGCGCCCGCCGCAGCGACGGTGCCCGACTCCAGTCTCAAGCCAACTAACCGCATGCGATCATCCATCTGGATGGCCGCGCTGGCGCTCACCGCCGGCGTGGCATCCGCCCAACCACACGCCCGGCCGCCGCTGGCCGAGCCTCCTGCCGACACCTTGCGCCTCACGAGGCGCCAGGCGATCGCGCAGGCGCTCTTTGCCAACCCGCAGCTCGACATCGCGCGCGAGCAGACGGCACAGGCACGGGCGCAGCGGATTGAAGGCATGGCACTTCCCGATCCGGCCCTGTCGACGTCATGGGACTCGCTGCCGAGGCCGTTCCGCCTCGGCGGCGTGGCCTCGCGCGCGACCAACCTCAGCCTCGTGGTGCCGTTCCCCGACAAGATCCGGCTGCGGAACACGATTGGTGCGTCGAACGTCCGTTGGTCGGAGCAGCAGTTTCGCCTGGCGCAGCAGCAGATCGCGGCGCAGGCGGGGCGCTCCTACGACTCGGTGCTCGTCACGCGGCTGCACCGTCGCGACCTCACCGAAGCGCGGGTGCTCGCCGCGGACTTCCTGAAACGCACCGAGGCCAGGTTCAACGCCGGCACCGTCGCAAGGCTCGACGTGATCAAGGCGCAGGTCGAGCTGGCGCAGGCGGACAACGACCTGATCGCCAACGCACGCGACGTCTCGAACGCCGAGGCGGCGCTGAATCGCGTCGTCGGCCGGCCCCTGGCGTCGCCGGTGGAGTTGCTGGACTCGCTCACCGCCCCGCCGCCGCTGCCCGACCTTGCGGCGATCGAGGAGTCGGCGCTGCGCGAGCGGCCCGAACTTCGCGCCCTCCAAGCGCAGCAGCGCTCGGCAACGGCCAACAGCGCGCTGGTCAGAGAAATGTCGATACTCCCGGACTTCTTCGCCTCGGCGAACCGCGACCTGAAGCTCCCGGAGGCCGGCACCTGGTACACCGTCGGCCTGTCGATGACCCTCCCGGTCTTCTTCTGGCAGCACACGCGCGGCGACTTCGCGGAAACGCATCACCGCGAGCTCGAACTCGACGCCACGGTGCGCGACGTCCGGGCCGCCGTCGGCCAGGACGTGCGCGCCACGTTCGCCACCGCCGACGCGGCCCAGCGCCAAGTCACCTTCCTGCGCGACCAGTTGCTGCCCTCGGCGCGCGAGGCGTATCGCGTCGCCACGGTGAGCTACGGACTCGGCGGCCTCTCCGCGCTCGAAGTCCTCGACGCCCGCCGCACACTGCTCGACGCGGAGCGCCAGTATGCCGATGCCCTCGCTGCCGCCAACTCATCGCGCTCCGACCTCGAGCGCGCGGCCGGCGTTCCGCTCACCACGTTCGCTCCCGGAGCCTCCCGTGAGTAAGGTCCCAATCGCCTCCCGCCTTCGCGCAGCGTTCCCCGTTGCGGCGATTGTCCTTCTCACGGGCCTTGCCGCCGGCTGTGCGTCGAAAGATCCCGCCGACGCCGACACCACGGCGCAGCGGCCGGCCGCATTCAAGGTTTCGGCCGAGCAGCGCAAACGCCTCACCATCATCACCGCGGCCCGCGAGACGTTCCGGCCAACGTTCGACGTCACCGGAACGGTTGCCTTCAACGGCGACCGCTCGACGCAGGTCATCTCGCCGATCTCCGGGCCCGTGTCCCGCGTGACGGTGTCGCTCGGTACGAACGTCAGCCAGGGCCAGCCGCTCGCCCTCGTGTCGTCACCCGACTTCGCCATGGCCGTGGCGACCTACCGCAAGGCGGAGGAGGCCGCGCGCAACACGCAGCGCATCCTCAAGCTCAACGAACAGCTGTTCCAGAACGACGCCCTCGCCCGCAGCGAACTCGACCAGTCACGCACGGACGCGTCGTCAGCGGCCGCCGACCGCGAGGCGGCAGCGCTGGCGCTGCGGTCGCTGGGCCTTGACGAGGCGACCATCATCGCCGTCCGCGACGGAAAGCAGACGGCGCCCATCGAGGGCGCCATCCGCGCGACCATTCCCGGCACCGTGGTCGAGAAGCTCATCACGCCGGGCCAGTTGATGGCCGGTGGCGCCACGGCGGCGTTCACGATCGCCGACCTCTCGAGCATGTGGGTGATGGCCAGCGTATATGGCGCCGACATCGCGCTGGTGACGGCGGGTGAGCGCGTGGACGTCATCGTCGAGGGCTCCGCCAAGCCGGTCGCGGGGCGCGTGGACTATGTCGCGCCCATCGTGGACCCCGGCACGAAGGCCACGAGCGTGCGGATTGTCGCCGGGAATCCCGGCATGCTGCTCAAGCGGGACCAATTCGTTCGCCTGATCATCCATGCGGCACGCGAGACCTCGGGCATCCTGGTCCCGTCCGCCGCGGTGTTGCGCGACGACGACAACCTGCCCTTCGTGCTCATCGCGGCCGCCGACGGCTCGTTCCTGCGCCGCCGTGTCACGCTCGGCCACCGGGTGGGCGACAAGTACGAGCTCAGCACCGGCATCGCCATCGGCGAGAAGCTGGTGGCCGACGGCGCGCTGTTCGTGCAGTTCGCGGAGAGCCAGTGA
>DATCGU010000150.1:0-9005 GCA_036508735.1 Gemmatimonadaceae bacterium
GCCCTGTGGGCAGCCACCAACCACCAGCCACCAACCACCAACCACCAGCCACCAACCACCAACCGTCCGTGACCCCTCCGCGCCTCCGCTTCGCTCCCTCTCCCACGGGCTACCTCCACGTGGGTGGCGCGCGCACGGCCCTCTTCAACTGGCTTTACGCCCGCAAGTACGGCGGCCAATTCCTGCTGCGGGTCGAGGACACCGATAAGGCGCGCGGCACGGAAGAATCCACGCGCGCCATTTTCGAGGGCATGCGCTGGCTGGGGCTGGACTGGGATGAAGAGGTCGTCCATCAGGGCGACAACGTCGAGCGCCATCGCGCCGACGTCGAGCGCATGCTCGCCACGGGACACGCGTACCGCTGCTTCTGCTCCGCCGCCGAGATCGACGACCGCCGAAAGGCTGCAGAATCCGGCGGGGGCGCCTTCAAGTATGACCGGCGGTGCGACCGTCTCACGGCCACCGAGGTGGCCGGTCGTGTCGCCGCCGGTGCTCCCAGCGTCGTCCGATTCCGCGTGCCCGAAGGAACGACGGGCTGGACCGACCTCGTGCACGGCGAGATCAGCTTTCCCAACAAGGACATCGAGGACTTCGTCGTCCTGCGCACCGACGCCACGCCCATCTACAACCTGGCCGTCGTCAGCGACGACATCGCCATGCGCATCACCCTGGTGATGCGCGGCGACGACCATGTTTCCAACACGCCCAAGCAGATCATGCTGTACCGCGCGCTGGGCGCCGAGCTTCCGCAGTTTGCCCACCTGCCGATGATCCTCGGCGCCGACGGCAAGAAGCTCTCCAAGCGCCACGGCGCCACCGCGGTGGCCGACTGGCAGCACGTGGGCATCCTGCCGCAGGCGATGCTCAACTTCCTGGCGCTGCTCGGCTGGTCACCAGGGGGCGACTTCGCCGAGGTGATGACGGTGGACGAGCTCATCGCCCACTTCGACGCGAGTGGCCTGCGGAAGACGGCGGCGGTCTTCGACGTGAAGAAGCTGGAATGGATGAACGGGCAGCACCTGGCGAGGATGCCGCTGGTCGATCTCGCCCCGATCGTCAGTCGCCAATTGCAGGTCGCGGGCCTCGCCACGGAAGCGGAGTTGCAGCGGCGCCTCGACTGGTTCCTGCGCCTGCTCGACCTGCTGCGCATTCGCGCCCGCACGGTGGACGACATCGTGCGTCAGGCAAGGCCGTTCCTCGCTGCGTCGGTGACTTACGACGAGGCGGCGGCCGGCAAGGCGTGGAAGGACGCCGCCGACGCACGCGACGTGCTCGCCGCCGCGCGTGAGGCACTGGCCGCCGCCCCAGCATGGGAGGCGCCGGTGCTCGAGGAGACGCTCAAGGCGCTCGGCGAGGCGCGAGGGCTCGCCACCGGCAAGCTGTTCGGCCCCATGCGCGTGGCCCTCACCGGCGAGTCCAACAGCCCTGGCATGTTCGATGTGCTCGGGGTGCTGGGTCGTGATCTCGCGCTCTCGCGACTCGCGATGGCCGAGGCCGAGCTTGCCCGGCGCATCGAGGGCCGCTCCTAGTGCGCGCCACGCTCACGGCCATCGAGCAGAAGGTCTATCACTTCCTGCTCGACCACCTGGCGGCGCACACGTTCCAGCCGAGCGTGCGCGACATCGCGCGGCACTGCCGTATTGCCTCCACGAAGACGGTCACCGACCTGCTGGCTTCGCTCGAGGCCAAGGGATACGTGGAACGCGAGCCCGGGAGGTCGCGCGGCGTGAAGCTGCTGGGCTACGCCGGACCGGTGGGCGTGACGCCGCTGCCGGTCGTCAGCGTATCGGCTGGCCGCGGTGCCCTGGTGACGACGTCGTCGCTGTCGCTCGACCGTTCGCTGATTCCAAGCGACGAGTGCTTTCTCGTGGAAGTGTCCGACGATGCCGCCCGCGGACTCGGCGTGCTCGCGGGCGACCTGGCGATGGTCCATCCCGTGGCACGATCGCGCGACGGCGACATCGTCGTGGCACGCGTGGGAAGCCAGGCGCTGGTGCGCACCCTGGAGCGCCTGGGGCAGGCGGTGGTGTTGCGTTCAGGCGATGGCACGGCAGCGCTGGAACTGGGCCCGAACGACGATTTTGCGGTGCTCGGCCTGCTGGCTGCGGTGATCAGGCCACCCGCCCTACCTGGCAAGAATACCTAGCACCTAGCACCTAGCACCTAGCTCCTAGCACCTAGCTCCTGCCCGTTACGGCTTTGGCGGCGCGGGTGGTGTCTCCGCTTTCGCCGCCGCCTCAGCCCGTTCTCGATTCTTGCGCGCCCGTATCGCGCGGATGGCGGCGCGAAAGTCGTCATCGCGCGACGCGCGCAGCGCCTGCTCCTGGATCTCGCGTGACATGCCACTCATCACGCGCGCGCGCTCCATCGCGATCGGGTTGGCCTGGACGTTGAGCGGGAGCATGCCCAGCACCGCCGTCGGGATGGAGAATTTGCCAAGGCGAATGTACTTCGGGTCGATGCCGTACTTCTTGCCGCCGAGGTTGATGGTCCAGTCGCCAGGGGCGCGCTGGTTGCCATTGGCAATCGCCAGCGAGTCATTGAGCAGCTTGATCTGGTCGGCCAGCAGGGTGTACAGCGATTCGGCGCGCGTCGAAGGTTGCATCGGCGCCGAGACCACCGGTCCCGTGGGAAGCCACAGTCGCGGATCGTTGTAGCTGGGACGCACGCCGCGCGTGGGTCCGCCGCCGCCGATCAAGTCGCCGCTGCCCCCTTCGCGCTTGGCCGCAGCGGGCGGCGCGGGCGCCTGCGGCACCGCCGCGGGCATCACGACGGGAGCCACGACCGGCGCGACAAGCCGCGCCGTGGGCTCCGCCGAGGGACGATTGACGTCCGGACGGTTGTCGCCCCCGGCGCGGGCCGCTTCGCGCGGCGGCTCCGGCAGTCGCGGCAGCGCCAGGAACCCGACGCGCTCCACCCGCACCGGACGCCCGAAGTCGCTGAGCAGCGTCGTCAGCCTGTTGGGAATGGCGATGAGCCACAGCAACGCCCCGCCAAGCACCACGTGCAGGGTGATCGAGGCGACCAGCGCCGGGATCGCACGCCGCACCTGTGGCTTCACGCCTGCGCTTCCACCGGATTGCTCACCTTGCTGTAACCCACGAGCTCGACTTCCACGACGTCGCCGGCCTGCAGTGGCCCGACACCCGCCGGGGTGCCGGTGGCCACAACGTCTCCCGGCTCGAGCGTCATCACATGGGAGATGTAGGCGAGCAGGTCGGGAATGGAGAACACCAGGTCGCCCGTGTTGGCGCGCTGTTTCTCATGGCCGTTCACGCGGGTCACCACGGTGATGGCGTCGAGGGGTGGCACCCCGGTCCACTCGGCGCCAATGGGGCAGAAGGTGTCGAAGCCCTTGCCGCGAGTCCACTGGCCGTCGCTCTTCTGCAGGTCGCGCGCGGTCACGTCGTTGAGGGCCACGATGCCGCGGATGCCCGCGACGCACTGCGCCGGGGTGGCACGATGCAGCGCCTTGCCGATGACGACGCCGACCTCGCCCTCGAAGTCCACCCGCTGCGACGCGGCCGGCATGACGATGGGCACGCCCGGCGCGATGACGGCCGACGGCGGCTTGAGAAAGAGCAGCGGCGCCGTGGGGACGTCGTTGCCGAGCTCCTTGGCGTGCTCGCGGTAGTTCCGCCCCACGCAGACGATCTTTCCGGGTCTGGACATAACCGAAATCTACCCCACTAGTTGAGGAAAGGTGCATCGGCGTAGAAGCGCCTCAGCGTCTCGCGCAGCGTCGCCCATGGGGCCACTTCGCGCCGCGCCGGGGGCAGGGCCTCCAGCAGCGCGCCGCCGTACCCCTTTCGCAGCACGCGCGGGTCGCAAAGCACCACCGCGCCCCGGTCGGCCGTCGAGCGAATGAGCCGGCCAAAGCCCTGCTTGAGGCGCAGGGCGGCGTGGGGAATCATGTATTCGAGGAAGCTGTCGCCGCCCGCCTTCTCGATGGCTTCGCACTGCGCAGCCGTCACCGGCTCGGACGGCACGCGAAAGGGAATGCGCGCAAGCAGCAGCGCGTGCAGGGCGCGCCCGGGCACGTCGACGCCCTCCCAGAACGAGGAGGTCCCAACCAGCACCGCATTGCCGTGGTCGCGGAACCGGCGCAGCAACTGGTCGCGCGGCGCCTCGCCGTGCACGAGCAGCGGCCACTGCGATTCCACGTCGAGGGCGCGCAGCGTGCGTGCCGCCTCCTTGACGTCGCGATGACTAGTGAACAGCAGGAAGACGCCGCCGTCGGACACCTGCACCAGGTCGTGCGCCGCCGCCATCACCTGGCCGAAGTGCGTGCGCGCGTCGGCGTTGGGCGCCACGAAATCGCTGGGCACGGCGAGGATGGCCTGCGACGGGAAGTCGAACGGCGACGCGAACTGCCGCGTCACCGGCTCCACCATCTCGTCATCGAGTCCGAGACGCCGCGCCATGAAGCCGAATCCGTCGCCGACGGCGAGCGTCGCGCTGGTGATCACCGCCGTCTCGAGGCGCACGAAGAGGTCGTCGCGCAGGATGGGCGCGAGGTCGAGCGGCACCGAGGCGGCGCCGATGTTCCCCTCGCCCGGCCGGCGCTCGAGCCACCGCACCGTTTCGCCGGCATCGCGGCCGGCGCGCAACGCGCCGCGCAACGCATCGCCCGCGCCCTGCAGGCGCCGCGACACGCCGCGAATCTCCCCGAGCAGCGGCGCCAGCTCCTCGGCGCGCGCCTTGTCGGTGTCGAGCCGCTCGCCCACCATGCGCAGTCCTTCGTCGAGCATCGCGATCTCGCGCAGGAGGTCGTCGAGCGACGCGTCGAGGCCCGAGCGCCAGATGGGATCGTCGTCGAACGCGTCGGTGAGGCGCACCTGCGCCTCGTTCTTGTCCGACAGCCACCCGTCGAGCATGTCGCAGACGGCCTGTGACTTGTCGCGCGCGGCGCGCGTGCTGTCGTACAACCGCACCCGCACGAGGTCGAGCGAGGCGACGCTCAGCAGGTCGTTGTCCCGTGACAGCTTGCGCTCGAGCGCCGGCAGCAGCCCCTTGCCGCGACGCTCGAGGCGGGCAAAGAGGCGCTGGAGCCCGCGCCGGGAGACGGTGTGCCCCAAGTGGGCCGCGGCCGCCGCTTCGAGGTGATGCCCTTCGTCGATGACGAGGCGCGTGAACGGCGGCAGCACGGCTGCCTCGCTCCAATTGCCGCTGGCGCGCCGCACGGCGACGTCGGCCATCAGCAGGTGATGGTTCACCACCACCACGTCGGCCTCCGCCGCCCGGCGCCGCGCCGTGAAGACGAAGCACGAATCGAAATGCGGGCATCGCATCCGCGTGCACAGGTCGGCCTCGGCGGCCACTTCGTCCCACACCTCGCTGCGTGGCTGCAGCGCGAGGTCGGCCAGCGACCCATCCTTGGTCTTCGCCGCCCACGCGTCCAGCGCATGGAACTCGTCGGCCATGGAGTCCTCGAACAGCGAGGCGCCCTCGGCGCGCGCCGTCTCGAGGCGCAGCTTGCAGAGGTAGTTGTGCCACCCCTTCAGCATGGCGAAGCGCACCTTCTGGTCGGTGAGCGCCGCGGCGAGGATGGGCAGGTCCTTGCCGATGAGCTGCTCCTGCAGCGTGATGGTGTTGGTGCTCACCACGGTGCGTTCGCCATTGGCCGCCGCCCAGCGCAGCGCGGGCACCAGGTACGCCAGCGACTTGCCGACGCCCGTCCCGGCCTCGAGCATGCCGATGCCACCCTTGGTGTACAGGCCGGCGATGGTCGCCGCCATCGCGCGTTGCGTCGGGCGATCCTCGAACCGCCCGAGGTGGGCGGCAATGGGGCCATGCGCGTCGAGCAGGCCGGCCACCGCATCGCCGTCGAGCGGATGCTCCGGCTCGCTGCGCGGCACCTCCACCACCACGTAGAGGCGCATCGCCTCGTTGTCGACGATGGCAAAGCCGATGCCGTCATCGTGCAGGCGCGCCGCCACCTCGAGGTCGGCGCCCGACGGCTCCAGCAGTCCCGACGGGTGGTTGTGCACCAGCAGCTCACCGCGCTTGGCGAATCCCGGAAGCGCCAGCACGCAGCGCGCATCGCCGCGCGCCACGGCGCGCGCCCCCTGCACGATTCCCTCGCCGTCCATGGTGCCCACGAAGCACACCTCGCGGCCCCCCGCCAGCCGGATGGCGGCGCGAATGGCGTCGGCGGCGCGAGAGCCGAGCCGGGCTTCGCCGGTGGTCACGCGTGCACGATCGCCAGTTCGATCGCTGGCGGGAACACGGCGGCGCTCACGTCTTGTGCGGGCGCTTCTTGGCCGCCGGGAACAACACGTTGTTGAGGATCAGCCGGTAGCCCGGCGAGTTGGGATGGAGCGCCAGGTCTGTGGGCGGCGCGCCGATGTTGTGCTGCGGGTCCTCCGGATCGTGCCCCCCGAGGTAGGTCCACGCGCCCTTGCCGAGGTCCCCGTGAATGTACTTCACCCACGGCGCGCCGTCCTCGTAGGCGAGCACGGTGACCGCCGGCTTGAGCGTGGCGCGCATGAACGACGTCGTCACGCCGTAGAAGTCGGGAATCACCGCGCGATGGTTCTGCACGAGCATCGTCGCCACGGGATCGAGTTTCGCCGAGAAGGCGAAGAGCTGGAAGGATCCCAGTGGCTGGCGCCGCGCCGGCACGTTCACCTGGTGGCCGTCGATGTCGCTCATCGCGTTGACGCCGGCCGACATCTCCAGGTGCGCCTTGGCCACCGCCAGTGCATTGCTCCAGTCCATCTTGTTGTCCGCGTCGGGGTCCATGGGCGTGCCGTCGGAATACGGACCCGCGATGTCCACCCCCTGTGCGGCGAGAGCAAGCTCGAGCGTCTCGGTGGCACCGCACATGGCGAAGAGAAAGCCGCCGCGATCCACGAAGGCGCGCAACCGGGCGGCCACCACCTTCTTGAGCGCGGGAATCGACGCGTAGCCGTGCCGGCGCGCCGTGGCGAGGTCACGCTCGCGCTGGTCGATGAACCACGGGGCGTCGCGATAGCTCAGGTACAGCTTGTTGAGCTGGCCCGTGAAGTCCTCGTGGAACAGGTGGATCCAGTCGTACTGGCTGAGATCCTGGTCCAGCGCCTCGTCGTCCCAGATGCGCGTGTACGGGATGCCTGCGTATCGGAGGGCGAGGGTGACGGCGTCGTCCCAGGGGGGCGAGTTCGGGGGAGAGTAGACGGCGATCTTCGGCGCCTTTTCCAGCGGCACGGCGTCGGCGTTGCTGTTGGCAATCTCGCCGCGGATGCCGTTGAGCGTCGCGTCGCTGATGGCCTCGAACGTCACGCCGTCGAGCGCGGCGCGCCGCCGCACGAACGGCACGTCGGGAAGCAGGAACGCGCCGCCGCGGTAGTTGATGAACCACTCGGCGCGCACCCCTTCGGTGAGCGCGTTGAAGGTCACGCCATAGGCCTTGAGGTGGTTGGCCTGCGCGTCGTCCATGGGGAGGAGAAGGTGCTGGGCGTGAGCACTCGTCGCCAAGCCAAGCACGGCTGCGAAAAGAAGCCGTAGGCTGTACGCTGTACGCTCTACGCCGTACGACGCGGCGTGCCCGGGCGCACGTGTGACCGACCGTCTTACGGCAGAACTCCCGATTGCGCGGATCACGCGGATCAATGCCGATTCATTTCGAGTGTTCATCGGTTCAAGTGAAACTAATCGGTTGTTATCGCTGTTATCCGTGTAATCGGGAGTTCCGCAGTAGACGCCAGCGCCCGAATGCGATCCAGCGCCTGCCGGGCCTGCGGCACCAGCGCGCTGTCGGGCCACGTCAGGATCAGGTGTTCGTAGCGGGCCGTGGCCGCGGATTGATCGCCGTGGCGCTCGAGCGTGCGCGCCCATTCGAGGTCGGCCTCGGGCGCTTCGGGCGCGGCGGCGTACTGTTCCACCAGTCGCTTCCACAAGGCAATGGCACGCGCGTCATCGCGCCGCGCGCTCGCCACGCGGGCGGCGAGCCCCAGCAGGAACGGCGCCGCGTCGGGTACGCCTTCGGCCGCCTGTTCGAACGAGCGCGAGGCCAGCGCCGAGTCGCCACGCGCCAGTGCCAGGAAGGCGGCGCCGATGCCTGGCGTATGCGTCAGCCTGGTGCGCGAGATGAATGCCAGTGCCGTCACGATGTCCGACGACTTCAATTCGGCGGTGCGCAGTCCCCGGCGGGCCGTCTCGAGGTCGCCGTCGAAGAGTGCGAGCCAGCCCGACACCACGTCCTCCTCCTCGCCCCCGCCCTGCTCGGCCGCGCGCCGCGCGCGCGCAACATCCCCTGCGCGAATCCACCCCCAGGCCAGCGCCCGCGCGTAGACGCGGCGCTGATTGTCGGAAACTCCGGCGCCATAGCCGGCGATCAGCCGTTCCGCCTCCTGCGGGCGGGCGAGTTCCACGAGCGCGCGCACGCGCAGCGGCAGCGCCACATCGACCGCCTGCGCACTGTCCAGCGCCGGCATCACCTGCGTGGTGATGGCCAGTGCGCCCGCGGCATCGTCGCCGGCCAGCGCCGCCGTCGCCGCGCGCAATGCGAGCGCCGGCAGCTTGCGCACCCGCCAGGCCGCCACCAGCGCGTCGCGCGCGGCCAGCGCGCCTCCCGTATGCTCCGCCTCGTCGGCAAAGTCGATCCACACCTGCGCCGTGCTGTCGGAGGCGGGCAGCGCGCCGAGTTCGCGCCACGCGGCGCGCGGCGCTCCCCATCGCAGTTCGAGTCCCGCGCGCGTCCGCGCCAGCGCCACCACCACCGTGTCGCTCATGCCCTTCACCGCCGAGAGCGCCGCGCGGACACCGTCGCGCTGCGGCGCCGGCGCGCCCATCAGCGAGTAGACGGCCGACTGGTCGAGATACGGCGCGTCGGAGACCGCCTCGCGCCAAGCGGAAGCGGCCGCATCCCATCGACCCATTGTCGAGTAAAGTTCGGCGAACTCCGTGGCGAATTCCCGCGCCCCGCCCCGCGCTTGCACGGCGAGCTTCAACACCGAGTCGGCCGCGTCGGCACGGCGGTCCGTCAGCAGGAGGCGGGCGTATTCGCGGTACGGGGCGGCGTC
>DATCGU010000151.1:0-6464 GCA_036508735.1 Gemmatimonadaceae bacterium
CACCACGTGCCGTTGCTACCTTTCGGTCCTGGCGGAGTTGGTGGGCTCGCGCCCACCGGGGCCTGAAGCAACTACTAGTCTAGCGGGGCAAGGCGACTGGCACAACTGCGAACCGGAACTCGGATGACGGAACGGGAATTCGAGTTCCGGTTCGTATCTACGCCAGCACCCGCTTGAGCACCTCCGTCGCCTTCTTCATCTCTTCCATCGTGCCGATGGAAATGCGCAGGTGCGTGATGAGCGGCGGGAACGGGCGCCCGACGGCGATTCCCGCGATGCCGCAGGCATCGCGCACCGGCCGCACCTCGCGGCGGATGTCGATCATCAGGAAGTTCGCTTCGCTCGCCCCCACCTCATAGCCGGCCTTCTCGAACCAGGCGCGCGTGAACGCCTTGGCCTCGCGGTTGCGCCTCTGCTCCAGCGCGATGTGCTCGTGGTCGGTGATCGAGGCCGTTGCGGCGGCGGCGGCGAGCACGTTGACGCCTGAGCCGAGGCGCCACCCCTGCAGATTGCGGGCGGTGTCGCGATGGGCAATGGCGTAGCCGGCGCGCAAGCCGGCCATGCCGAACACCTTGGAAAAGGTGCGCGAGACGATGAGCTTGGGATCACTCATCACCATCGGGACCGCCGTCCGGTAGGACGGGTCGTCCACGTATTCGTGGTAGGCCTCGTCGATGAGGATCACGGTCGCCGGGGACTCCCGGCGCACCCGGGCCACGAAGTCGCGCACGGCCGCATCACCATGCACGGTCGCCGTGGGATTGTTGGGATTGCAGAAGAAGACGAGTCCGGCACCACCGGCCGCGCTGGCCATGGCGTCAAGGTCGAGGCGCAGCTTGGCGTCCACCGGCACCGTCACCACCGGGCGCCCCACGGTCTTGGCGAAATTCCCCGGAAGTTCGAAGGTTGGCTCGGCCGTCACCAGGTGCTGGGCGCTGTTGGTGTACGCCTCCACGCACATGCGCAGGATCTCGCTCGATCCGCACCCGAGTATCACGTTTTCGGCGCTCACGCCGTGCTCGCGCGCGATGGCCTCCACGAGCGCGCCCTCGGGGGTGTCGGGATAGCGGTTGGCCTCACCGAACATCACCCTGATGGCCTCCAACGCCCGGGGCCCGGGGCCGTTGGGGTTCTCGTTGCTGTCGAGGCGAATCAGCCCGGCAGGGGCGCGCGGCATGCTCGCCTGCAACCAAGTCGCCAGGCGGTCTTCGTGACCGCGAGCGCCGAAGAGCGGCGGGGAAAGAAGGCCGGCCCCACCGAGTCCGAGGGCGGATACGAAATGACGGCGAGAGACGCTCATGGCAGGGCTCCGGTCGGGGGATGCGCCCCCGAAGGTAGCCCGCGTGGCGGCGCTAGGCGAGCGCCGCCACCAGCACGCGCGCCGCCTGCTCCACCTGGTCACGCGACACGTCGAGGTGGCAGACCAGCCGTACCCGCTTGGCGTGCCACGCCGACAGGAGCACGCCCTGATCCTTCGCCTTCGCCACCACCGTCGCGGCATCGAGTCGTGCCGGGAGGTCGACCATCACGATGTTCGTGTCGGGCGGCACCACTTGCACGTCGGCCACGCCATCCGCCACGATGGCCGCGAGGCGCGCGGCGTTGGCGTGGTCGTCCACCAGGCGGCCGAGGTGATGGTCGAGCCCGTACAGCGCGGCCGCCGCGAGAATGCCGCTCTGTCGCATGCCGCCGCCAAAGCGCTTGCGCGCCACGAACGCGTCCTCCATGTGCCCGGCCGATCCGGCCAGCGCCGCGCCCACCGGAGCGCCGAGCCCCTTGGAGAAGCTCACCATCACCGTGTCGGCGCAGGCGGCAAAATCGGCCAGCGGCGTGCCGGTGGCGGCGCTCGCGTTCCACAGGCGCGCGCCGTCGAGATGGATGGGAAGCCTGAGCGTGGTCCGCGCGAAGGCGGCCATCGCGCGCAGGTCGGCAAGCGGCGTCACCATGCCACCGGCCCCGTTGTGCGTGTTCTCGAAGCAGACGACGCTCGCCGTCGGTGCGTGCTTGCTCGCCGGGCGCACCGCGGCGCGCAGCGTCTCGAGCGTCATCACCGGCGCACCGCGCACCAGGCGCGGCTGCAACCCGCGCAGCCCGGCGAGCCCGGCGATTTCCCAGTTCACGATGTGCGAGTCATCGTGCGCGTACGCCTCGGTGCCGTGCTTCCCGTGCACCCAGAGTCCCGTCGCATTTGCCATCGTCCCCGTGGGGAAGAAGAGCGCGCGCTCCTTGCCGAGCATGGCCGCCACGCGCTCCTGAAGCGCCAACACGGTCGGATCGCCGTCGAGCACGTCGTCGCCCACCTCGGCGTCGGCCATGGCGCGGCGCATCGCCGCCGTGGGCTTGGTGACGGTATCGCTGCGCAGGTCGATCATTACCCCTCCATGGCCTCGTAGCGGTGCACGAGGCGCCGCCGGTCGGCGTAGACATGCGCCACCTCGCCACCAATGACGAAGAGCAGCGCCGCGTAGTAGACCCAGAATACTACAACGACCAGCGCGGCCAGCGTGCCGGTGTACAGCGAGGCCGGATTGAACTGCTCCACCGCGAGCACGAACGCATTGCGCGCAATCTCGAAGAGCACGCCCGTGGTCATCGAGGCGACCAACGCCTGGCGCCATGGCACACGCCGGTCGGGAATGAACTTGTAGATGCTGTAGAAGATGGCGACGACCAGGAAGAAGGCCAGCACACGCCCCAGCCCATACACGACGCCACCCATGACGGTGGCGTTGACGCCGATCTCGCGCAGGATGGCGGTCCCCCGGTCGCTCATGATGGCCATGAACGCCGAGATTGCAAGGTAGGCAACGAGGAGCACCGACGAGATGAGGGTGTAGACCACATCATAGAGCTTGCCTACCACGATGCCGCGCCCCTGTCCCAATTCGAAGATGCGCTGCAGCACGGAGCGCAGAGTCCCGAACAGCCGGGTGGAGAACCAGACGAAGGCTGCGGCCGAGAGGAGTCCCACGCGCCCACTCGTGCGCACGACGTCGCGCAGGATGGGATCGAGGAACGATACGCCGTCCCCTCCGGTGGCCGCCGGGAGCAGGCGTCCCAGGAAATCCACCACGTCGCGCGTGGAATCGGCCTCGGGCTTGTTCAACGCGTACCCGATGCCGGCAATGAGGAGCAGGAAAAAGGGAACGCCGGCGAGGAGGATGTTGTAGGCCACCCCGCCGGCAAGAAAGAAGATGTCGTCCTCGCCGCCCCGTGCCCAGATGCGACGGGCATAGTCGACGAAGGTGTCACGGAGGCGCGCCGCCCCCCATGGCGGCGGCGCGATCATCCGCGGCGTGCTCCCAGCATCAGTTCTCGACGATGATGAGGAACTTGGAGGATCCCCAGAACTGCTCGGCGTTGGTGATCTTGATCGCCGTCTTGTAGCCGCCCTTCACCGGCTTGTCGGTGGCGCCCAGGTCCTGGCGCGACAACACCCGGTAGGTCTTGGCGGCATTTGGTAGCGGGATCTCCGCCGTCGTCGTCTTGTCGATCGACGTGAAGTCGGCCGGGTTCAGCGCCGTGGCCGGAAGGTCGGTGGCTCCGAGGCCGAGGAGGCCGCCCTTCTTGACGATGATCCCCTTCTTGCGCAGCGCGTCCTTGGTGCCGACCACGTAGTAGACCGTGTTGCGCTCGACGGTGAGCGCCGACTTCTCGACGGTCAGCACTTCCTTCTCGGTCGTCAGCGCCACCTTCTCGGTCTTCAGCTGGACGTTCTCGCCCTTCAGCGCGCCCACCTCCTGCGTGAGCGAGGCGATCTCGGCCTTCTGGTTCTCCATGATCGACTTGAACGCGGTGATCGTGGAGTCGTACTGGGCCAGCTGCTTGGTGAAGGCGGCGTTGTCCCCGCCGAGCTTCGCCACGCGCTGGCGGCTGGCGGCAAGGCGCGACTCGGCCTCGTTCACCCGGTCGGTGATCTCCTTGATGCGCGCGAGCATCAGCGTCTTCTGCTCGGCGGGCGACGGGTTCTCGAGCTCACCGGTGCCGCCCTTGGTGGGCTTGCCCGCGTTGGCCGTCTTGACGCGCGCGAGCTCACCGTTGACGTCGGCGATGAACTGCGAAGTCGTCATCACGTCCTTGAGCAGCGAATCCTTCTCCGCCGAGATGAGCTTCACCTGATCGAGCTGCTTCTGCAGGTCGGCCTTGGGCACGCAGGCCGACAGGCCAAGGGTTGCAACGGCAAAAATCATGAATGTCTTGCGCATGTCTTCTCCTGTTGGGATCGCGAGGCTCACGGAAAGGTGCGGCCGTCGCGGCAGTTCTCGGAACTATTCGCCGGCATCCGGATCATCGGGCGCGGTTTCCATCAGTGGGGCACCCTGCGCCGGAACGGCATGACGCTGATTGGGCACTGCTATATACCTCTCGATGTAAGATAATGTGCCACCGACGCCGAGTTGGGCAAAGAGAAACTCGAATTTGGCGTCGTAGGCATGGGCCAGCTGGGCCTGCGTACCGGCCGGCAGCGACCAGAGCGCCTTCTTGAACGGGCCGAGCGCCTTCTTGCGGCTCTTGTAGTAGAACTGCTCGTCGGTATCGGTGGTCTTGCGCTCGTCCTTCGCGTTTTCGCGCAGCCAGGCATACATCTCCTCGCGCAGGGCGTCGGGAAGATGGTCGTACAGCATGGTCTGGAAGCCGGTCGCCAGGTGGATCTCGGCGGTCTCGGTGCGCGGGAAGTTGTGAAACGCGCTGTCGGGAAGCGTGGAGGCGCCGTGCTGCACCGCGCCCGACAGCCCGAACTCCGCCCGTGCAACCCGCGAGAGGTCCTCGAGTGTCTGGAAGTCCAGCTTCACGTCGGCAAGGCTGCCGTCGCCCAGCACCACCCCGCCGTGCGACGTTCCCGACTGCACCGAGATCTTGGAAAGCCCCACGGTGCCCGGCGCCGTCCTGAGCAGCGTCTGGTTGTACCCGGTCATGAACGCGCGGAGCTCCGGCACCGTCGAGTTGCTCGTACCCACCTCGCCGATCTCGCCGCCCAGCGACACGGTGATGCCGCGCGGTTCGAGCGAGCGCACATGCCGCGTGAGTTCGGCGCCAATCTCGTAGTTCAGCCGCTGCTGCTCCTCGAGCGTCGCATGGGACAGGTCCACCAGCGTGGACGTGTCCAGGTCGATGTTGTAGAAACCGGCGGCGACGGCCTCGGTGGCGAGCAGCTTGACCGCCTCCACCTCGCCGACCTTGTCGGCGGCATACTTCTTGGCGTTGACCTGGAAGTGATCACCCTGGATGAAGATCGGGTGGCGGTACCCCTCGCGCAGCGCCGCGGCCAGCAGCACGGCCACGTACTCGGCGGGACGCTGGTCGGTGTAGGCGATCTCGCTGCGCGCAATCTCCAGCAGGAAGGCACCGGCGTTGAGCTTGAGCGCGGTCCGGAAGATGGCGCGGGCGGTGTCGTACGACATCCCACGCACGTTGATGGCCGGCACGGTGAAGCCCGAAATTTCGCCGCGGCCCCGCGCCATGTACAACTCGTGGATTGACGCCGGGCGCACACCCACCAGCTGGCCGAGTTCCCAAATGGCCCATCGCGCCCACGACTTCTCGTCGGCGGCGCCGAACACCGCGAGGCGCACGAGGTCGTCCATGCGGGTGGACGCCAGCTGGGCCGGTTCCTTCAGTTGCAGGCGACCCTTCTCCACGACGGCCACTGGCCCGAGTACGCGATGCAGGGAGTCGAGAGGATTCGACATATCAGGGGTTCAAGAAGAAGACGTACTGAGCGACGGCGAAACCGCCTCCGAACAAGGCTAGCCGCTTGAATTTGGCCCGAGTTGGGGCGCGCGGCAACGCCCATCGGTGCGCCTCAGCCGAAACGCACCCGCCTTGCCGTGACGGCCTGCGCCCCGGGAGCCCCCGGCTCCCCGGGCTCCCCCGGCCCTCCAGGGCCCCGCAAGCCCCCCGAGCCGGCGTCCCCGGCCACTGCAGGGCGGTCGGGATTCCCCAACTCGGCATTTGCCAGGCGCTTGCCGAGCTCCACGCCGGGCTGGTCGAGCGGGTTCACCCGGTACAGCGCGCCGGCGATCGTCGTCGCCTGCATGAGCCACATCAACAGGCCGCCCACGTGCCAGGCATCGGCCGCGTCCACCGTCATGGTCATCGATGGACGTCCGGCCCGGGCCAGCGCGCGCGCCGTGGCCCGGCACTCGACGTCGAGGAGCTCACCCAGCGAGTGTCCCCCGAGAAAGGCCAGCGCCGGCTCACCTGCCTCGAGTCGCGGGATCTTCACGTCATCGACCGCCGCGTCGACGCGCACGAAGGTGACCGTCTTGTCGGCCGGCCCTTCCATGAAGAGCTGCACCTGGCTGTGCTGATCGGTGGCTCCGACGCTCGCAATGGGGGTGGGGCCCACGTTTCGCCCGTCGGCGTCCCGTTTGCCCAGCGATTCCGCCCAGAGCTGCACGAACCATGGCGCGAGGTCGCGCAGGGCGTCGCTGTAGGGCATCATCACATGCAGACCCTGGCCG
>DATCGU010000152.1:0-13194 GCA_036508735.1 Gemmatimonadaceae bacterium
GGCCATCCTTTTCACCGCAGCGCTGCTCGCGATGCCGGCCTGCCGCAAGGCCCAGACCGTCGCGAACGATGGTCCGTACGGGACGCTCGTCGCCAAGTATGTCCCGCAGATCGAACACGCCACCGGCCTCATGTTCAAGCGCCCCCCGAAGGTCGAAAAGCGGTCGACCGACGAGGTGCGCGCCTTCCTCGAGAAGGAGTTCAACGAGAACATCCCGCCGCTCGAACTCGAGGGGGCGCAGCAGGCCTACCGCCTGCTCGGGCTGCTTCCCGACACCCTGGACTTGCGCAAGTTCATGCTGCGCCTGCTCAGCGAGCAGGTCATCGGCTACTACGACCCCGCCGCCAAGATCCTCTACGTCGTGAACGACACGTCGGCCGGCCGCGGCGCACTCGTGGAGGTGACGATCGCGCACGAGCTGGTGCACGCCCTGCAGGACCAGTACGTGCCGCTCGACTCCATCCAGAAGCAGCGCGATGACAATGACCGGCAGACGGCGGCACAGGCCGTCATGGAGGGGCAGGCCACGTACGAGCAGATGTCCATCATGATGGGCGGCGACGTGGCGGTGCGGATTCCCGGGACCTGGAGTCGCGTGCGCGACATGATTCGCGAGAACCAGACGGCGATGCCGGTGTTCAGCAGTGCCCCGATGCTGCTGCAGGAGACGCTGCTCTTTCCCTACCTGAGCGGCGCCGAGTTCGTGCGGCAGTTCAAGGAAGTGCGCAAGGGCCGGGAGCCGTGGAACCCGCTGCCCGCGTCCACGGCGCAGGTGCTGCACATCGCCAAGTACCTGGCCAACGCACGTCCGGTGCAGGTCGGCCTGCCGGCGTTGCTCTCGGGCACCAGGGTCTACGAGAACGACCTCGGCGAGTTCGAGACGCGCCTGTTCCTGTTCGAGGCGCTGCAGGATATCGGCACGGCGGCGCGGTCCGCCGAAGGGTGGGCCGGCGACCGGTACGTGGTGGCCAGCCTCCCTGGAGGGCCCGGCATCACGTGGGTGACCGTGTGGGACACCCCCATCGACGCCGGCGAGTTTCGCGACGCGGCGCAGCGGGCCGCGCAGCGCCGGCTCGGCGTGGCCGGCACCGGTATCGGAGAGGTGAAGCGGTTCCAAGGGAAGGGACGTATCGTTGAGATTACGGCGGTGACGGTGCAGGGCAAGCCGGCGGTCATCTGGACCGATGTGCCGGCGGGCAGCGGCACTCGTCTTATTGATGCCGCCAAGGTGCGGCTGACGGTTCGGTAAGTTCTCTCGCGCTCTCTACGGCATCACCTTCGCCAGCGCATGCAGCCCGAGTCCGGCGAGCGCCCCGACCAGGGTGCCGTTGATGCGGATGTACTGCAGGTCGGGACCGACCGCGAGTTCGAGCCGGGACGCGGCAACCGAAGGGTCCCATGCCTGGACCGTGCGCGCGATGAGCGTGCCGACGTGGTCGCGATTCCGTTCGGCCGCGTCGGCGACCGCCTCGATCAGCGTTTCATCGAGCTCGGCCAGCACCGCTTCATTGGCAAGCAGCGCCGTGCCGGCGGCGGCAAGCCCGCGCACGAGTCCAGCCGGCGGCCCCTCCCCCTCGGCACCGTAGCGCAGCGCCGAGGCCCGCACCGAATCCCACACGCCGTCCACGATGCCCTCGACGACTTCCGCGCTCAGCACCTGGCTCTTGATCAGCTCGGCCTTCGCACTCATGTCGGGCGAATGCCGGAGCTTGTCCACGAGCGCCCGCAGCTCGTGGTCGACCTTCACGCGCAGCGGATGCGCCGCGTCGGCCCGCACCTCGGCGAGCGTCTTCTCGGTCGCACGCAGCAGCTGCTTGTAGATGGCGTTGTCCACCACGCCCGGTATGTACCACGGGCTTTCCTTGTGGATCTGCGCCCGGATGCTCTCCCGGTTCTCGCTGAGCGCCGTCAGCACCAGCTGCAGCGCCTGGTCGAGGAACTCGTGATGCCGGTCGTCGCTGGTGACCACCGCCAGCACGTCGCCGAGTATCGGCGCCACGAGCGTCCGCTCCACGCGCTCCACGGCGGCACGCCGGATGAGCGCGCGGAACTCCTCGTCGGGCACCGCCTGCACCGTACGCGCGAAGCCACTCTGCAGCAGCGCCGCGACGCGCGCGCTGTTGTCGGGTGAGGCGAGCCACCGGGCCAGGCGTTCCGACGGCTGCAGCCGCCGCAGTTCGGCCGCCACGACTTCGCGCGTCAGGAAGTGCCGCTGGACAAAATTGCCGAGCACGCGACCAATGCGGTCGCGCTGCGTCATGATGATGGCGGTATGTGGGATCGGCAGTCCCAGCGGACGCCGGAAGAGCGCGGTCACCGCAAACCAGTCGGCGAGTCCGCCCACCATGGCCGCTTCCGTCGCCGCGCGCACCCAGTCGAGCCAGGGGTACGCCGGCGTGAAGTGACGCGATACGAGAAAGATCAGGGCGGCGAGCACCAGCAAGCCGGTGGCGCGTGCGCGCATCCGGTCGAGGCGGGCCTGCCGCGCGGCATCGTCGGGCGCGGGAAGCAGCGCCGTGGTCATCACGACCGGACCCAGCGCCGCTGCGCGGCGCGCACCAGCGGATGGTGCGGCTGGTTCTTCGGCTTGAGCATCGACCCGCGACAGGTGCGCGCCCCGCAGTGGCAGGGAAAGCGCTGCTTCCGCTCGCTCGTGTGCCGTTCGTCGAGCTCGATGGCGTAGTCGTACGCCAGTTCCTCGCCCACGCGAATGTTGCGCACGCTCACGATCCACATGTGGTCGAGCGCAGGCATCGGCTCGCAATTGGGTGCGCACGAATGGTTGATGAAGCGCGCGTCGTTGCCGCCGACGTTGGCGTCGATCACGCGGTCGTCGTCGAGCTGCAGCAGGTACGTGTGCTCGGGTTCTTCGTCGTGGTCGGGCGCAGAGGGATACCGGCGCTCGCCCTCGGCGTGCGAGATCAGCTCGCCCGTGTACTCGATGATCCTCGTGCCGGCCCGGATGGGGCGCACGGCGAAGACGCCCAGCCCGTGACGCCGCGAGCGGCGCTTGGCGTACTGCAAGGGTGACGCCAGCGGGAGCGCGGAAACGCGCGTCTTCTCCTTCGTGCGGGCCATGTCGTGATCAGCGCGGGCGATCGGCCGCAGCCTGCTCGCCGGCGCGGGATGTCGCGTCAGCGGCGCGAAGGCCGCCTTCGAACAGGGGCATGTCGTCGGCAAAGCCGAGCGGCGGCGCGGCCAGGAGCATGCGCTCGATCGCCTCGTCCATGGTGTGTACGAACGAGAAGCGCACCTGGGCGCGCACCTCGTCGGGCAGCTCGCGCAGGTCCTTCTCGTTGGCCGCGGGGAGCATCACCTCGCGCAGTCCCGACCGGTACGCCGCCAGCACCTTTTCCTTCACGCCCCCGATCTCGAGTACCTTGCCGCGCAGCGTCACCTCGCCGGTCACCGCCATGTCGCGTCGCACCGGGCGGCGGCTCATCACGCTGGCGATGGCCAGCGTCACCGCCACGCCCGCGCTGGGTCCGTCCTTGGGCACCGCCCCGGCAGGAAAGTGGACGTGCAGGTCGGTGTGCTTGAAGTCGGGATCGCCAATGCGCAGGGTGCGGGCGCGTGACCGTACGTACGAGCACGCGGCGTCCACGGATTCACGCATCACGTCGCCCAGCTGGCCGGTCACCAGCAGGCGGCCGCTGCCCGACATCAGCAGCGCCTCGATCGTCATCAGTTCGCCGCCCAGCGAGGTCCACGCCAGCCCGGTGACCGCACCGATTTCGGCTTCCTGCTCGGCCGCCTCGGCTGCGTAGCGCGGTGGTCCCAGCAGCTCCTCGATGAGCGCCTGGTCCACGATCCAGGCGCCCAGCTCGCCGTCGGCCTTGCGGCGCGCGCGCTTGCGCATGAGCGCCGAGAGGGTGCGTTCGAAGTTGCGCAGCCCGGCCTCGCGCGAGTAGCGGCTGGCCAGGTACCCCAGCGCCTCATCGGTGAACTGCAGGTCGAGGTCCACGATGCCGTGCTCCCCAAGCAGGCGCGGCAGCAGGTACCGCCACGCGATCTCCACCTTCTCCTCGATGGTGTATCCCGCGATGCGGATGACCTCCAGGCGGTCGCGCAGCGCCGGCGGAATGTCGAACAGGTTGTTGGCCGTCGCGATGAACAGCACCGACGACAAGTCCACCGGCAGGTTCAGGAAGTGGTCCACGAACATCGCGTTCTGCGACGGGTCGAGCACCTCGAGCATGGCCGCCGTCGGATCGCCGTTCGGGCCGCCCGGCGACATCTTGTCGATCTCGTCGATCATCAGCACCGGGTCGCACACGCCGACGCGGCGCAAGGCCTGCACCAGCAGGCCCGGCAGCGAGCCCACGTAGGTGCGGCGGTGTCCGCGGATCTCGGCCTCGTCCCGCACGCCCCCCACCGAGATGCGATAGAACTGCTTGCCGATGGCGGCGGCGATCGCCTCGCCCAGCGATGTCTTGCCCGTGCCTGGCGGCCCGACGAAGCAGAGGATGGGGCCCGGTGCGTGTCCGCCGCGCAGCTTGCGCACGGCCAGGTGCTCGAGAATCCGGTCCTTCGCCTCGCGCAGCCCCCAGTGCCGCTCGTTGAGCGCGTCGTCCACCCGGTCGAGCGCGATGTCCGGCTCTCCGCTGGTGCGCCCCCACGGCAGGGCGAGGATCCACTCCAGGTAGTTGCGCAACACCTGGTACTCGCTGGACGCGCTGGACAGGCCGCGCAGCCGCGCCACCTCGCGGCGGGCCTCGCTCGCCACCGTCGGCGGCAGTGTGGCGAGCTCGATCTGCTTCAGCAGCTCGGCCGCTTCGCTCTCCTGCGGGTCGCTTTCACCCAGTTCCGCCTGGATGGCGCGCAGCTGTTGCCGCAGGTAGAACTCGCGGTGGTGCCGTTCGATGTTGGCGTCGGTCTGCGTGCGCACGTCTTCGAGCACGGCCGACCGCGTGAGTTCCTTCTCCACCCGGGCCAGCACGTAGCTCACGCGATCGGTGAGGTCCAGGCGCTGGAGCACCTCGTCCTTGTCGGTGGCGCGAAACGGACCGCGGGCGGCCACCAGGTCGGCGGCGTATCCCGGCGTGCCGCCATTGAGGCGCACCAGCGCCGACAGCTCGGGTGGCGTGCTGTCATTGGCATCCACCAGCCGGTCGGCGGCGTCGGCGAGCTGCACCAGCAGCAGGCGCAGGGACGGGGCGTCGCCGGGCACCTCGGTCACCGCCTCGGCGAGCGCGTACGTGACGGCGTGGCGCCGCTCGATGTGCCCGATGCGCACCCGGGCCGTGCCCTCGAGCGTCACCTGCAGCGTGTCGCCGGCAACGGCCGCGCGACTGACGACGCGCGCCAGCACGCCGATGCGTCCCACCAGCGCGGCCGGGTCGCTCGAGGCGTCTCGCACCGGGGCCACCGCGACGATCACCTCGAGGTCGCTTTCCGGGTGCGCCCTGAGGAGCGCGACGTTCTCGGGCGCCCCCATCTGCACGGCGACGGTGCCGCGTGGAAAGACGACCGTCGACCGCAGAACGAGCAGCGGTCGATCATTGCGGATCGGATCGTCGGGTGTTGAGGCCCCGGGCGCGGTCACAACTACAAGGTAGCGATTGGGCGAATTCGCGAAAGCCTCACAGGCCTCTCACGAAGACCGGAGTCTCTCACGAAGACCCGTCTGTGAGAGATCCCCATCACCCATTACCTTCCGGCATGTTCCAGGAACTCTCCGACAAGCTCGAATCCGCTTTTGCGAAACTCCGCGGGCGCGGCACGCTGTCCGAGGCCGACATCAAGGAAGGGCTGCGCGAGGTGCGCCGCATCCTGCTCGAGGCCGACGTCAACTTTGCGCTGACCCGCGAGTTCCTCGAGCGCGTCGAGAAGCGCGCCGTCGGCGTCTCGCAGATCCGCACGGTGTCGCCCGCGCAACAGCTGGTGAAGATCGTCTACGACGAGCTCACCGTCATGCTCGGCGAGCGCAAGGAAGGGCTCAAGCTGTCATCGGTGCCGCCCACCGTGGTGTTGATGGTCGGCCTGCAGGGCTCCGGCAAGACGACGACGGCCGCCAAGCTGGCGCGCCGCCTCAAGGGGGAGGGGCGAGCGGTGCGCCTCATCGCCGCCGACGTCTACCGTCCGGCGGCCATCGACCAGCTCGAGGTGCTGGGCCGGGAGATCGACATTCCCGTGTTCGCCGACCGCACCACCACCGACGTGGTGGCCATCGCCCGCGCCGGCCTCGAGGTGGCGCGCCGCGAGCGCGACCGTGTGGTGCTCATCGACACCGCCGGCCGCCTGCAGATCGACGAGGAGATGATGAACGAGCTGCGCCGCCTCAAGGAAGCGGTGCGCCCCGACGAGATCCTCCTCGTGGCCGACGGCATGACCGGGCAGGACGCCGTCAAGATCGCCCAGGGCTTCGACGGCGCCCTCAGCATCACGGGCGTGATCCTCACCAAGATGGACGGCGACGCCCGCGGCGGCGCCGCGCTTTCCATCTATGGCGTGACCAAGAAGCCCATCAAGTACATCGGCGTGGGCGAAAAGTCCGACGCGCTCGAGGAATTCCACCCCGACCGCATGGCCGGGCGCATCCTGCAGCAGGGCGACGTGCTGTCGCTGGTGGAGAAGGCGCAGGGGGCCATCGATGCCGACGAGGCCAAGCGCCTCGACAAGAAGGTGCGCAAGGAGGGGATGGACCTCGGCGACTTCCTGGCGGCCATGAAGCAGATTCAGCGCCTCGGGCCCATCGAAGGCATCCTCAAGCTGCTGCCCGGCGTGAACAGCAAGATGCTCAAGCAGGCCAACACCGACCCCAAGCGGCTGGGCCACCTCGAGGCCATCGTGCTGTCCATGACACCGGAGGAACGCAAGAAGCCCGACATCCTCAACGGCTCGCGCCGTGCGCGCATCGCCAAGGGCAGCGGACGCCCGATCAGCGAGGTCAACAAGCTGCTCGAGCAGTTCCGGGGGATGCAGAAGATGATGAAGTCGATGAAGGGCGGGGGGAGAATGCAGTTCCCGGGCATGCGGTAACGACGTCCTGACCGGCAGCGGACGGCGTAGAACGTACAGCGTAAAGCCTACAGCTTCCCTTGTAGTTGCAGGCCTCCCCGCTTATGCTTCAAGGTTCGCTGCATTATCCCCGTTCACCGAACGAGGACCTGGGTGCGCCACGGATTCACCGTGGGCGCGAGGAGCCCGGTGGCAGCGCCTCATCGCCACACTGGAGTGCCATCCGATGGCCGTTGCAATTCGTCTGCGTCGTGCGGGCCGCAAGAAGTCCCCGATGTACCGCATCGTGGTTGCCGACTCGCGCATGCCGCGTGACGGCAAGTTCATTGAAGTCATCGGGCAGTACGCACCCCGTACTGGCGACAAGGCCGTGACGCTCAAGATCGATCGCGCCAACTACTGGCTCGACAACGGCGCGCAGCCGTCCGACACGGTGCGCTCGCTCCTCCGCAAGGCGGGCGTGCTGAAGGTTCGTCATGAAGCACGCCTGGCGATCAAGCTCGCTGCCGTCGCTGTGCCCATCACCGAAAGCACAGAGACCACAGGGAGCACGGAAAGCAGCGAGTAACACCGTGGCTACCGGGGCCACCGCGGTCGTCGGGCGCGTTCGTCGCGCCCACGGCCTCAAGGGTGAACTGGTAGTGCTGCCGATTACCGATGCGCCGGACGCGATCTTCGCGCCCGGCGCGCGTGTTTTCGCCGGCACCCCCGACGGTGAGCTGGCCGCCGACCCCCGCACCGGCACGCCGCGCGCGCTCACCGTGAAGGCCACGCGCCCGTTCAAGGACGGCCTCCTCGTCTTCTTCGACGGCATCGTCGACCGCACGGAAGCCGAGCGTTGGAACGGACGCACCTTCCTGGTGCCGGCTGGCGAACTCGCGCCGCCCGAGGAGGGTGCGCTGTTCCTGCACGAGCTGCCCGGGATGCGCGCCGTCGATGCCGCCGGCGCGGCACTTGGCGAAGTGCGCGGCTGGTACGAGCTGCCGCAGGGCATCATGCTCGAGTTGCTCACTTCCCGCGGCCTCCGCGACGTGCCGTTCAACGAGGCCTTCGTGCGTCACCTCGACCGCGATGCCCGCACCATGACGCTCGACGTCCCCGAGGGATTGCTCGAGTGAAGATCAACATCGTCACCATATTTCCCGAGTTCTTCGCCACGCCGCTGGCGCTGAGCATCCCGAGCAAGGCCATGGAGGCCGGCAGCGTGGAGTATCATGTGGTCGACCTGCGCGACTACACGCACGACCGGCATCGCACGGTGGACGACTATCCGTACGGTGGCGGCGCCGGCATGGTGATGAAGCCCGGCCCGTTCTTCGAGTGCGTCGAGGCGCTCGGCGCCACGGCGCCCATCGTGCTGCTCTCGCCGCGCGGCAGGATTTTTTCGCACGCCGACGCCGAGCGCTTTGCCGCCGGCAGCGAGCTGACGCTGCTGTGCGGGCACTACAAGGACATCGACCAGCGCGTCGCCGATCACCTCGCCACCGAGGAGATCTCCATGGGCGACTTCGTGCTGTCGGGGGGCGAGCCGGCCGCGCTCTGCATCGTCGACGCCGTGGTACGCCTGCTCCCCGGTGCGATGGGTGACATGGACAGCGCGCGCGGCGACTCGTTCTACGGGCGCGGCATTTCGGCGCCGAGCTACACCCGGCCGCCGGAGTTCCGCGGTTTCACGGTGCCCGAGGTGCTGCTGAGCGGGCATCATGCGGAGATCGAGAAGTGGCGAACGCTGGAAGGCGAACGCAGGACGAGGGAGAGAGAGTAACGGCCTGGGTTGACCCTAGCCTCCCATCCGGATAGCTTATTAGGCTCCCATCCGATCACCTTCCGGGGCTTGTCATGCACCCCTTTATTGAAACGCAGAAAGAGTGGCTCAAGGTCGTCCCCCCGTTCCGCGCGGGTGACACTTTGCGCGTCAACGTGCGCGTGAAGGAGGGCGAGAAGGAACGCCTTCAGGCATTCGAGGGCGTCTGCATTGCCCGCAAGGGCTCAGGCGTCAGCGCCACCTTCACCGTCCGCAAGATCAGCAGCGGCATCGGCGTCGAGCGCATCTTCCCGCTGCACTCGCCCATGCTCCAGAGCATCAGCGTCCTGCGCCGCGGTCGCGTGCGCCGGGCCAAGCTGTTCTATCTGCGCGAGCTCACGGGCAAGGCGACCCGCATTCGCGAGAAGAAGGTGCGCGTGGTGGTGCCGGTGACCGGCGCGGCGGAACAGGCCTAGGTCCCAGTGGCCCGCTGGAGCGCCATCGAGCGCTCATTGCGCGCCGAGGGTGCCCGGCTGATCGCCGGGGTGGACGAAGTAGGACGGGGCCCGCTTGCGGGCCCCGTCTTTGCGTGCGCCGTCATCATGCCGCCCACCGCGCGCGCCATCGCCGGGGTGGCGGACTCCAAGACGCTCAGCGCCAGCGAGCGCGAGCGACTGGCGGCGAAGATCCGCAGCCAGGCCCTGAGCGTGGCGCTGGGGGCCGCCAGCGTGCGCGAGATCGCCGAGCACAACATCTACCAGGCCACGGCGCTGGCCATGCGCCGCGCGTTGCACAGGCTCACCGAGCGCCCCGACGTGGTGCTGGTGGACGGCAAACCCATAAAGACCCTGGGAGTGGCGCATCGTGCCTTTGTGGGGGGGGACTCCCGCATCTATGTAATTGCGTGCGCGAGCATCGTGGCCAAGGTGGCACGTGACCGGCTGATGCGGTCGCTCGCCGTGCGCCACCCCGCGTACGGCTGGGAGGCGAACGTCGGGTACGGCACGCCGGTGCACATTGCCGCGCTGCGTGCGTGCGGGGTGACGGCCCATCACCGCGAGCTGTTCTGCCGGGGGATCCTCGAACAAGGCTGAGTGCGGGGTGCGGGGGCTTGGGAGAGGTCCCGCACCCCGCACCCGACCCCTGTTTGTTACCCGTTTGCGGAAGCCTCGTCTATCTGTGGCATAGGATCCCCGGTTGCTTGACGGGGACAGGGGAGGGTCGTAGGTTAAACGCTCCCAATCCGATCACCACCACTATAAAAGGTGGCTGGCCGGCGAGGGCATGAAGAACTGTGGCGTACGAAACGGGCAAAGAGTGACCTTTCGGGGTTGCTGGCTGGCCGTATCGTTGCCATATTTCTTGAGATTGGCCAGCAGTCTGTTTGCCTTGCGAGGACGTCTTTCCGTGGATGGAGGCGTTGCCGGTGCGCGAGGATTCGTTTCCGATGTTCTCTTGCAGGGCTACTTCCACTGGGGATTCCATGAATTTCTCTCGTAAGCTGATTCTCGTTGCCGGTGCCGCGCTGCTCGCGGCCTGCGGCGACAAGGTTACCGTCGCGCCGCCGTTGGCACCGGTGCCTCCGGTCACCAAGATCAACAGTGTTGATGTTGCGCCGCTGACGGCCACCATCACCGCTGGCACGACCATCTCGTACTCGGTTGCCGTGAACGCCGATGCCGGCGTCGCGTTCACGACCGCCTGGACGACGTCGAACTCGGCCCTCACCGTGGACGCGAACGGCAAGATCGTGACGACGGCGACGACGGCCGCCGGCAGCTATGGCGTTTGCGCCGAAGCGACGGCTGGCACGCAGAAGGTGAAGGGTTGCGCCACGCTCGTCGTGACGGCGCCGACGAGTCCGACGACCAACCCGGCGACGGTGTCGATCCAGTCGATCACCAGCGGTAGCCTGTTCACCGTTGTGGACCAGTCGAACGTTTCCGGCCAGATTGATGTGACGCTGAACATCAACCCGGGCAACCAGGTGATCAACAAAGTTGAGCTCTGGGTTGGCAACGGAGCCTCGGCGATCCTCGCCGGTTCGCAGAGCTTCACGGCCGCCCAGGCTGCCGCGCTCCGCTTCTCGGCCGATCAGGCCGTTGCGGCGCAGACCACGTTCCCGCAGATCGTGTTCTCGGTCAACACCGCGTGCTATGAGGGCCTCAGCACTTATTGCAACGCCCTGAAGGGGACGACGGACCTCGCTGGTACTCCGGCCTGGTTGAACGGCACGCAGGCGGTGCAGGCGAAGCTATACACGACGCCCATCACTACACCGCCAGTGACGGCGGCGACGGCTTCGGCCGTGCAGACGCTCACCTTCAACAACGTCAACACCTTCGTCAACAACTCCACCTTCTATCCGATCGTCACGGCTGGCGGCGCGACGTTAAATAGGGCGAACAGCACCCTCGGCTATCAGTTCACCAGGGGTGACATCACGGCTTCGATCATCCCGGTGTCGTTCACGGGTGACACGCTCAGCTCGATGTCCCTGAACTTCGGCACCGCGGTCTGCAACGCTCTCGGTACGGGTCCGGCACAGCGCACCTTGGTTGCGACGGCCCCGGTTCTCCCGACTGGCGTACAGGCTTGGACGGCGACGTTTGCCGGCACCGGCACTGCCGCGGCGGGCAACATTTCGGGCTACAGCTACGATCCAGCTTGCGCGTCGATTGCGACGGGCGAGGGCATTTCGGTCATCGCCGCGCAGACCGCGACGGGCGCGAACTTCACGACCACGGCGCTTCCGATCAACATCGGATCGCAGTTCCGCATGGACAACTTGGCTCCGCCCGCTCCGGCGGTCTTTATCAACCCGAACGGCCGTGCCAACAGCTGGCTGAACGATGCGGCTCAGTTCACGACGATCCAGGCTGCTACTAACCTCGACGGCATGATCACCGCCGCCGTTGCCGACGTCAGCGTGGGCGGCGTGACCTACGCTGCAAAGGCCGGAAAGACGTTCACCCTGGCGAAGGCAGCCGGCGACAACCTGACGCCGATCGCGCCGACGAGGCTCGACTCCACGGCGACGAACGCGGGCTACTGCCTGCTGCTGTACTCGCAGGACAAGCTGGGCAACCGCTCGGCAGACCCGGCCAGCTGCGCCACGGCGGCGTCGACGTCGTTTGGCGTCGACCGCGCTCCTCCGGTGATTTTGCCCGACGTCGGCTCGCTGGCAGCCAACGGTCGTATCGCAACCGCGACGATCGGTGGTGAGTGGAGGGTGACGGTGAACGACACGGGTCTCGTGGGCAACTCGGGCATGCTGCCGACGAACCCGGTCCTGATGTCGGTGTCGCGTCGTGCGGCGGGTACTACGGGCAACTCGGCTGGTACCACGACGTTGCTGGCTGCTGACGGTGCAACGACCGTGACGGCCCTCTCGCCGTCGGGTGTCTCGGCGGTGGGTTCCGTCATTGTAGCGGGCATTCCAATGTATTTGTATTCGACCACGCTCGCGGGCACCACGGGCGCCACGAACTACGCGTACTGGACGTTCAACGCGACGGCGAGGGATGCTGCCGGTAACACGTCGACAGTCACGCCACGCACCAGCGTATTCGACTTCACGGCACCGATTCCGGGTGCACCGTCGGCTCCGCTGACGATCACCGCGTTGGGCTACGCGGCATCGGCGTTGATCAACGAAGACCTGGACATCCAGGACTACGGGTTCAACGGCACGTACACGGGCGCCCCGGTGATTGCGCCGGCGACGCTTGGCATGCCGTGGGTGTCGGTGAACGGCTTCAATGCCCCGACGTTCAGCAACACGAACTTCCTGGTAACGACGGGCGTCACTCTCCCGATGGCCATTCAGGCGAACATGGCAGCTGGCCTGACCAACATCGCGAACCTGTCGACGATCTCCCGTTCGCAGAGCAATCTCGCTGCGGTGTCGGGCACGACCGCCTTCGCCACGGTAACGCCGGGTGCGGCGATCACGTTTACGGGCATGACGGCCTTCACGGCAGCTACTCTGGCTGGCGTCACGGGCATCGTGACGGGCAACGCCACGGGTGCGGGTGCGGGTAATGCGGCTAGTGCGGCGCTGACGGTGACCGGGACCGGTTCGACGGCGACCTTCAACAATCCGTTCACCCGCGTCGATTTCTACATGCTCGATGCGAGCGGCCTGCGCTACATGCTCGTTGGCTCGGCTACGTCGCCGGTGCTGAACGACAACGGTGCGGTGCGTACGTTCACGTGGACGGCGACGGTGAACGGTTCGACGATCTACAGCATCCTTAACGGTGCCGGCGCCGGGTGGGCGTCGCAGATTGTCGCGCTGGGCATGAACGCCAGCGGTCAGGTGGGCATGGTCAACGCCGCGCTGACCCCAGTCAACGTGGTGTTCTAAGCTTCACCAGTTCCTCGCAGGTTCCTCTGGGGTCCGGTCGAAAGGCCGGGCCCCAGCGGCGTTAAGAGGGAACGGCAGAGCGCGAGAGAAACCCAGGGCGCGAGAATGCAACGGAGGGCCT
>DATCGU010000153.1:0-16187 GCA_036508735.1 Gemmatimonadaceae bacterium
CTACGTCGAGGACCAGCAGCTCGTGTGGAAGCTGCGGGCGCTGAAGCCGGAGCTCTCCGAGACGATGGTGTACGTGGATCCCGCGCCGTGGGGCGCCTCGGTGGGCCACGCCTTCAGCCGCCGGGTGGATCCGGTGACCAATGAGCGCGTGGACTCGCCGGCACAGATTGACTCGTGGAACCGCACGTGGACGTTCTTCGACTGGTGGCTGAGGCCATACGAGGACCATTCGAAGCCGCTGCCGCCGGTACGCACGAGGCCGTAGAAAAGGCAGGGATCGACCGTTTCGTCCCCTTCCATTCATCAGTCGTTGGATCGTCCCATCATCTTCGAGTGGAGACTGCTCATGAAAGCGTTGATCGTCCGTCGCCTGTTGCGACTTGCCGCGTGCGCCCTCGCCGTCGTGTCGGCGTCCGCGGCCGCCGTGATCCTGGCGCCCGGTGCCCTGCACGCGCAGGCTACCGGCGTGATCCGGGGCACGGTCACGGCCGAAGGCTCGAACACGCCGATCGAGGGGGCGCAAGTCTCCCTGGTCGGCAACCCCCGGTTTGCGCGCACGGATGCAGCGGGCGTGTACCGGCTGGGCGGCATGCCCGTCGGCGTGGCCATGGTGCGCGTGCTGCGCATCGGATACGTGGGGCAGACGAAGAGCGTCACGGTCGCGGGCGGCGGCACCCACACGGTCGACTTCGTGCTCAAGACGGCGGCGCTCTCGCTGGACGCTGTGGTGGTCACCGGGACGGCGGCCGAGGCGCGCAAGAAGGAAGTCGGCAACGCGATGGCGACCATCGACATGAAGCTGGGCTCGTCACCGCAAATGAAGGATGCGCAGGACATGATCGGCGGGCGGGCGGCGGGCGTCACCGTGATGGGTAACTCCGGCCAGCCGGGCGCGGGCGGGACCATCCGCCTGCGCGGCAGCAACAGCATCACGCAGGGGAACAACCCGATCATCTACGTTGACGGCATCCGCATCTACAGCCAGAACGGCCCGGTCACCGCATCGGCGCGGCAGAGCACGAATGCGTTCAACGACATCAAGGCCGACGACATCGAGCGGGTGGAGATCGTGAAGGGCGCAGCGGCGACCACCCTGTACGGCACCGAAGCCTCGGGCGGCGTCATCCAGATCTTCACCAAGCGTGGATCGTCGGGCGCCCCGCAATGGACCGCGTCCTACAGCAGCGGCCTGAACGTGATGGGGCAAGTCGGCCCGTCGTCGGACCCGACGGACCTCGGCATGATCTGCAAGGGCGTCATGGTCGACGGCATAGGAACCAAGTACATGGATCCCACCTGCCCGGCGAGCGGCACCTGGCTTCGCCACGGCCCGGTGCAGCGCCTCGACATGGAGGTCAAGGGCGGCGGCGAGAACATGACGTACTTCCTCTCCGGCAACTACGGCGACAACGAAGGGGTCGTGCGCACGGGCTTCCAGAAGGACGGCGGTTTCCGCGGCAACTTCACCTTCATGCCGGCGAAGAAGCTCGTGATCTCGCTCAACTCCAGTTACAACAAGAAGGACATCGGCTGGCTCGGCGACGGCAACCTCGCCAACGGCTTCACGCTGAACGTGATGCGCGGTTCGAGCGGCAACTTCAAGGGCGGCAAGGGCACGGACTGCGCCAACGTCCCCGCCGGCACGACCTGCCTTACCAACAAGTACATCCTGGACACGCAGATCTCCAACGACGCGGATCACTTCATCACCGGCGCGTCGGTCTCGTGGAACCCGATCAACGGGTTGACCAATCGTTTCAACGTCGGCTTCGACTACAACAACAGCAACAACAACACGCTGCTGCCCTTCGGGTTCCTGACTCTCCCGACCGGCCAGCTTGTCCATGCGGACTGGAACCATTCCAAGCTCTCGCTCGACTACGCGGGTTCGTACCAGAACACGGTGCTGAAGAAGTTCGCCTCCACGCTCTCGTGGGGCGGGCAGCTGTTCGATGACCGGGAACGGTACAACAGCATGACGGGCACCTTCCTGTCCGGTCCGGGCGATCCGACGCTCAGCTCCTTCTCCATCGTGGTGCTCGGAACGGCCAGCCAGCCACGGGTGGTGAATGCCGGATTCTTCCTGCAGGAGATGGTGGGCTGGAACGATCGCCTGTTCGTCACCGGCGGCATGCGCGTGGACGGGAACAGCGCGTTCGGTTCGGCGTTCGGGTTGCAGACGTACCCCAAACTGAGCGCCGCGTACGTGATGTCCGAGGAGAAGTGGTGGCCCTCCAAGTACGTCTCGACCTTCAAGCTGCGCGCCGCGGTCGGCGAGTCGGGCAAGGCGCCGGGCGCGTTCGATGCCGTGCGCACCTGGAATCCGGTCGGCGGTGACGAGGGAAAGCCGGGGGTGGTCGTCCAGCAGCGCGGCAACCCAAATCTCGGTCCCGAGCGCACGCGCGAGAACGAAATCGGCTTCGACGCCGCGGCGTTCGACAACCGGGTGTCGTTCGAGGTGACGGGATTCCAGGCGCGGACCTACGGCGCGCTGATCGGCGTCGTCTACCCGCCCTCCGAGGGATTCTCCACAACTCAGTTGCAGAACGTCGGCACGCTGGAGAACAAGGGCCTCGAGGTGCAGGTCAACGGCGAAATCCTCCGCGGCCAGAGGGTCAGTTGGAGCGGGCGCGTGAGCCTCACGTCGCTCGCCAGCAAGACCGTCGACGTCGGCGGCGTGCCGATCTCCACGGGGCTGGGCAGCTACGTGAGGGAGGGCTACCCTGTTCCGGCCGTGTTCGGCTACAAGATCATGAACCCGGACGCCATCGCCGACCCGATCGTCAAGTCCGACCAGTATCTCGGGTCGGTCTACCCGACGCACATCACGAGCATCGGCACCACGCTCACGTTCTGGCAGAACCTGACGCTCGACGTGCTCGGCGAGTTCAATGCGGGCGGGCGTCTCGTCAACTGGATCGGCTACCAGGGTGAAGTGCGGAATATGTGGCAGCCGTGCTACGCCATCCAGGCGAAGCTGCGCGCCTACAACGGCGCCGACGGCAAGAAGGGCACGGCCGACGACGTCCTGAACGCGCTGGACGGCGTGAATGCGCGCGACCGCGGGCGCTGCGCCATTGATGCCACGGTGCGCAACTCCGACTTCTGGGTTGCCAAGACCGACTTCTTCAAGCTCCGCTCGGTCTCGCTCGCCTACCAGATTCCCGCGCGCTACCTGCGCGGCACGGCCCATGGGGCGACCTTCACACTCTCCGGGCGCAACTTGTACAAGAGCACCAAGTACGACGGCGCCGATCCCGAGGCCAACGACGCGGGCGACGCGGGTTCGGGCCTCGGCCGTCGCGAGTACTACCAGTTGCCGCCGTTCAAGACATATATGGCGACCCTTCGCCTCACCTTCTGACCTACCGCGAGGATATCACGATGAAGACCAAGAGAGTTCTCCTGGTTGCCCTCGCCGGCGCGCTTTCGTCGGTTGCCTGCAAGGGCTTTCTGGAGGTCACCAACCCGGGTCCGATCAACGACTCCGCCCTGTACACGCCCGACGCGGTGCCGGCGCTCGTCGTCGGCATGTCGTCCGACTATTCCAACATTCTCGACGAGATCGCGCGTATCTCGTCGATCGCGGGTGACGAGAGCGGACACGGCGGCAGCTACACGCCGGAACAGATATGGGTGAAGGGCGTCATCCGGCCGGAGGACATGAACGGACTCTGGGGTGGCATGCACCAGGTCCGCTTCGAGTCCGAGTCCGGGATCGTGCGCATGAAGGCGATGACCGGTTTCGCCTACGACAAGAGCGCCCTGGCTGCGCGCGCCAACATGTTTGCCGGCATGTCCAACCGGATGCTCGGCGAAACCACGTGCGAGGCGGTGTTCGACAGCGGGCCGGCCCAGGATTACAAGGTCTACTTCTCGCGCGCCGAGGCGTACTTCACCGAGGCCATCCGCATCGCCTCGGCGGTGCCGACCGCCACGGATATCCTGAATGCGTCGTACGCCGGCCGGGCCGCCGTGCGGGTCGCGCAGGGCAATTGGGCGGGCGCCGTGGCCGACGCGACGCTCGTGCCTGCGAGCTTCGTGTACCTCGCATACTTCGCCACCACTTCTTTCGCCGAGAACAACTCGTATGTGCAGGAGACCTACGTGCGGCGTGAGTTCAGCGTGTTCGGGTCGCAGTGGGCACAGGTGTTCAAGGACCCGCGCGTACCGTGGGATACCATCAAGACGTCGTCCGGCGCGATCCAGACGGGACAGGACGGCATCACGAAGTTCTTCCGGCAGGCGAAGTACAAGGATCTCGGCGCTGACATTCCCATGGCCAAGGGCGCGGAGATGCTGATGATCAGGGCGGAAAACGCGCTGCGCGGCGGAGACATCGCGGGGGCGTTCACGTTCATCAACCAGCAGCGGGCCGTCTATGCGATGGCGCCGCTCACCGCACCGGCGGACGTCGCTACCGCCTGGCCGATTCTGGAGAAGGAAAAGGGCGCCGTGCTCTGGCTCGAAGGCCGCCGCCTGGGCGACCTGCGGCGCTGGTACCTCGAAACTGGGCCGGCGCACAATGCTTTCCTGGAAGGCCGGGACAAGTGCCTCCCGATCAGCCTGCAAGAGTTGCAGACCAATCCGAACCTTCGCGGCCGGCTTCCCTGAGCCGGTGGTTTCTGGCGCTGTCGCAGCTCCCCTCGCGCAATGTCAGGCGCGAGGGGAGTTGTGATATTCGGAGTTGTGATATTCGGTTGCCACTGTTGATCACGCGGGGCATACTCCTCGCGGCACGTTTGACATTCCTGTCCTGAGAATCCCCGAGGGGCGACGTGGCGCTGACCAGTGAACGCGGCATCCGACGGATCATCCTCGCCCTGTTCTTCCTGTCGGGGGCGTGTGGGCTGGTCTACGAAGTCGTCTGGATGCGGATGCTCACGCTGGTCTTCGGGGCGACGGCCCTGGCCACCAGCGCTGTCCTCTCGACTTTCTTCGCCGGCCTGGCCTTCGGCAGCTTCCGTTTCGGCAAGGCCGTGGACAGGCACCGCGATCCCCTCGCGTTGTACGCCGCGCTCGAAGCGGGAATCGGCATCTTCGCCTTTCTCATGCCTGCGCTGCTCGCCGGCGTCACCGCGGTGTACGTCGTCGCCGCACGCCACCTGGACCTGGGCTTCTACCCGCTGAGCCTGCTCAGGCTTGCCCTGTCCGTACTGGTGCTCCTCCCGCCAGCCACGCTGATGGGAGGCACGCTGCCGGTGATCGTGAAGTTCCTCGCCCGCAGCAAGGATCGGCTCGGGCTGGATGTCGGCCGCCTGTACGCCGTGAACACCTTCGGCGCCGTGACAGGTGCGCTTGCGGCCGGGTTCTTCCTCATCCTGCTCCTTGGCGTGCGGGAGACCGCGTACCTGGCCGGCATCGCGAACCTGGCCATCGCCGGCGTCGCGTTCGCCCTGAGCCGGCGCATAAACACGGAGCCGGCAGCCGAGCAACCTGAGGAACTGGAAGGAGCGACCCATCCTGCAGGTGACGCGGCCGACCACGTCCTCTCCCCGGCCCTGGCTCGCGGAGTCCTCTGGGCTGTTGGGCTGTCCGGCGTGGCCGCACTGGCGCTCGAGGTGCTCTGGACGCGGGCCCTCGTCTATTACCTCGACAACTCCACGCACGCGTTCACGACCGTGCTTACTGCGTTCCTGCTCGGCATCGCCCTGGGCAGCGCCGTGGTGGCCCAGGTGGCCGACCGGCGCATCCGCCTGCTCACGGCGTTCGGAGTGGTGGAGGTGCTGATCGGTTTTTCGGCCCTGCTCGCCATTCCCATCCTCGCCACCGCCACCCCTGTGCTGACGGGGATGGAGGGACAGGCGGTGGACGCGATGCTGCTGTGGAAGTGGAGCGGGATGCGCTTTGCGCGGAGCCTCTCGGTCATGCTGGTGCCCACCCTCCTCATGGGCATGACGGTGCCGCTGGTGGTGAAGATCTACACCCGGCACCTGACCCACCTGGGCAATTCGCTCGGACGCGTCTACTCGGCGAACACCATCGGCGGGGTGGCCGGTTCCCTTGCCGCCGGCTTCCTGCTGATTCCCCTCGTCGGCGTTGGCAACGGCATCGTGGTCGTTGCCGCGCTGAGCGCCCTCATTGGAATCGTCCTGCTGCTCACGGAGCCCGCCCTGCGGGGCCGGCGCGCGGCGAAGGCCGTGGTGGCGGCGGGAGTTGTCATTGTCTTCGCCGCATTGTCCGGGTTCACCGCGCACAGCCTGGTACTGGCGTCGTACCGGGAGCGGGCCGACGGCACCGACGTGTTGTTCTACCGCGAGGGAATCGGTTCCACGGTAAAGGTCTTCCGCGACAAGCACGGCGAGAAGGTGCTGAGCATCGACGGCTTCCCGGTGGCCGGCACGACCATCGGGATGCGGGACGCGCAGGAGACGCTGGGCAACTATCCGCTGCTGCTGAGCAGCGCGCCGTCGCCGCGGGTGAACCTCGTCGGATTCGGGGCGGGCGGCGCATCGTGGGAGGCACTGCAGTACGACGTGGCCGCGGTGGACTGCGTAGAGCTGGTGCCCGGGGTCATCGAGGCGTCCACCTGGTTCCGCGAGGTGAACCACGACGTGGTGAAGCGGCCGGACTACAACCTGATCATGGGTGACGGACGAAACTACGCCCTGATGACGGGCAAGACGTACGACGTGATCTCCGTGGATGCCACCTCGCCCAAAATGGCCGGCAACGGGAGCCTGTACACGCTGGAGTTCTACGAGCTGCTGAAGGCCAGGCTGTCGGAGGATGGGATCGCCGTGCAGTGGCTGCCGTTTCATCTCCTGTCGGACGCCGAGATGAAGATGACCGCCAGGACCTTCATGCAGGCGTTCCCGCACTCGACCCTCTGGCTGTCTCCCCTCAAGTATCACGGCCTCCTCGTCGGTTCAATGAAGCCGCTGCAGATCGACGTGCAGGCCCTGCGTCGCAAGATGCAGCGGCCCGGGGTGCGTCAGGAAATGGCGCACGTGGGAGCGGAAGAGCCGCTCGATTTCCTTACCGGGTTCATCATGGGCGAATCCGACCTGCGGCAATATGTCGGGAATGCGAGACTGAATACGGACAACCGTCCGTACCTCGAGTTCACGCCCGCGTGGTCGTTCTTCATCGGCCAGCGCTACGCCCTGCAGAACCTGACGTACTTCCAGATGGCGAGGAAGAGCGTGTATCCCCTGCTGGTCAATACGGGAGGCACGCCACAGGCGGTCACCGCATTGGCAGACAGCGTGGCCAGACGGTATGAAGCAACGCAACACACCTTCAAGGGCGACATCTACTATTCCCTTGGCAACACGGACAAGGCGTGGCAGGAATGGCGCTCGGCGCTCTCCATCGACAAGGGCGACAAGAGCGCAATGCGTGCCATCGAGCGGGCTACCGCCGCTTTGGATCCGCGAAAATGACGATGAAGACGGTGTGACGCTCGTGGCGCCCGCGTTTGCGCGGTGGCATAATTTGACGACCGCATTTGAATTGCCTGTCCCGGAGAGGAAATCGACATGCGCATCAGCGACATGAACTGGATGCAGGTGGAGGAATACCTGCGACACGACGACCGTGCCGTGCTGCCGCTGGGCAGCACGGAGCAGCACAGCCACCTGCGGCTCATCGTGGACGCGATCCTCCCGGAACGCGTGGCCGCCGAGGCCGCGGAACCGCTCGGTATCCCGGTCTTCCCGGTGTTGCCGTACGGCGTCACGCCCTACTTTCGTGAGTTCCCGGGATCGATCTCGCTGAAGGTGGAGACGCACCTGCACGTGGTGCGCGACATCCTCGACGGCATGGCGCACAGCGGCTTTCGCCGCATCCTGATCGTGAACGGCCACGGCGGCAACGGTGCCGTGCAGCAGTTCGCCCAGGAATGGGCCGCCGATCACGCCGGCTGCCGGGTGATCTTCCACAACTGGTGGAACGCGCCGCTCACCTGGGCAAAGGTACAGGCCATCGATCCCGTGGCGTCGCACGGGTCGTGGATGGAGAACTTCCCCTGGACGCGCCTGCCCGGGGTCACAATGCCCGCGACGCAGCGGCCCATGGTCGATCTGGCGCGGGTGCGCCTGCTCGATCCGGTGGCGTTGCGCGAGTACCTCGGCGACGGCAACTACGGCGGCCTGTACCAGCGGTCCGACGAGGAGATGCTCGCGCTCTGGCAGGTGGCGGTCCAGGAAACGCGAGCTCTGCTCGACGGTTCCTGGGGCAATGCGTCGTAACGGCGCGGTCTGACCATGCGACTTCTCATCTGGGGCGCGGGCGCGATTGGCGGCACCATGGGGGCGTACCTCGCTCGTGCCGGCCACGACGTGACCATGGTCGACACGGTCGACGAGCACGTCACCGCCATCAATCGCAACGGAATAAGGATCACCGGTCCGGTTGCGGAGTTCGTCCAGCGCTTGCCCGCCTTCACGCCCGGCACCGTGGCCGGCGAGTGGGACACGATCATGCTGGCCACCAAGGCGCAGCACACCGAACCGGCCGCGCAGGCGCTGCTTCCGCACCTCGGTGCAGCCGGCTGCGTCATCTCGGCGCAGAACGGCCTCAACGAAATCGCCATCGCCCGCATCGTCGGTGTCCATCGCACCGTGGGCGCGTTCGTCAACTTCGGGGCGGATTACCTGGAGCCGGGCGTGATCCTCCACGGCAGCATGGCCGCCGTGGTCGTCGGCGAGATCGACGGCCGCATCACGCCGCGTGTGACCGCCATTCGTGACGTGTGGGCCGACTTCGAACCGCGCGCCATCGTCACGCCGAACATCTGGGGCTATTTGTGGGGCAAGGAAGCGTACGGCGCCATGCTGTTCGCCACCGCGCTCACCAACGAATCCATCGCCGACGCGCTGGCGATGCCGAAGTACCGTCCACTCTATATCGCCCTGGCAAGGGAGATCAACGCCGTGGCCGCGGCGCGCGGCATCACCACCGAAGGGTTCGACGGCTTCGATCCCTCGTCGTACCTGCCGAGCGCGCCGCACGGCGCGGCCGAAGCGTCGCTCGACGCGCTGGTGGCGCACAACCGCCGCTCGGCCAAGACGCACAGCGGCATCTGGCGCGACCTCGCGGTGCGGAAACGCCGCACCGAGGTGGATGCGCAACTCGGCATCGTGGTGAAGCTCGGCGCCGAAGCGGGCGTCGCGACGCCTATCCTGGCGCGCCTCGTCGAACTCATTCACGACGTCGAGAACGGCGTCCGCGAGCAGTCAATCGGCACGCTCGACGCGCTCGCCGCCATCCTCCCCAACACGACCAACACATGAACGTCGACTTCAGCGGCAAGACGGCCATCGTCACGGGCGCCGCCCACGGATTCGGGCGCGCCATCAGCCTGGCCTTCGCCCGGCGCGGCGCGAGCGTATGGGCCTGTGACGTCATCGAAGACGAAGTGCGAGAGACCGAACAGCTCTGCCGCGCCGCCGGCGGAACGTGCCACGCGCGCGTGCTGGACGTGCGCGACAAGCCCGCCGTGGGCAAGTGCGTCGCCGATGCGTCGGCCGAGGCTGGCTGCGTACATATCCTCGTGAACAACGCCGGTGGCGTGCTGGGGCAGGTGGGGCGCCCGCTTGAGGAGGTGACGCCGGAGGAATGGCGGGGCATCTTCGACGTCAACGTGACCGCGGCGTTCTACCTCTCGCAGGCGGTGGCGCCGGGCATGAAAGCGGCGCGCGGCGGCCGCATCGTCAACATTTCCAGCGGCGCCGGGCTGGGCATCAGCCTCACCGGCATCCAGGCGTACGCCTCGGCGAAGGCCGCGCAGATTGGGCTCACGCGGCAGCTGGCGCACGAGCTGGGGCCGTGGGGCATCACGGTCAACAACATCGCGCCGGGCTTCGTGCGCTCCAACGCGTCAACCGAGATCCAGTGGGACTCGTACGGCGCCGAGGGGCAGCGGGCGCTCGTCGACCGCATCGCGCTCAAGCGGCTGGGCACGCCCGTGGACATTGCCAATGGCGTCCTGTTCTTTGCCTCGGAACACGCCAACTGGATCACCGGCCAGGTGCTCTCCATCGACGGTGGCCGGTGATGGCAAACGAGAAGGTGCTTGCCCATCTCAGGGCGAATCATGATCGCATTCTCTCGGAGCTGATTGAGTTCGCGGCGATTGCCAGCGTCAGCACCGATCCCGCGCACGCGAGCGACATGGCCGCAGCCGCCAAATGGGTGGCTGCCAAGCTCGCCGCGGCCGGGCCGCTGAACGTCCGAACCATCGCCACGCCAGGCAACCCGGTGGTCTACGGCGAGTGGCTTGGCGCGCCCGGCAAGCTCACCGTGCTCGTCTACGGCCACTACGACGTGCAGCCGCCGGATCCGCTGGACAAGTGGACCAGCCCGCCGTTCACGCCCTCCGTGCGCGATGGCCGCCTGTACGCCCGCGGCGTGTCGGACGACAAGGGACCGACCCTGATTGCCATCAGGGTCGCCGAGGCGTTCTTCGCCGTGGCGGACGCGCTGCCGATCAACGTGAAGTTCATGATCGAGGGCGAGGAGGAGATTGGCAGCCCGAACCTCGACGCCTTCATCGCAGCGCACAAGCAACTGCTCGCGGCCGACGTGGTGATCTCGGCCGACGGCGCCATGTGGCGCGCCAGCGAGCCGTCGCTCACGGTGGCGAGCCGCGGGCTGGCCGGGCTCAACTTTACGCTCACCGGCGCGTCCAAGGACCTGCACTCGGGACGGCACGGGGGGAGCGTTGCCAACCCGCTGCACGCCATGGCACAGCTGGTGGCGTCGCTGCATCACCCCGATGGCCGCATCGCCGTGGAGGGGTTCTACGACACCGTGCGCGAACTTTCGGCCGACGAGCGTGCGGCCATCGCCGCGCTGCCGTTTGACGAGGCGACGTATGTCGAGCAGGTGGGCGCACCGGCGTCGTTCGGTGAGGTCGGGTACACCCTGCTGGAGCGCAACTGGACGCGGCCGACGCTCGAGATCAACGGCATGTGGGGCGGATATCAGGGACCGGGGCAGAAGACGGTGATTCCCAGCGAGGCACACGCCAAGATCACTTGCCGGCTGGTGCCCGACCAGGTGCCCGACGAGATCGTCAGATTGATCACGCGCCACCTCGAGGCCCACGTGCCGAGCGGCACGCGGTTGTCGGTCATGCCGGGCGATCACGGCACGCCCGCGGCGCACATCGAATCGGGTCACTACGCGCTGAAGGCGGCCGCCTCGGCGCTGCAGGCGGTGTATGGCGTGCCGCCGCTTCTGGTGCGCATGGGGGCCACCGTGCCGATCATGGAACTGTTCAAGCGGTACATGGGCATCGATACCGTCTACTTCTCCTTCTCCACGGCCGACGAAGACTACCACGCACCCAACGAGTTTTTCCGCGTGCACCGGCTGCACGAAGGGCTCGAGGCGTGGGCGCGGTACTGGGAAATACTCGGCGAGGTGCGCCCGTGAAGCACGCGGAGCAGGGATCCGGCAATGGCGGCAACGGCGGCGCGGCACCCCCGCCGCAACTCGCCCGGGCCGAAGCGGACGTCACGCAACACAGCGCCGAATTGAAGAAGGAACTCGGCGTGCGCGACCTCGCGCTGACGCAGATCCTGTTCATCGTCGGCCTCACGTGGATCGGCGTCGCCGGCAAGCTCGGCCCCCAGCACGTGGTGTTTTGGCTACTCGCGCTCGTGCTGTTTTATCTCCCGTCTGCAGCTGTGGTGATGTACCTCAACAAGCTGATGCCGCTTGAGGGCGGGCTGTACCAGTGGGCCAAGCTCGGCTTCAACCAGACCGTCGGATTCATGCTGGCGTGGAACCTCTGGCTCTACGTCATCGTGTTCACCAGTGAGATCGGCCTGCAAGTGGCCACTTACATGTCGTACGCGATGGGGCCGAGCGCCGCGTGGATGACCACGAGCACGCCGTTCGTGGCGTTCTCGTCGGCGGTCATCCTGTCGCTGATGATTGTGGCGTCCACCATCGGGCTGTCGGTGGGCAAGTGGGTGCACAACACGGGCGGCGTCTTCATGCTCGTCATCTTCGGCGTCCTGCTGCTGCTTCCCGTGCTCGGCCTGATGACCGGGCATCTCAAGGTCTACAATCCGCTGCGCACCAGCATCCCGTCGTTTTCCTGGTATAACCTGAACATCCTCGGCAAGCTCGGCTTCGGCGCGCTCGGCGGGTTCGAGTACATCGCCATCCTTGCGGGCGAAACCAGGGCGCCGGCGCGGTCGGTGGGGCGATCGGTGCTCATTGCGTCGCCGATCATCGCACTGATGTTCGTGCTCGGCACGAGCACCGTGGTGGCGTACATCCCGACCAACGACATCGACCTCATCGCGCCGCTGGCGCAGGTGCTGCGCGCCGGCTTCGGCCCGTTCGGCATCGCCGGACCACTGGTGACTATCGGCATCCTGATGACGCTCGGGATGCGCGTGGCCCAGGCCAGCGTGAGCTTCACCGCGGTGACGCGACTGCCGATGGTGGCCGGCTGGGACCGCATGCTGCCGGCGTGGTTCAGCAAGCTGCACTCCAGGTACCGGACGCCGGTGAACTCCATCGTGCTGGTGGGCGTCTGCTCGTTCGGCATTTCGCTGGTAAGCCTCGTGGGCGTGGGGCAGGCCGAGGCGTTCCAGTTGCTGTTCAACGGCAGCGGCGTGTTCTACGCGCTCACGTACGTGGTGATGTTCGCCATCCCCATCATCGGCCTGCGCGGCGTCACGCCTAGGCCGCCTCTCTGGTTGAAAGTGACCTCGACGTCGGGCCTGTTGATGACGCTGCTCTACATCGCCTTTGCCGTGTTCCCCATCATCAAGGTGGCGAACGCGTGGCTGTTCGGCCTCAAGATCACGCTGATGGTCGTGGCGATGAACCTCGTGGGCGTCGGCATCTACGTTGCGGCAAGGCGGCGGGCGGCGCGGTTCGCGGTCACGGGAGGGTAGGGGGCTACTCTACCGGCGCTCGGGGCCGCTCGACCGTGCTCTCGTGCGTCACTACCGACCCCGCGGACACGCTGTGGGTGAGCCAGACGTTGCCGCCAATCACGCTGCCCGCGCCGATGACCGTGTCGCCGCCGAGTATGGTGGCGTTGGCGTAGATCACCACGTCATCCTCGAGGGTGGGATGGCGCTTCTGCCGGGCGAGGTCCTTGCGCACGCTGAGCGCGCCGAGCGTGACACCCTGGTACAGCCGCACGCGGTCGCCGATGTCGGTGGTCTCGCCGATGACGATGCCGGTGCCGTGGTCGATGGCCAGGGAGCGGCCGATGCGGGCCGCCGGATGGATGTCGATGCCCGTCTGCCGGTGCGCGAACTCGGTGATCAGCCGCGGCAGCAAGGTGACATCGCGCAGGCACAGCGCGTGCGCAATGCGATAGCAGGCCAGCGCGAGGAATCCCGGGTAGGCCAGCAGCACCTCATCGACACTCTTGGCCGCCGGATCGGCCTCGAAGGTGGCCCGCGCGTCGAGCTGTAGTGCGCTGTGCAGCCCCGGCAGGTCCGACATGAAGCCCGCGCTGGTCACCCTGGCCTTGTCGGCAGTGGTACCCTGCGCCAGCAGGAAGCCTTCGAGCTGGAGCCGCAAATGCTCCAGCTCCGAGCGCACCTCCGCCGGGGCCGCGCCCTCCGACGCGGCGAAATGCGGAAAGAGCAGGGCGAGCGCGGCGTGGGTGAACTCCTCGGCCAAGCGATGCGCCTGCACCGGGAGGGTATACGCCTCCCGGGCGGCGGCCACCTGCCGAACGAGATCGTCAAGGCTCTCTGTCACTACCGCGGAATCACCGGCAAGCGCACACGCGACGGATGTGCGCTGTCGTGTAGCACCCGCTGGTGCGCACTGACGAACTTCGATTCGCGCTCGTTGTCGCCGCCCGTGTTGAGATTGCGGTCGTACTTGGGGAAGGCCGCCGACGCCACCGTCACGCGCAGGCGATGCCCGGCGGGAATGACGATGCCCGTGTACCACATATCGATCTTGTACTCATAGACGGTGCCTGGCACCAGCAGCTTGGGCTTGTCGAAGCCCTCATGGAACCGCGCGCGGGCCACGCCGTCCTGAATGCGCATCACGCGTCCGTCCGGATAGACATCGAGCAGCATCACGTTCCAGTCGGTGTCCAGCGCGTCGGTGGCGGCCCAGAGCGTGGCCGTCATCGGGCCGGTGATTTCCATCTCCTTGTCGAACGGCGCGGTGGTGAACGCCAGCAGGTCGTTGCGCGCGGCGTGGATTTTGGCGTAATCCTCGTTGAGGCTCAGCTCCAGTTCGCGCGCGTCAATCAGGTACGGCGTCGGCTTGCCCGGATCGTATGTGAACGTGTCGGCCGGTTCCGCCTTGGGCGCGGTGATGCTGAGCGTGCCATCGCCCGCGCCGCCATTCGCCTTGCCCGATGAGTGGAGGTAGAAGTCGGTCCACACGGTGCGCGCCAGCGGGAACTCTTTTTCCTTCCGCCACTTGTTGTCGCCGGTGATGAAGATGTCCACCGGCGGTTCGCGGTCGACTCCGTTGTCGATGCCCTTGAGGTAGTGGTCGAACCAGCGGAGCTGCAGCATGCGACTGTCGATGCGCGCCGTGGGGCCGAAGGACCCGTTCACGTAGTCGATGCCCTTGTGGGCGCCGGCATCCATGAAGAGGCGCTGGAAGGGCTTTGCTTTCAGCGTGTCGATACCCATGTAGTTGCGGATCGTTCCGCGCGCATCGTCGTACCAGCCGCCGATGCCGAGCACCGGCACCTTCACCCGGTTCAGCCGCGCCTCGATGCTCAGGCCGCGCCAGTAGCCGTCGAGCTTCTGGTGGTTGAACCAGTCGTCCCAGTACTTGGGCCGGCCGCACTTGGCCTTCTCGGCGCTGGCGATGACCGGCAAGCTGTTGAAGGCCGTCTCGACGTCGAGGTTGCTCATGTCCGACATCGTCTCGCGCACTTGGGTGAGGCAGAGCCAGGGCACGATGGTGGGTGAGAACACCATGTCGATGTACGGCACGATGCGCAGCGGATCAGCGGTGGCCACGGCCGGGGCGATGGCCGCCAGGTGCGGCGGGGCCGCGATGGCCGCGTACCAGGCGTAGAGGCCGGGATTGGAACGGCCAATCATGCCCACCTTGCCATTGGCGAGAGGCAGCTTGGCCGCCCACTCGACGGCGTCGTAGCCGTCGCTTTCCTGCATGGCGTTCATGTCGAGCACGCCGAGCGAGCCGCCGCGTCCGCGCACGTCCTGCTTCACATAGATGAAGCCGCGCGAGCCCCAGAACATGGCCGCCGTGGTGTCGATGCGAAGGTATGGGGTGCGTTCCATCACCACGCCGAACGGTCCCTCGCCCGACGGCGTGCCGACGAAGTTCATCAGCACGGTGCCGTCGCGCGCCTTCATTGGCACGGCCGGGTCGATCTTGACGCCGTGGCTCGAGTCCGAGACCTGGCCGGGCCAGAGCGCGTAGAACGGCTCGTACTCGGGCGGCGACTTGCGGCGGACGAACCAGACGCGCTGCGTGGGGTTCTTGCCGCGGAAGTACTGGCCGGCAATGGTGTCCTTGGAGATCAGCGCCCGAATGGACGTACCCGGATCGAGGTCGATGAACAGCGAATCGCCTTGCACGACGATGTCGTGAATCCGTTCCATCCGCGCGCCGTTGCGCCGGTTGATAAACGCGCCGGTGGTGTCGGCCTTCTCGAAGTGCGCGTAGCCGAACCGGCGCAGGGCGTCGAACCCGCCACTCGGCTTGGCGCCGAGCATGCGGTAGTAGTCCCAGTCGCCGCGCAACGCTGAGGCGCCGCCGCCGCAGGAGATGAGGTTGAGGATGACGGCCGCGGTGACAGTTGCGGTGAGGAGGCGGGGGAGACGGGTGACCGATCGATGCATATGCACGGTACGTTCTCGGTAAAGGCTCAGACTGAACTGGCTGACGAGATGGAGTAGAGCTGTGCGGTCATGGTGACTACGAGCCACTGAAGCTTGGTCGACAATGCCGAAGTGCGCAAATCATACAAGCGCCAGTTGCACCAGCGGGCCGACCAGTCTTGCGAAGTACAATATTTGTGCTACTGTCAGGAACCCATGCTCGGAGGCGTCGATGGTCCGCGAACTCAAACTACGTCAGGTCGGTGGCTTGATCGGCGCCACGCTGCCGAAGGATATGGCGACCGCCTGCATCTGGGCGTCGGCGACCGTGTGCTCGCGGTCGAAACTGATCGCGGAATCCTCCTCACGCCCTATGATTCCGACATCGAGGCAGGCCTTGCGGTTGCGGCTGGGGCGGCCAAGAAGTTCCGGAAC
>DATCGU010000154.1:0-4603 GCA_036508735.1 Gemmatimonadaceae bacterium
CAGACCGGTCCTGAGCTGAGGCTGATCCTGGAGGGCAGGTAGCTGATGGCGTACGGCGTATAGCGTAGAGCGTACAGCTTCGTTTTGAAAAGAAGCCGTAAGCTGTACGCTGTATGTTCTACGCCGTCCGCCGTCTGCTTCTTGTTTCTGTCCTGCTCCCTGCATCGTCTTTACTGGACGATGTCCGACGCCACTGTTTTGCCGCCCTCCAAGCTTCGCCGCGCCCTGCGCCTCGCCCTCATCGGCCTGGCCGCGGTGGGCGTCCTCACGTCGCCCTTCTGGCTCCGCGCCGGCGCGCGCCGCATGGCGTTCTTCCACGCCCGCAAGGTGGAGATCGAAGGCGCGCGTTACATCGCCCCCGATGAAATCGTTTCGAGGATGAAGATCGACACCGCGACGTCCGTGTGGGACGACGCGGGGGAGTGGGAACGGCGGATCGGGACTCATCCGCAGGTGCGCGAGGCGCGCATCACGCGGCGGCTGCCCGGCACGCTCGTCGTACATATCACGGAAGTGCCGCCGGTGGCGCTGGTGCAAACGGCAGCGGGGCTGGCTCCCTACGACGCCATGGGTCACCTGTTGCCGGTGGATCCCACGGCGTTCGACCTGGACCTCCCCATCGTGCCCGACCGTGACGTGGCTGCATTGAAGCTCCTGGGCGAGGTGCGCCAGGACACGCCGGCGCTCTTTGCCCGTATCAGCGCCGTGCGGCGGTTGCCGCGCGGCGAATTGTCGTTGCGCGTCGATTCGTTGTCGGTGCTGGCCGCCAGGGACCTTTCGGCGGCGCGCTTGTCGGACATTCTGCCGGTCGAACTGGACCTCGCGCGCCGCGGACGGCGCGTCGTCGAGATCGACCTGCGTTACCGTGACCAGGTCATCGCCAGACTCCCATGAACCTCGACCGACTCGTAGCGGGACTCGACATCGGCTCGGCCAAGACCACCGCCATCATCGCCGAGGTGGTGGGCGACCTGCCCAGGCATCCCTCGGTGAACATCCTCGGCGTGGGACAGGCGCGCACCACCGGAATGCGGCGTGGCGTGGTGGCCGACATCGAAGAGACGATGCGCTGCATCACCAAGGCGCTTGCCGATGCCGAACAGATGGCCGGCGCCCGGGTGGAAAACGTGTTCTGTGGCATCGCCGGCGAGCACGTGCAGGCCGTCACCAGCAAGGGAATCGCGTCGGTGACCGGCGCGGAGATCTCACGGAACGACGTGGAGCGCGCCAATGCCGTCGCCCGCGCGCAGCCCATCGCGCAGGACCGCGAACTTATTCACGCCATCCCGCAGGAATACACCGTCGACAAGAACGTCGGCATTCGCGACCCGATGGGAATGATCGGGACGCGGCTCGAGACCGAGATGTACCTGGTCACCATCGGCTCGTCGCCGGCGATGAATCTCAGGAAGAGCGTCGAGCGGGCGGGGTATAGGGTTCAGGAACTCGTGCTCGAGCCGCTGGCCGCGGCCATCAGCGTGCTCACCGACGACGAGAAGGAACTGGGCGTAGCCCTGGTGGAGGTCGGCGCCGGCACCACCGACCTGGCCATCTTCCACGAAGGCAAGATCCGCCACCTCGGTACCATCGGGTACGGCGGCAACAATGTGTCGAGCGACATCGTGCACGGGCTGGGTGTCACCCAGACCGACGCCGAGCGCCTGAAGGAGGCGTTCGGGTGCGCCTTCGAGCCCATGGTGGCGCACGGCGAGGTGATTCGCCTGCCGAGCACCGTGGCGCAGGGGGACCGGCAGATTCCGCGCGAACTGCTGGCGCACATCATCCACCAGCGGACGAGCGAGATCTACGAGCTGGCGGTGCGCGACATCGAGGATGCCGGGTACCTCAAGAAGCTCGCGGCCGGCGTGGTGATCACCGGTGGCGTGGCGGCGATGCCCGGCATGGCCGAACTGGCGAACGAAGTCTTCGGCGTCGGTGCGCGCATCGGCATGCCGGGCGAGTTCCTGGGCGGGCTGGCCGACAGCGTGCAGGCACCGCGCTTTGCGACCTCGGTGGGCCTCGTGCAGTACGGCGCCGGCCGGTTGGCGCAGGGGATGCTGGTGGGCAAGGGGAAGCGGCTTTCGCTCTCGGGGTCGACGCCGAGCTTCGACGGGCTGGCGGGACGGGTGAAGACGTGGTTGCAGGATTTCTTCTGAGAGCGCGAGAGCACTAGAGCGCGAGAGCACTAGAGCGCGAGATCACTAGAGCGCGAGATCACTAGAGCGCGAGAGGAGTAGGCTCGAGATCTCGCGTTCTTGCGCTCTCGCGATCCTTCATACCTCACAAATGTGCGAACGACAGACTGCCCTGTGCAATCTGCCGTTTGCCTTTTTCTTGCTTCATTCGTCTCCACATTGGTGCCCCGTGCGCCTCCGGCGCATATATTCTCCGCGTCCGTCCTTGCGCCTTCCGAACACCGCGATGGAGTTACCCGCGCTATGGCCCTGAACTTCGAACTCGAGCAGAGCGCTCCCGTGAACGGCGCCCGCATGAAGGTGGTGGGCGTCGGCGGTGGCGGCGGCAACGCCGTCAACCGCATGATCGAGGAACTGCTCGAGGGCGTCGACTTCATCTCCGTCAACACCGACGCCCAGGCCCTGCTCAACTCGAAGTCCGACGTCAAGATCCAGATTGGCAAGAAGCTCACGCGCGGACTCGGCGCCGGCGCCCGCCCCGAAATCGGGCGGCAGGCCATCGAGGAGAATCGCGATGAGGTGGCGCGCGTCATGGCCAACAGCGACCTCATCTTCGTCACCTGCGGCATGGGTGGCGGCACCGGCACCGGCGCGGCCCCGGTAGTCGCCGAGCTGGCGCGCGAAGCCGGCGCCCTCGTGGTCGGCATCGTCACCAAGCCGTTCCTCTTTGAAGGCCGCAAGCGCATGCGCCAGGCCGAAGAGGGTATCGAGGAACTGCGCAAGTTCGTCGACACCATGATCGTCGTCCCCAACGAGCGCCTGCTGGCGGTCGTCGGCAAGAACATTCCGTTCCAGGACGCGCTCAAGAAGGCCGATGAAGTGCTGCTGCGCGCCACCGAGGGCATTTCGGGCCTCGTCACCAAGTGCGGCATCATCAACGTCGACTTCGCCGACGTGCGCACGGTCATGAAGGACGGCGGCGCGGCCATCATGGGCACGGGCGTCGGTTCGGGCGAGAATCGCGCGGTCGAGGCCGCGCAGATTGCGCTGTCCAGCCCGCTGCTCGACGACGTCTCCATTGCCGGCGCCACGGGCGTCCTGGTGAACATCACCGGCGGCGACGGCGAACTGAGCTTCACCGACTTCACCACCGTGGGCCAGATCGTGCAGGAAGCGGTGGGCGAGGAAGCCAACATCATCATCGGCGCGGGCGTCGAGCCGGCCATGGTGGGCCAGGTGCGCGTCACCGTGGTGGCCACGGGCTTCGAGAAGGCCAAGCCGCAGCAGGCGGCCAACGGCCGCACGATCGGCGGACGCGTCTCCAGCGGCGCCGGCTCCGTCATTTCGATTGCCGACGCGCAGCGGACGCGTCCGGTCATCGGCTCGACGTACAGCGGCGGAACGGCCGTGCCCGCGCAACGCCAGCGGGCGACGCCGGCCGAAGCACGCCGCATCGCCGATCTCAGTGACATGGAGATCCCGACGTTCATTCGGAGACAGATGGATTGAAGCGCGTGACGCGGCGGGCCGCCATCTTCGTGGTGGCGGCTGCCCTCGCCGTCGCGGTACTGCGACTGCCCCATCTTGCCCTGCCAATCCCCGCCCCGGCCGAACGCCTGGGCCTGGGGCGCTGGAATGCGAGCGACACCCTCGGACGAGGGGAGTCGCTCGCCGCGTTGCTGGGACGCCGCGGCCTGAGTACCGCAGACGCCGCGGCCGCCCTGCAGGCGGTCGCCGGGCTGATCGACGACCGGCGCATTCCCGCCGGCATGGAAGTCGTGGTGCACGGCGACTCGACCAGCCAGCGCCCCGTGGACGTGGTGCTCAACCTGTCGCCCGACCGCGTGCTCAGGCTCCAGCGTCAGGGTGACGAGTGGACGGCGACGGAGGAGAAGATCACCTGGGTGACCGACACGATGGTCGTGCGCGGCGTCGTCCACGCCAACCTCTACGACGCCCTCGACGAGGGAGGCACGCCCTTCCTGACCCGCGGCGCGCGTGCCGAGCTGGCGTGGGCCCTGGCGGACATCTACGAGTATCGCGTGGACATGTCGCGCGAACTGCAGGTGGGCGACAGCGTGCGTGTGGTCTTTGAACGCTCCACGAGCCCCCAACGGGCCAATCGCACAGGGCGCATCCTCGCTGCCGGGCTTCAACGCGGCCGGAGCGAACTGCAGGCCTTCCGCTTCGAGCACGTCGATGGCAACGCCGAGTACTTCGACGCGGTCGGCAAGTCGTTGCGTGCGAGCTTCCTGCGCGCGCCGCTGTCGTTTCGCCGCATCTCCAGCGTCTTTGGCCTCCGCAAGCACCCTATCCTGGGCGCCTGGCGGGCGCATAAGGGTACCGATTACGCCGCGGCGTCGGGAACCCCGGTGCGCACCATTGGCGACGGCGTGGTGGTCTTTGCGGGTCACAAGGGCGGCTATGGCAACGTGATCGACGTGCGACACCGCAACGGCTTCGTGTCG
>DATCGU010000155.1:0-14827 GCA_036508735.1 Gemmatimonadaceae bacterium
TACCGAAGGCTGCCCTCGGTCGGTAACTTCCGTCATGCCATCTTCGATCGCGATCGTCACCTCCCGCGGAGCCAAGCGCCTGGCCGCCGGGCACCCGTGGGTCTTTCGCAGCGACCTGGCGGAGGCTCCAACCGAACCCGCGGGCCCCGTGCGCATCGCCGATCCGCGAGGCCAGCCACTCGGGTGGGCGTGGTGGAGTCCTGCCTCGGAGATTGTCCTGCGGCGCGTCGAACGTGACGCGGACGTGGCAATAGACCGCGCGTGGTGGCGCGGCCGGCTGGCGCACGCCATCGCGCGACGTGCGCCACTCGCCAGCATGACGAATGCGTGCCGGCTGGTGCACGGTGAGGGAGACGGGCTGTCGGCGCTGGTGGTGGACAAGTACGACCGCTGGCTCGTGGTGCAGTTGCTCTCCGCGGCCCTGGAAGCCCAGCGCGAGCTGATCGTGGACGTCCTGCAGGAACTCGTGGGGAGCGAGGGCATCCTGGCGCGCAACGACGCCTCGGTGCGCACGCGCGAGGGACTTTCCAGGAACGTCGAGCTCCTGGCCGGGAGCGTGCCGGAAGAGATCGAGGTGGACGAGCACGGCGTGCGATACCTTGCGGCGCCGTGGACCGGGCAGAAGACGGGCGCGTTCCTCGACCAGCGCGAGAACCGCGTGCTGCTGCGCGGCCACGCGCGCGGCCGTGCGCTCGACGTCTTCAGCTATCACGGCAGCTTTGCCCTGCACCTGGCGCGGGGCGCCGAGTCGGTGACGGCGGTGGACTCGTCCGCCCTCGCGCTGGATCGGGCGCGGTCGAATGCCGCGCGAAACGGTATCACGAACCTCGACTGCGTGGAAGCCGACGCGTTCGGTTTCCTTCGCGAGGCGGTGGCACGCGGCGAGCGGTACGACGTGATCGCGCTCGATCCGCCGGCTCTGGCAAAGAACCGCGGATCGATTGAGGGTGCGAAGCGCGGCTACAAGGAGCTGAACCTGCGGGCGATGCGGCTGCTGGCGCCGGGCGGGCTGCTGTTCACGGCAAGCTGCAGCTATCACGTGAGCAAGTCGATGTTCCTGGACATCGTGCGTGATGCGGCGGCCGACAGCGGCCAACCGATGATCCTGCGGGCGCTCACCGGACAGCCGCTCGATCATCCGGAAGTGCTGACGATCCCGGAGACGGGGTATTTGAAGGGGCTGCTGATCGAGAATGGAGAGCGGTGAACGTAAAGCAGCTCTACGTTATACGCCATACGTTCTACGCCGTCCGCTGACAGCGTGGACAGTAATAGGTGCTGCGACCAGCCTGCGTGATGCGCGCGATGGGCGTCCGGCATCGTGGGCAGGGACGATCCTCGCGGTCATAGACCCTGAATGGCTGCGCGCTCGAACCATCGCGGTAGCGAACCTGTCGCGCGAAGCCGTCGGCGATGGCGGCCTTGATGCCGCGCACGAGCGCGCGAAGCTGTGCCCCGGATAGATTCCGGGCGACCTGCCCCGGATGGATGCGCGCACGCCAGAGCGCCTCGGCGGCGTAGATGTTGCCGAGCCCGGCGACGGCGCGCTGGTCGAGCAGCACGGGCTTGATGGGGCCCGCGCGTCGCTCCGTGGCCGCGCGCAGCAGGCCGACGGTGAGTTCGTCGGGTTCCGGGCCCAGTTGGAGGCGCGGTGGCTCGCCCGGCGGGTGGTACGTTGCGGAGCAGAGGGCGCGGGAGTCGACCAGGGAGAGGCGCTGGCCGTCGTCGGTGTCGAACGTGATGCGGGCGAAGCGCGGCATCGCGGCCGAAGCGCGGGTCGCGTCCCAGTCGCCCGTCATGCGAAAGTGAACGGCAAGAACGGCGCCGTCATCGAGGTGGACGTGCTGGTGCTTGCCACGGCGCTCGACGGCGGTGACGCGACGGCCAACGAGGCGGGCCGCGTCGCGCGCGGGAAGGGTGCGACGCTGGGAGGGGTGATGTGTGGAGACCGCGACGAGGCGGCGCCCGACCAAGGTTCGCCGGGCGATTCCAGCCGCGGCTTCGACTTCGGGGAGTTCAGGCATTCCAGACGATAGTCGATAGACGATAGACTCGCGGAGCGGCGGAACTTAGGCTTCACCTGTGGTGGAACGGATTCGCGCAAGGAATTGCTTTGTGCGTGCGGAATTTTACCTTGAGGGCAGGCCTTCTTCCCCACCATGACCACGCGCCTACCCCGCTCCCTTCGTCACGAGTACGAGATCTACGTCGAGCGCGAGATCGAGGACTACAAGAACTCGGTCAGCCGCTCGTACCTGATGGGAGTCGCCGACGAGGCCATGCGACGGCTGGGGAGTGGCGACCAGATGGGCATGACCGAGCTCCTGCTGGCGGCCGAGGTGGACAAGCTCATCACCAGGCGCCTGCGACTCCCAACGTACGAGACCTGGCGCCGGCGACGCCAGCGCAATGCGTCTGAGCTGCAGCGCCCCGAACACTGGGGGCTGCGCGCCGACACGCCGCTCAAGCAAGCCATCCCGTCGCTGCCGGGCACAGGCTCCGTGCTGGTCACGGGGGCCCGCATCGAAGGTTCGGCGATGTTCTTCGCGGCGAACGGTTGCGACGTCACGGCCATCGAACCGGAACGCGACGTGGTAGAGCGAATGCTCGCGACGGCACGCAGCGCCGGGCTCGACGAGCGTGTGCGCGGGCTGGTAAGCGACCTGTATACCTGGCTGCCCGATGGTCCGCTGCGGGCCGTCATCTGCACGCCGGCCGCGTTCGCCGGCCTGAGCGAGCATGAGCGCTCGCGCGTGATTGAGGCGTTGCAGAGCGTGACCACCGATGGAGGCGTGCACCTGGTGGAGACGATCATCGCCGGCCAATCCATGATTGATGAAGAGGAGTTGCGAAGGCAGTACGAAGGCTGGGTGATCTCGATCGTGCCCGATCAAGGCGCGTCCAAGACCTTCGTTGCCCGTAAGGCGGTAGCGTAACGAACTGACACATATCTTGCTTCGGCGACGTGTCAGTCTGCAACAACCGCCCTTCTTCAGGGCGGCTTTTTTGTTGTCAAGTCCTTGTATTGAAACGTTTTACAGATGGCCGGAAACTGGCACTTCACGTGCAACGTCTACCTAGTGTACTTCCATATGGAAGCACTGAGAGTTGCCGCTCCGCGGTATCCCCCCGACGCCGGGAAAGCAGTCATGGAACAGATTCGCCAGTCAGAAATCAACGAGCAGGAGCCCATCGGCATCATCATCTCGCGCGGTTCTCGCGAGGAACAGCCCCCGCGGTTCTCTGCGTATGTCTGGGGTCCGGTTCCGGTCGGTGAATCGCCCGTGGAGGACGGCAAGCCGGTGGCGGCATAGATACAGGAAGCGAGAGCGCGAGAGCGCGAGAGCACAAGAACGCGAGAGCGGCCGGCGGGGAGATACCCGCCGGCCTTTTCATGCGCTCTCGCGCTTTCGCGCTCGCGTGATCTGTTCCACGAGTCTGCCGAAAAACGCACAGGGGAGCTGGCCGAAGCCAGCTCCCCTGTGTGTTTCAGCAATTGAACTACTTCTTCTTCGCGGCCTTCTTTGCTGGCTTCTTCTTCGCGGCCTTCTTTGCAGCCTTCTTCTTGGCAGCCATGATACTAGCTCCTGGAAAGGAGGGTCTGTCCCTGGCGATTCCCCGGTGAATCGCTGGGTTCTTTCCGCCATGTTACCATGACGGAAAATCTCACACGGCCTCGGACAGGCTCGTGAAGTTGAAATCCCGGACCTTGATCGGCGGCATTACCACATCGCCACCTTGTTCGGTTCCGGCGAGACGTTCGGAACGACCGAGCATCTCGAGATTATTGAGCATAAACAGCGGTGATTCATTGAAACGCAGATTGCGAATAGACTTCGCGATCTTGCCATCTTCGATCAGGAACGTTCCATCGCGTGTCAAGCCTGTATACAGGATTGTACGAGGATCGACTTCGCGCAAGTACCAAAGGCGAGTTACCAGAATCCCGCGTTCGGTGGAACGGATCATTTCTTCGACGCTCGCGGAGCCTCCAGCCATCTTGATCGACGACGGCGCACCGGTGGCAATCTTGGCCTGCTTCTTCGCCCAGAAGCGAGAATAATAAAGTTGCTTCAGCACGCCGTTGTCAATCCATGTCTGTCGCGCCAGAGGGAAACCTTCCCCGTCGAACGGCGCAGCAAGCAGTTGTGAATCAGCGGGATCACTGTACAGCGTCACTCGGCTATCGACGATCTTCTCCCCAATTTTGTTACCACCACCGGCCTTCACGAACGGGGAGCGCCCCTCGTCGGCCGAGCGGGAATCCGAATAATTCGCGATGAGCTGCACAAGGTCTCCCACCGCCTGCGGTTCGAAGATCACCGTGTAGCGCCCCGGCTCGATGGCGCCCGGATTGCGCGAGAGGCGCGCCTTGTCGATGGCCCGGCGAGAGACGGCGGCGAAATCAACTTGCGCCCAGTCGGGGTGATCGGCGCCGGCCCATCCCGAGCCGGTGCCGTCGTTGGTGCGCACTGTGAGCGTGTAGTTGGTGCTCGTGCTGCGATGGTACGCGAACAGCCCCTTCTGGTTGCCGATGGCGAGGCACCGCCCGCCAGCCACGAGAAAGCCGGCCGCCGAGAGATCGCCCGCCTTGCGCGCGGGGTCGAGCGCCGACTGCGCCGCCCGGGCGCGATCGGCCGCGGTGGCGTTGGCGGTGGACTCGAACCAGGAGTTCACGTTCACGTACTTCTGGGCGGCGAGTTCCGGCATCGCCTCGGGATCCTCGGGCGAGAGCTTCGCCAGCGTCTCCGACTGCTGCACGGCGCGCCGCAGCGACTCGTCGCCGAGGTCACCGGTTGTCACCACCGCATGCCTGGGACCGAAGCTCGACTGGACGACCACCTGCGCGTCGGTGATGGCGCCGGCGGTGGACATCTGGTTGGCGGCGAACCGGACGTTGGTGGTGTAGTTGCTGGCCAGCGTGACGTTGATGGCATCGGCCCGGGACATCTTCACGACCTTCTCGACGAGCGCCTGCGCGTCCGCCCGCGAGAGGACGGCGTCGGCCGGAATGCCGACCGCAGGCTCGAACAGCGACCTGGGCATGCTCATCCCTTCCTCCCGGTGTTGATGACGCTGACGTTGCGGAAGCGCGACGGCACGCAGCCATGGCTGACGGCGTTCGACTGGCCGGGCTGGCCCTTGCCGTCGAAGAACGATCCGTTGAGCCGATAGCTCCGCTTGCCTCCGATCATGTCCATCGAATTCCAGAAGTCGGGGGTGCGGATCTGGTAAGCGACGTCCTTGAGCATCCCGGCGATCTTGCCGCCCTTGATCTCGTAGTACACCTGTCCGCCGAACTGCGCGTTGTAGCGCTGCTGGTCGATGGAGAACGATCCGTCGCCGATGATGGCGATGCCGCGGTCGGTCGCGGCGATGAGGTCGTCGAACCCCTGCTCCCGGGCACCCGGGAGCAGCGAGACATTCGGCATGCGCTGGAACGAGACGCTGCCCCAGTTGTCGGCGTAGGCGCAGCCGTGCGAACGCGTGGGCACGCCCTGCCTGTCATACCACCACTTGAGCCACGGCGCCTGCTCGCGGGTGGTCTGGTAGTCGTTGACAACGCCATTCTTGATGATCATGAAATCGTCGGGCACGACGCCGTCGTCATCCCACCCGATGGTACTGAGCGCCCCTTCCTGCGAGCGGTCACCCTGGATGTTCATGATCTCGGGGCCGTAGCGGAACGAGCCGAGCTTGCTTTGCGGCGGCGCCACGAATGACGTGCCGGCGTAATTGGCCTCGTAGCCGAGCGCGCGGTCGAGCTCCGTGGGGTGGCCAATGGACTCGTGGATGGTCAGCCAGAGGTTCGACGGATCGAGCACGAGGTCATACTTGCCGACTTCCACCGGCCTGGCGGTGAGCTTCTGCGCTGCTTCCTCGCCCCACCTGCGGGCGTTGCCGACGAGATCGCAGTCGAGCACGTACTCCCAGCCGCGCCCCATGGGCGCCGCCTCGACACCCTGGCGACTCTGGAAGTCGGAAAAGTCGGGCGCGACCGCCGTGGCGGTGAACATGGGCCAGCTGCGCACGAACACCTGGTCGGTGAGGGTTCCATCGGTATTGGCGAAAAGGCGATCCTGCTTCACGAAGAAGAGCACCGAGTTCACGAAGCGCACGCCCTTCACCTTGAGCGCCTCGGCGTTGGCCTTGAGCAGGAGGTCGACCTTCTGTTCGAGCGGCACCTCGAGAGGATCGGTCTTGAACGCGCCCTTCCAGACGCCGTTGGGAACGGCGGGCGCCGCGGCAAGTTCGACGGGCCGGTCGCGCGCGATGCGATTGGCCTTGGCAATCGCGGTGGCCTCCCGTGCGGCACCGACGATGGCGTCGCGAGTGAGGAGCCGCGTGCCGGCGAAGCCCCAGCAGCCGTCGACGAGCACCCGCACGCCGCAGCCGAGCGTATCGGTATCGACGACGTTGATGATCTGCTGCTCGCGCGTGACAACGAAGTTCTGGCGGTAGCGCCCGATGCGCGCATCGGCGTACGAGGCGCCCGCCCCCTTGGCGGCGTCGAGCGCCACCATCAGCAGTTCCTTGCTCGCCCCTTCCTGAAAGCGGGCGAGGCTCGCCGCTTCGGGGACAGGGCCAGCGTGCAACTGGCCCGGCCTGGCCGACATCACGGCCAGGGCGGCCGCCGACACGCCGCCACGCCTGAGGAATTCCCTTCGATCGATCATTTACACCGCGTCGCTGAGGCTCGTGAAGGAGAAGTCACGCACTTTGATGGGGGGAACGATGATGGCGGTACCCGGGCCGCCCGACTCGGTGGCGCTGACACGCACCGGACGCCCCATCGCCTCGAGGTTGTTGAGCATGAAGACGGGGGACTCGTTGTACCGGAAGTTCTTGATGGGCCGCGTCACCTTGCCGTTCTCGATGAGGAACGTCCCGTCGCGTGTGAGCCCGGTGGAGAGGATGGTGCGCTGGTCGACCGGCCGGATGTACCAGAAGCGCGTGACGAGGATGCCGCGCTCGGTGGAGGCGATGAGGTCGTCCATGGAGGCATCACCGCCGAGCATGCGCAGGGTGCCGGCCGTGGACGACGGCTCCCTGCCCTGCTTCTGCGCCCACCAGCGGTCATAGGCGAGGTTCTTCATCACGCCGTTCTCGATCCACGTCGTCTTGCGCGCCGGCAGCCCATCGCCGTCGAAGGCGTCGCCGGGGCATGCGGGATCGAACGGATCGGAGACGAGCGTCACGCGCTCATCTACGACCTTCATCCCGACCTTGTTTCCGCCGCCCTGCCTGGAGAAGAAGGAACGTCCCTCGTCGGCATTGCGTGCACTCATGGCGCGACTGAGCCCCTGCACGAGATTGGCGACGGCGGTGGCTTCGAGGATGACCGTGTACCGGCCGGGCTCGACGGCCACGGGATTCATGGAACGGCGCGCCTTGCCGATGGCCCGCGCGCCGAGGGCGGCGGGGTCGACCCTGGTCCAGTCGTGCTCGTCGGCACCGGCCCAGCCGGAGCCGGTGCCGTCGGGAGTGCGCACGGTGGTGGTGAAGGACAGCTGCGACTGGCGCGCCCACGCGAAGAGCCCCCGCGAGTTGGCGATGCACTGCGAGCCGGCGCCGATCTCGAGGAATCCGGTGGACGTCAGCCCGGCGGCACGCGCCGGATCGCTGATGGAGCGCACGGCCGCGGCACGGTCGGCGGGATCGAGCGATGCCGTGGAGTCGAACCACGCGCGCGATTCCTGGTACTGCTGCGGCCCGAGTTCGGGAAGCAACTCGGCATCATCGGGCGTCAATTTCGCGATGTGAATGGCCGTCTCCACCGTGCGCCGCAGCGACTCGTCGTCGAGGCGGTTGGTGGCGGCGCTGGCCACCTTGCGGCCCACGACGACGCGGACGCCGACGGTGGCGTTGTAGCTGTCGCCCCCGGTGGAGATCTGGTTGACGGCGAAGCGCGTGTTCCCGGTGTTGCCGCTGTTGACGGTCACGCGCGTCTCATCGGCGGCGGAGAAGCCGAGGACGCGCCGGGCGAGGGCCTCGCACTCACCGCGCCCGAGGTAGCGCGCGGTGGCGGCCAGCGTTCGCTGAGCGCTCACGCCCTCCTCCCGGTGTTGATGACGTTGATGGCGCGGTGGCGCGTGGGCGGGCATCCGTGGCTGACGGCATTCACCTGCGCGGGCTGCCCCTTGGCGTCACCGAACGCCCCGCCGAGGAAATAGGACCGCTTGCCACCGAGCATGTCGAGGGCCGCCCAGAACTGCGGCGTGCGCATCTGGTAGGCGACATCCTTGAGCATGCCGGCGATCTTGCCGCCCCGGATCTCGTAGTAGAGCTGGCCGCCGAACTGCGCATTGTAGCGCTGCTGGTCGATGGAGAACGAGCCATCGCCGATGATGGCGATGCCGCGGTCGGTGGCGGCGACGAGGTCGTCCCACACCAGATCCTTGTCGCCGGGGAGGAGCGAGACGTTGGGCATGCGCTGGAACTGCACCTGCGCCCACGTCTGCGCGTAGGAACAGCCATGCGATCGCGTGGGCTGTCCCCGCTGTCGGTACCACCAGTCGAGCCAGAGCGCCTGCTCGCGCGTGGTCTGGTAGTCGACGAACACGCCGTTCTTGACGATGTCGAAGGTCTCGGGTTCGACGCCTTCGTCGTCCCAGCCGCAGGCGGCGAGCGAGCCGGGCTGCGAGCGGTCGCCCTGGATGTTCATCAACTCCGACCCGTACTTGAGCAGCCCGAGCACCTTCTCGGGCGGAGCGACGAAGGAAGTGCCTGCGTAGTTGGCCTCGTAGCCGTAGGCGCGGTCGAGCTCGGTGGGATGGGCTACCGATTCGTGTATGGTCAGCCAGAGGTGCGTGGGATCGAGCACCAGGTCGTACTGGCCGGGTTCGACGGGCTTTGCGCCCAACTTCTGCCTGGCCTCCTCGGCCCAGCGTCCGGCGTGCTCCGCGAGCTTGCTGTCGAGGACGTGCTCGTAACCGACACCGCGCGGCTGGATGTCGGTGGACTGCCGCGACTGGAAGTCGGTGCGGTCGGCGTTCACCACCTGCACGTTCATGGTCGGCTGCGATCGGTAGAAGGTCTGCACGGTCACCGAGCCGTCGGTGTTGGCGTACGTCTTTTCGTCGCGCAGGAACGACATGCCCGAGTTGACGAAGGCAGCGCCCGCCTTGAGCGCCGCCTCGTTGGCGGCGAGCAGGTACGCCACCTTCTCCTCGATGGGAATGTCGAAGGGGTCGATGCGGACCGGGCTCTTCCAGGTGCCGCTCGGCACGACGGGCGCGGGCGCAAGGACGACGGCGCGCACGAGGGCGACGCGATTGGCCTTCGCCTGGGCGACTGCCTGGCGCGCGACGCGCGCGACCTCGTCGACGTTGAGGTCACTCGAGGCGGCGAAGCCCCAGCAGCCACCGACGAGGGCGCGGACGCCGAAACCGAAGGTGTCGCTCTCGCTGATTCCCTGCACGCGACGTTCGCGGGTGGCGAGGTTCTGGCCGCGGGCGCGCGATATGCGAACGTCCGCGTAGTCGGCGCCGGCCGACCGGGCGGCGTCGAGTGCGCGCATGCACAGCGCGCGCGGTTCCGGATCGCCGGCACGCGTCGCCATCGGGGCACCCGGCACGACGGGCGCCGGAGCCGCGGCCGGGGGCGCCGCGCCAGCGCAGGCGGCTGTGGCCAGCGCTGCCGCCGCGGTGGTCTGGTGGAGGAATTCGCGTCGCGTGGAGGGCATGAAACGAACCGGAATTCGGATTTCGGAATTGGAATCCGAAGGTAGAATACGAAACGGATCACGGAATGTGGAGGGCGACGACGAATTCGGATTCCGGAGCCCGGATGGCGATGACGGATAGTGATACTCGATTTCGATTTGCGATTGCGCATCTCGGTCGCCGCGCCGACTTTTAGTCAGCCGTTCCTCCCCCTGAGGTTGCCCGAGTGCCAACACTGACCATCAACGGCCAGTCCGTGACCGTCGCCAATGGGTCGACCATTCTGGACGCCGCGCGTTCCGTGTCGATCGACGTGCCGACGCTCTGCTGGTATCCGCGCCTGACGACGACCGGCAACTGCCGCATCTGCCTGGTGTCGGTGGCGGGCACGGGCAAGCTGGTGCCGTCGTGCGGCACGGCGGCGGTGGAGGGCATGGTGGTGACCACCGAGTCGGACGCCGCGGCGGCCAACCGTCGCGGCGTGCTGTCGATGCTGCTCGAGCGGTACCCGGCGGAGCAGATTCCCGACGGCGAAGCGCGCAACGAGTTCGAGCAGCTGGTGCGGCGCTACGACGTGCCCACGGCGAAGCGGAGCACGCTGGTACCGCGCGAGGGGGACAGCCGGGCAGGCGACCCGATCATCCAGCACGACATGAGCACGTGCATCCTGTGCACGCGCTGTGTGCGCGCCTGCGAGGACATCCAGGTGGTGGGCGTGCTCGACGTGGCGCACCGCGGCGGACACGCACAGATCATCGTGGGGGCCGACGGCAACCCGGAGCATGCCGGGTGCACCTGGTGCGGCGAGTGCGTGCGCGTCTGCCCGACGGGGGCGATCCACGACATCCTGCCGATGGCGAAGTTCAAGCTTGGCGTCATGGCGCAGGCGGAGCGCGTGGTACGCTCGGTGTGCCCGTACTGCGGCGTGGGGTGCCAGATTGACCTGCACGTGCGCGGCAACGACATCGTGCGGGTGACGAGCCCGTGGATCGAGGAGGCGACGCCCAACGAGGGCTCGTTGTGCGTGAAGGGGCGGTTCGGCACCGACTTCGTGCTGCACCGAGACCGCCTGGCGCAGCCGCTGATCCGACGTGGCTGGCAGCGTGACGCGGCGGGCCAGTGGTCATTCGACGCCTCGCGAGACGGCGCCGCAGCCTTTCCGCGGCGCGGCGGCCCGTGGGAGAGCGTGCGCGACGAAGGACCCAGCAGGAAGCGCGGGCCACGGACCAATCCGCTGGCAACGCTCCCCACCGGGCGGAGTCCCCTGAGCGACGCGCGCGATCGCGTGGCGACGCCGGCCGACTGGTACACGCCGTTCCGCCCGGCCACGTGGGAAGACGCGCTCGACCTCACGGCACAGCAGCTGGCGCGCCTGCGCGACACGCATGGCCCCGACGCGCTGGCGACGTTCAGCTCGGCGAAGTGCTCGAACGAGGAGAATTATCTCCTGCAGAAGCTGTTCCGGGCCGGCATCGGCACCAACAACGTGGACCACTGCACGCGCCTGTGCCACTCGTCGTCGGTGGCCGCGATGCAGCGGGCGCTGAGCACGACCGCGGCGTCCGGCTCGATGCGCGAGGTGGAGAAGGCGGCGGACGTGATCTTCGTGCTGGGCGCGAACACGACGGAGAGCCATCCCGTGTTCGGCGCGGCCATCAAGCGGGCGGTGAAGCGGGGCGCCACGCTGATCGTCGCCGACCCGCGCCGCACCGAGCTGGCCAAACGGGCGCATATCCATTTGCAGGTCGTGCCCGGTACCGACGTGGCGCTGCTGAACGCGATGCTCCACCACGTGCTGGCGACCGGGCTGGAGAACCGCGCGTTCATTGCCGCGCGCACGCACGGCTTCGAGGCGGTGCGCGACGCGGTGAAACCTTACACGCCCGAGGCGGCCGAGGCGATCACCGGGGTGAGCGCCGACGTCATCCGACGCGCCGCCGAAGCCTACGCGCGCGGGCCGAACTCGTCGACGCTGTGGGCGATGGGGCTTTCGCAGCACCACACGGGCACCGACATCGTGACGTCGCTGCTGAACCTCATGCTCGCCTGCGGCATGATCGGGCGCTGGGGTGCGACGATGATCGCCATGCGCGGCCAGAACAACGTGCAGGGCGCCAGCGACATGGGAGCGATCCCGTTTGCCTACACCGATTACCAGCCGGTGGGCGACCCGGCGGTGCGCGCGATGTACGCCGCCGAGTGGGGCGTCGATGCCGAACGGCTCTCGCTGACGGTTGGCCGCAAGGTCACGCAGATCGTCGGCGCCGACTCCCCGGTGCGCGGCATGTACATCATGGGCGAGAATCCCGTCATGTCCGACCCGGACGTCTCGCACGCCGAGGAGTGGTTCCGGGGACTCGAGTTCCTGGCGGTGCATGACCTGTTCCTCACGGAGACCGCACGTTACGCCGACGTGGTGCTGCCGGGCGCGTCATTCGCCGAGAAGATGGGGACGTTCGTGAACACCGAGCGTCGCATCCAGTTGTTGGAACAGGCCATCGCGCCGCCGGGCGCCGCGCGTGGCGACCTGGAGATCCTGATGGACCTGTCGCGACGGCTGGGGCTTGCGACTCCCTACCGCGACTTCGTCGACGTGCTGGACGAGATTGCGCGCGTGACGCCATCGTGGCGCGGCGTGTCGCACGCGCGCCTGCTCGAGCACCGGAATGGGCTGCAGTATCCCGTGCCCCATGCCCAGCACATGGGGACGGACTTCCTGTTCGACGAGCGGTTTCCGACCGCCGACGGCAGGGCGACACTGGTGCCGGTGGAATACCTCCCGCCGGCCGAGCTGCCCGACGCCGAGTATCCGTTCTTCCTGAACACCGGACGGCAGATGTACCACTGGCATACGGGCACGATGTCGCGACGTTCGACCGCGCTCGACTCGCGCGAGAGCGGCCCGATTGTGGAGCTGCACGCCGACGACGCCGCCGCCATGGGCGTGCGGGACGGGGATGAGGTGCTGATCACTTCGCGGCGCGGGCAGATCCGCGTCTCCGTGCGACTGAGCCAGCGCGTGGCGCGACACATGGTGTTCGTGCCGATGCACTACCGCGAAGCCGCCGCCAACCTGCTGACGAACCCGGCGCTCGATCCGTATGCACACATCCCCGAGTTCAAGGTTTGCGCCGTTCGCGTGGAACCGGCGGCCGTGGCCGCGGGAGTCTGACAATGGACCTGGGACTGCGGGGCAAGGTGGCGCTGGTCGGCGGTGCGTCTTCGGGCCTGGGGCGCGCCATCGCCGAGGAACTGGCGGCGGAAGGCTGCAACGTGGCGATCGTGGCCCGCGGCCATGACGCGCTGCAGGCGGTGGCCGAGGACCTGGTGCGGCGATTCGGCGTGCGCGTGGTTGCGCTGTCCGCCGACCTTGCGGCATCGGGAGCGCCGGCGGAGTGCGTGCGCGCGGCGCAGGCGGCCCTGGAACGCGTGGACATCGTGGTGGCGAACGCCGGCGGCCCACCCATTGCGACGGTGGCAGACGCCACCACGGAGCAATTCGAGCGTGCACTGCGGCTCAACCTCCTGGCATCAGTGGAACTCGCGCAGGCGGCGCTGCCCGGCATGCGCGCGCGCCGCTGGGGCCGCGTGATCTTCATGACGTCGTTCGCCGCCAAGCAGCCGCAAGCGGGATTGTTGCTGTCGAACACCGCGCGCGCCGGGCTGCTGGGTTTCGCCAAGACGATGGCCAATGAGGTCGCAGCGGACGGCGTGCTGGTGAACACCGTGCTGCCGGGCCACTTCGATACCGCGCGTGCCGCGGAGTTGGCGCGCCAGCGCGCGGCGCGCACGGGCGTGGCGGTGGAAACGTTGTTGCAGCAGCGGGCCGCGCATGTGCCGCTTGGACGCGTGGGTGATCCGCGCGAAATGGCCGCCGTGGTGGCCTTTCTTGCCTCGGAACGCGCCAGCTTCGTGACCGGGACGGCCATCCAGGTGGACGGCGGGCAGACGGCCGGGCTGCTATAGGGGCGCCAGCTGCTCCGCGGCCCGCGGGAGAAAGATGGCCACGGCCGTCCCCTCGCCTTCACGGCTCTCGACGAGCAGGAAGCCGCCGGCCTGCGCCACGACTCCCTGGACCATCGCGAGGCCGAGCCCTGCGCCCCGTCCGGGTGCCTTGGTGGAGAAGAAGGGCTCGAACATCCGGTGCAGCACCTCCGGCGCCATGCCGATGCCAGTGTCCTTGACCGTCACGCAGACGAAATCCCCGGGTTGCGCCGAGGGATGGCGTCCCACGAAGTCGCGGTCCACCGACTGGTTTGCGGTGGTGACCAGCAGCGTTCCGCCGTGCGGCATGGCGTCGCGCGCATTGCGCGCAATGGTGACGAGGGCCGCCTCCAACTGCACGGGATCGATGCGCACCGGCCACAGTGACTGCGCCGGTCGCATGAGGATGCCGATGCCGTCCCCCAGCAGGCGGTGCAGCATGCGGTCGGCTCCACGGAGGACCTCGTTGACGTTCATGACGTGGGGATCGACCGGGGTGCGCCTGGCATAGGCGAGGAGCTGCGAGGTGAGGTCAGCGGCACGACGGGCCGCCCGCTCGATCTCGCGCAGATCCGTGCGGTGCGGGTCATCGAAGTCGAGCGACGCGTTGACAAGGCTCGCCGTGGCGAGGATGCCCGTGACGATGTTGTTGAAGTCGTGCGCCACGCCGCCGGCGAGGCGGCCGATGGCCTCGAGCCGCCGTGACTGCACCTCGCGCTCGAGGCGCTCGTGTCGGTCGGTGATATCCCGCACGAACTGGGTCGCTCCAACGATCTCACCCGTCTCGTCGCGCATGGGATTGTAGATGACCTCGAACTCGCGGTAGCCAGCACCGGGCGCGCCAAACTCCTGGGTGACGGTGAACGACTCTCCGTCGAGCGCGCGTCGCCAGTGCTCGGTGCTCGCCGCCGAAGCAGCCGTGCCACCGGCAGCGACTCGGCGCAGGGACGTGCCGAGCGAGGTCGGGATGCCGAGGGCGGCGCCGAAGCCCGCCTCCCACGCGGCGTTGACTGCGACGAGGCGCAGGTCCCGGTCAACGGCGGCGATGGCATCACTGGCGCTCGCCACCAGGGAATGCAGCCGGACGTGCGCGGCGCGCAGCTGTCGTTCGACGTCACGCCGCTCGTCGAATGCGGCGGCGAGCACCAGGCCGCTGACGCTCACCAAGCCCAGGTAGC
>DATCGU010000156.1:0-3605 GCA_036508735.1 Gemmatimonadaceae bacterium
GGGCAGTTGAGGTCGGCGAAGAGCGTGGCCGTGATCACGGGTGGCTCAGGGGCGGCGCCCGGCCGGCGCCCCCGGCGCCCCCGGCGCAGGACCGGACGCGGCCAGCGCGTTCCAGTGCACCATCGCGTTGAACGCCATCGCCCACGCCCCCTGCGTCTGGAAACGCCAGAACGGCCGCGTGGCGAACAGCACCACGTGTCCCCGCCCTACCGGCGCGTCCACCACCGCCGCCTTCCCGGCCAGTTCGCTTCCCCCATTGAGTTGCCCGGAGAGGAGCAGCGAGTCGGCCACCTGGTGGAAGCGCACGATCACCTTTGGCTGGAGCGCGCGCAGTGCTGCGCTGTACGCGGGATCCGTGTCGGCTGCGCCGCCACCGCCACCGCCACCACCGCCGCCACCACCACCAGGGCCACCACCACCTCCGGCCTGCAACAGCGGCGAGTTGCTGAAGAACAACGGAAACTCCCTGTCCTCGTACCCGTACATGATGGGGCTTCCTGCCGTCACCACCTGCGAACGGAAGACGCCGCCGCGCGCCTGGAGCGCCCGCGACTCCACCACGCTCACGCCGCTCGTGAACTGCAGGCTGATGGGCAGGTTCACCGATCCGCCCTCCACCATCAGCAGGCCGCCGCGTTCCACGAACTTCCGCAGCGCGAGCACGCCGTCACTGCCGATGCCGTCGCGCACGTCGTCGGTCTCATCGATCTCGCCAAGGCTCGGCGTCGCCGCGCTCTTCTTCCACGGTACGGCGGGCCCGATCCTCGGCCGGCCGTTCACGAGGGTGTTCACGTTGCCGGCGTTGGGATACACCACGACGTCGAACTTCTCCAGCACGCCCGGCTGCCTGAACTTCTGGTCGCTCAGGTACGTGTACGGCACGCCCAGCTTGTCGAAGGTCAAGCGCACCCATCCTTCGTCCTGGGTGCTGCTCCACGAGTGCGCCAGCGCAATGCGCGGCAACTGCACCGCGTGCTGCTTCACCGTCACCGCCGTCGTGCCCACCGCCTTCAGCCCGGCCGCCGTGATGGCGGCGCGCGCCGCCGGGACGTCGCCCATCAGCCACGTCCCAGCCGGATACGTCACGCTGTCCACCTTGAACGCCGAATCGGCCACGTTCACCGCCGACGGCGCCAGCTTGAACGGCAGGATCGCCGAGCGCCAGTCGCCGAGATGCCTCACCACCAGCGTCGCCCCCGCGCCAGAGACGGCACCATCCACCCTCGCGTCCTCGGCGAGCATCGTCATCGGCTTCGCGAAGATGGTGGAGTCCTGCACCTTGAGCGTGATGACGTGCCTCAGCAGGTCGAGGGTCCACCCGGTGTCGTCGTACGGATTGGGGTCTTCGGGCTTGAACTTCTGCACCGCGAGAACCGTGCGCGGGAAGAGCGCATTGGGCTGGTCGAGGCGCACCACCCAGTCGCCGGCCTTCACCGCCACATCCTTGCTGGCGTCCTTGAACGTGAAGTCACCGCCGGCCACGTGCACCTCCGCCCCCTGCAGGCGGAACAGGTTCACCAGGTCCGCCGCCTCGGCAGCGTGCCGCTGGCCGCGGGGAATGACGAACGCGTACAGCGGACCGCGCGCGCCACGCCGCACCGTGTTCTCGTTCTTGGTGATGTTGTTCGCCACGAAGGTCTCGCGATGGTCGGCCACGTACTTGAGCGCGACGAGCAGCCCCGACTGCTGGTAGTTCTGGTTGGAGCGGATGCACCACTTCACGCCGTTCACCGGCGGGCTGCTGCGGTCCCACGTGCGCGACGTCGCCGTGGCCGGCAGGCGCACGTTGTCGATGCAGTCCGCGCCACTGGCCGTATACGTCTCGTAGAAGCGGCCCGCGGCATTGTGCAGGTTCGGGATGGCGTTCTGGTAGTTGGCCGCCCAGCCATCGTAGAAGCTGTGCGTCCACACGCCCGGAAGCCCCCGGCGCGTCAGCTCCGTGATCTCCTGATAAGCGAGCGTGTGCCACTCGTCGATCGTCAGCGGGTCGAACTCGTCGTTGTACGGCCCGGTGCCCGTGCTGGTGTACAGGAACGGCACCGACTCGTGCAGGTCGTGCGTGATCGTCGGCCGCCACTCGAGGAAGGTCTTCAGCCAGTTCCGCGTGAGGTTGAGCGACACCGCCATGCCATCGCGGTTGTTGTCGTGCATCACGTACTTGCCCGCGTACGGCAGGCCCCCCGACTGCTGGGCCGAGATCTTCAGCGCCTTCTGCTGGTTGTACCAGTCCACCTCGTGGTCGCGACCGTCCGCCTCGAACACCGGGTTGATCATGACGATGACGTTCTTGCGGATCGCCTTGTAGTAGTCGCTCTCGTCCACGGCCAGGCGGTACAGCAGCTCCATCGTCATGTCCGGGCTCGCCGTCTCTGGCGAGTGGATCGACGCGCTGATGTAGTAGATGGGCTTGGCGTCCTTGATCAGCTGCGCCCGTTCGCCGGCTGACATCCCGCGGGGGTCGGCCATGCGGTTCGTCATCTTCTTGTAGTCGTCGAGGCGCCGGATGGTGGCCTCGTCGCCAACGACGGCGACGATCATCTCGCGCCCCAACTCGGTCTTCCCCATGGAGAACACCTTCACCCGCGGCGACTTCTCGGCCACCGCGCGGAAGTACTTGTAGATCTCCGTCGTGTTCCCGAGCTTGCCGATCGTTCCCGGCACGTAGCCCAGCACCGCCAGCGGCGTCGGCACCGTCCTCGACGCCGGCAGGTGGTCCACCAGCTCCGTGGTGAACTTCCAGTTCGGGTCGGTCGGGGTCAGTTCCTTGATCTTTGCGGTGTAGGCGGCATCGATTGGCTGCTGCGCGCCGGCGACGACGGCAGTAGCGGCAAGGACGGCGAGGAGGCGGCGGATCATGGGTTCGCGGGATGGAGGAGACCGCTAACGTACGGCATTCCTTCTGTACGTTCCACCGCGGCTGGGCGTTCGAACCGAACCGGAACTCGGATGACGGAACTGGAATTCGAATTCCGATTCAGCCGTTCCCGATCTATATTTGGAATATGTCAACCCCTCCCCTGGTTAGCGTCATCATGGGCAGTGCCAGCGACTGGGATCAAGTCGCCCCCGCCTGCGAAATGCTCGACGCGTTCGGCGTCCCGTACGAAAAGGCGATCATCTCCGCGCACCGCACGCCCGACCATATGTTCGAGTTCGCCTCCAGCGCCGAGGCGCGCGGCCTGATGGTCATCATCGCCTGCGCCGGTGGCGCCGCGCACGTCCCGGGAATGGTCGCGGCCAAGACACTCGTGCCGGTGCTCGGCGTCCCGCTGCCGGCCACCGCCCTCAATGGCATCGACGCGCTGCTCTCCATCGTGCAGATGCCGGCCGGCGTCCCGGTGGGCACGCTCGGCATTGGCAAACCGGGCGCTGCCAATGCGGGCATCCTGGCCGCTCAGATCGTGGGGCTCAAGTACCCTGAGGTGCGCCAGCGAATTCGCGCCTGGCGTGAACAGCGCACCGCCAAGGTGCTCGAACAGAAGCTCCCGTGACCTTCATCCTCCCGGGGTAGGGCCGTGACCACAACCACACCCAGCTTTCGGACGCTCGATGTCGCCGAATGCGAAGCGCTCCTGTCCGCGCATCAAGTGGGACGGCTCGCCTTC
>DATCGU010000157.1:0-29540 GCA_036508735.1 Gemmatimonadaceae bacterium
GTTTCCCCCGCACCAAACCCCCGCACCGCGCACCCTTCCTTGAACATGCAGAGACACTATCCGTGCGCACCATACGTATGGAGCTTGTACGCAGTAGCTTAATCCCACCCCCGGAGGGTGGATTCATGCCGATGATGCAGAGCACTCGAGATGCCGTGCGCACCGAGATTCGCGATCAGGTGCACAGTATGGTGCAGGCGGCCCAGGAAGCAGCCCAGCAAGCGGGCCAGGCGCCCGTCATTGCGGGTCAAACCAAGGCGCCAACGGCTCCGCAGGCGCCCGTGGCCCTGCCGCCCATTCCGGTGGGCGGCGGCCGCCTGATCGTCGACAAGCAGGGTGACCGAACGGTGTTCACCAGCGCGGCACTGCCGCCGGAGATCCTGCCACTGGCGCAAATGGCGCAGGAGACGGCCCTCGGACTCATGGGCCTGCTGGCCGCGATCTTCATCCTCGGGCCGTTCGCGCGAGTGTTCGCGCGTCGCTTCGACCGTCGCACGGAGATCAAGGTGGCGGGCTCGCACGCCCAGGTGCAGCAGCAGCAGCTCCTGCAGCTCCAGCAGAGCGTGGACGCGATGTCGCTGGAGATCGAACGCATCAGCGAGTCGCAGCGGTTCCAGAGCAAGTTGCTGAATGAGAAGAGTCGATAGTCGATAGTGCGCCGGGACCTCGGAGAGTGATTCTCCGGGGTCTTTCTTCATTCGTCCGGCGTGAGCAGCAGCAGGGCCAGCAACCGCGCTCGTCCGGGCGACGCGTTGCATTCTTCCGCGCAAATGCCGAGCTGCTCGAGAGCGACGAGCAGATCGTCGATCGTACCGAGTCGCGCGGCGACTGCCATTGCACGCTCCATCCCGGCGCCGCGCGTCGTCGCCAGCAGCTCACGCACGGTGGTGATACGCGCCTGCAGGAGCGCACGCCGGTGCAGGGGTACGGCGCGCAGCGCCACGTCGAGACGCCGTGCGATGGCCGCGCGCGCCGCGGTGGCGCCGTCGTATGCGCTGGCCAGCCGGGCAGAAGTGTCGGCGTCGAGCCAGCGACGTATCGCGCGATGTGCGGCACGCACGCACGCCGGGTCGGTCGTGGCCGCGCCGCATACGCGACGCAGCAATTCGAGCAACCTCGCGTCGTTCTCCACCACGGCGTCGTCTCCATCGGATGATGCGATGACCCTAGAGCTTCCGCCCGCATCGCGCACCGCCGCCACCCAGCCGCTGGTGCCAGCGCGCGCCGTGGCGATGCTGCCACCCGTGCGCCGCACCGGCTGTGCCGGCAACCAGGGCCGGACCAACGTTAACAGCGCCTCGCGCGCACGGCCCGCTGCGGTGCCGAGTTCCATTGCCGCGCGTTTCGTTCTCAGGCGACTACAAAGTGCCAGCAGTCGCTCCGCGCCCCGCGGTGGACGCATCGCATACACCGCGATCGTCGTATGCGGCGACGTGAGCCGCGCGGCACGCCCCTCGCGCTGGTCGAGCAGGGCCGGCGTCCAGGGTTGATCGAGGTGCACCACCACCGACGCGGCGCGCAGGTCGAGGCCTTCGCTCAGCAGGTCGGTGCTGAGCACGAGCCTCAGCGGCATCACACTGCTCGTGGCGTCGCCCGATGCGAGCGCGGCCAGTACATCGCGCCGCCGGAGCCCGCCGCCGGCGGATCGTACGCCGGAGGCCGTGATCGCCACCACGCCCGGCTCGAATCGCAGCGCACGCCAGAGCGCATCGACGGTGCCGGCGTACCGGGAGAACGCGACCATGGTGGCACCTGGATGCGTACGCAGGAGTTTTCGCAGCGTCCCGGCGCGCGAGTTGGTGTCGGTGGCGATGCGCGTGGTGGTGATCGCTCGCAGCGTGTCGAGCGCCGCGATATGTCGCGCGACCACTGCCCGAGCCGCGCCCGAATCGCCGCTGGACGGCGTGGCGACGAGCTCGGCAAAGGCCAGTTGTGATGACTCGTCGTTTGTCACCCATGCGCGAAGTTCGCGGCGGGTGGGCCAGCGGCCGGCGGAAAGCGCGTCGTCCAGCGCCCGCGCGCGGTGGATGGCGCGACGCACCGCGGCATCAAGTGCGGCAACGCTCGACGACCAGGCGTGGGCGAGTGTCAGCGCCACCAGTGCCGCCGCCAAGCGTCCGTCGGCAGCCGGGAGCGGTGGCGGCAACGCCCGCAACGCGCCGCCGATGCCCGGCGCTGAAGGCGCTTTCAACCAGCGGGTGGCTCGGCGCGCCGGCAGCAGCAGTGGGTCGGCTTCGCGCCGCACGACGAGCCGGGCGAGAACGCCGGCGTCGAGTGCACCGGCGCGCGCTCCCAGGAACAACGCCAGCAGTGTGTCGCGCTCTGCCGGCCGGTTGTACACCGGCGTGGCGGTCAGCAACAACACCCGCTTGCCCGTGGCCAGCGTGGCGACGTTCGCGTAGCGCTTCGTGCCGGGGTTCCGCAGGTGATGCGCCTCATCGATGACGAGGAGCGCGTGGCCGCTGCTGATCGGCCGCCGGCTGAGCGTTTCGAGCGAACACCAGTCGATGGGCACGTCCGCGCGATCCGCGGCTAGCCGCCACTGCGCGCGCAACGCCGCCGGCGCAGCCACCACCGCGCCACCCAGCTCGCGAGCCACCGCCAGCGACACATACGTCTTGCCGAGACCGGCCGCATCGGCGAGCAGCGCGCCGCCGTAGGCCTGCAGCGCGTCGCGAAGGCGGTGCACGGCATCCACCTGATGCGGCCTCAGCGTGATGGCGCCGAGCGTGACATCAACGGGCTGCCGTTGCCCGGCGAGCGCGGCGGCAATGCGAGCGCGAACTTCTACGAGTGCATCCACGTGATCAGCGGTTCCATCGAGGCAGCGCTCAACCGAAATGCCCGCAGGGACAGCGCGTGCAACTCGGCCGCCGTGTGTGCCGTGCCACCGCGCGCCGCGCATCCCGCGGGCGCAAGCAGGGCGCGTGCCACGGGCCAGTCAACCGGCAGCGGGAGCCGCGCCATCGTCCAGCCGAGGAAGCGGTGATAGCCGCCCCGCGCGGGCTCGGCGATGGCGCTGAGCCAGGCCACAGCGAGCGGCGCGTTGAGCCAGGCGGCCAGCGCGTCGGCATCATCACCCGACGGCGCGCGTACCAGGTAGCAACTGTTCAACGGCACGGTGTCGTCGTCGGGAGCGAGCACGACGGCACGCGGCGTGCGTCCCACGTCCCCCCAAACCACTCGCCACCCGGCCGCTGCCCCCTCCACCCGAAAGAGCGACCACCAGCGGTCGCGCGACCCGACGTCGGCGCGTCGCTCGAGCAGGTGCCTCCAGTGCGAGAACCAGTGGCCGGCCTGCGCCGGGAGCCTGCGACGCGGCTGCAGGTCGTCGTCGTGCGTCCAGATGATCGCCTCGGCGGTTGGCGTGGCCGCGAAGGGCGCGAGATTCTCGCCGCGCAGCACGGGGCGCAGCAGTTCGCGCTCCACGCCGCCACGCCGTTCACCGCCGCTCACGTCGCACACCGCGCCGCGCGACCTTTCGCGCCAGTTGCTGTCGGGGCGCACCACGAAGGCGTCGTTGCATCCGCTCTTCACCCCGAGCAGCGGCCGGCCAAACAACGAGTTGCCCAGCGGAATCCCCTGAGAGGCCAGCGCGTCGAAGGCGGCGCGGGCTGGCGGTGGCAGCAGCAGCCACGGGGCACCGTCGCTGGCCTCTAGGGCAAGGGAGGCACGCGGCGCGCGCCAGCAATAGGCGACGTCGCGCCGCATAACGGCGCAGGAAACGTCGGACATAGGCAGAGAGCTGTTGGTGGCCAGTGCTTGGTGGTTGGTGGCTGGCAGTGGGTGGTTGCCGGTGTCGCTGTTTCGCCGGAAGACGATGACCGCGGGGTACACGGCCGCGTCAAACAGCGCACGTCCCTCGGAATGGTCCTCGCAGCGCAGCAGCGTGGTGGTCTCCGAGAGCAGGGATCGCAAGCCGCCGCCGGCGAGGTTGCGGAACAGCTTGGCTGGCACCAGCAGCGCCACGGCGCCGCCGGGACGCACCAGCGAGACGGCGCGTTCGGCGAACAGCGCCGAGAGGTCGACCTGCATGCCGAAGCCGGTCACCGCCCCGCTGGCCGCGGCGCCCGCGCGCCACGCGGCGTTGCGGAACGCGGCATACTGCGTCCGCAACCGGGCGCGATCGGCGGGGGCGATGCGGTGCAGTCGCACCCATGGGGGATTTCCGAAAACAATGTCGAAGCCGCGGCGGCGGGCGACATCACCGAAGTGCGTCGCAAAGCCGAAGGGCACGGCGCCGCCGGCGCGAAGCGCCGCGAGCGCGCGACGCAATGACCGGGCGTGGGCGCGCCAAGTGTCGAGGGCCGCGCGCTCGGTGGCCGTGGCCACGCGGCGCCCGCCAAACAGGTCGCGGCCGCGCAGGGCGCAGACGAGGTCGCGCCGCTGCGCTCCTGATTGCACGATGCGCGCCTCGAGCGCGTCCACGGCCAGGCGGCGTTCCGCGCGGTCCAGTGCCCGTTGCAGCGAGCGCTTGCGCGGGCCCGTGGCGCGCCCATACCGCTGGCGCAGTCGCGTGACGCCGGCATCATGGCCGGCGCCGACGTCGAACGCAGGCCCCGCAAGCGCGTCGGCGCAGCGGACGTGCCGGTCGAGGTTGGGAAGCGGCGACACGCACAACGGATCCTGCTCGGGACTGTCCACGACGACGGCCAGCCAGAGGCGCAGCTCACAGAGCCAGACGGCCGTGGGATTGATGTCCACGCCGAAGATCGACTGGGCCAGCACGGCGCGCCGTCGTGCGTGTTCGGGGCGATCGTCGTGCGCCGCGGCGAGCAGGCGGGCGATTTCCGTCAGCGCGTGTACCAGGAACGCTCCGGTGCCGCACGCCGGGTCGAGAATGCGCAGGTCGCCGAGTGCGAGGCGCAGTCGCGCTGCCGCCTGGCCATCGGCCACGCGACCGCTGCGCGCCTCGTCGAGCACCGCGCGAGTCGCCGGATCGTGGATTGCGGCGTCGAGGGCCGCATCGGTGATGCGCTGGATCATCGCCGGCGGCGTGTAGAAGGCGCCGGTCTTCCTCCGGTCGTCACTGGCCATCAGCGATTCGAACGCGCGGCCGAGCATTTCGGGGTCGACGGCGGCTTCGCAGAACCCGGCCGAACCCTCGTGTGCCGTCACGCGGTATCGCGCCAGCAGGTTGCCCACCACGTGCGCGATGTCGTGATCGGCAAATCGCAGCGCGCGGTGCCGCTTCTCGACGGGGTCTCGCGTGAACAGCCCGCCGTTGAGAAAGGGAAGGCGGCCAAAGGCGCGCGCCGCCGCCGCGCGCCGGGCCATGGGCGCATTGAGCGTGCCGAAGAAGAGCGGCTCGAGCAGTGCGCGGTGCAGGTTGTCGCCGCGTGCCGCCACTTGGCGCGACAGGAACGCCCGGTCTCCGTCGAGCCAGCCCTTCGCTTCGAGGAACGAGAGGAAGAGGAGGCGCGAGACGCATCGCAGCGCGAGGCTTTGGCGCACCTCGTCGCTCGCCACGCCAAGCGCGCCCGCGCCAAGTGCGCGCACCGCGTGCTCGAGGTCGCGGTAGAACCGCCGGGTCAGCGCGTCGCGCCCCAGCGACTCGCGCCACCGCAGGTGCGTATCGAGGTCGCTGTCACCCGATGCCCCGATGAGCGCCGCCAGCGACTCGGCGTCGGCAGAGCGCACGTTCGCCGGATCGACGAGCAGCGCCGCGACACCCTGCGCGCCGCCGGGCGCGGGAACGGCGAGCACGACCTCCCCGCCGCGCCGGTACGCGAGCACCAGCCACAACAGCTCGGGGGCACGGCTGGAGACGCGGCGCGCGGCGCGCCCCACCGAGTCCCGCAGGGTGGCGCCGGCGCGGACATCGAGCAGCAACGCGCGGAGCGTGCCGCGGCCGGCGGCCACCTCGGCGCGTCGCGTGTCGTCGTCGAGCCCGAGCCGAAGCGCCGCGGCACCGTCGAGCGTTCCCACGGGGGACTGGAAGCCAAGCGCCCGAAGCACGGCCAGTCGCCCGGGTCGTCCGGCGGCGCGCTGCAGCAGCGTGGCGCAATCAGTGATGGTGAGCATGCAGGCACGGTGCTGCCGCATCGCCCGCCAACCATCATCGTGCCAACGCAGCGCCGGTCGATCGCTTGCGTTGCAGCGCTCGCGCTACACCAGGGCTTCGATCTCCGTGAGCGCCGTCACGATATGCGTGGCGCCTGCCCCCGCCAGCGCGGCGCGGTCGTACGGGCCGGTCAGCACGCCGATGGTGCGCATGCCGGCCGCCCGTCCCGCCTGCACGTCATACGGCGAGTCACCGATGAACCAGGCATCCCCTGGCGCCGCACCGAGGCGCTCGAGTGCGAGGAACACCGGCTCGGGATCGGGCTTGTGCTTCACCGTGGCGTCAATGCCGATGAGCGTTGCAAAGCACTCGGTGATCCCGATGAAGTCGAGGCTGCGTCTGATACCCGCCTCGAGCTTCGAGCTGACGATGGCGAGCGGACGGCCATGCGCGTGCAGGCGCCGCACCAGCTCCACCGCGCCCGGATAGGCGGTCACGAGACTGTCGTGGTGCTCCACCTGGAACTCGCGGTACCGGTCCCACAGGAACGTGACATCTGCTTCGTCACGCGCCCAGCGGCGAAGCATCGGTGCCAGCGGCGTGCCGATGAGGGCCATCCACTCGGTGCGCGTCGGTCGCGGGCCTTCCCGGCCGTCGTATGCGTACTCGGCGGCTTGGACGATGAGTTCGATGGAGTCAACGACGGTGCCATCGAGATCGAACAACAGGGCGGATTGGGTCACCCACCAAAGATAGGTGGAGTGCGGGGTGCGGGGGCGCGCCCCCGCACCAAACCCCCGCACCCCGCACTCACCCCGCCGTGTAGTCCCGAGACTTCCATGTCACCTTGTCGCCCCTCCACGCCGCCTTCGCGTAGATGTAGCTGGCTACGCACGCGCCCAGCGGGTGCAGGAACCCGTACCACAGGGGAATCCCGATCAGTCGTGCGGCGATCATCGCGAAGCAGACCGACGCCCCATACGCGGCGGCCCCGAAAACGGCCCACGATGAGGGCGCGACACCGGTCAGTCCCAGCACCAGCGCCACAAAGGGAAACCAACCCGGGCTCGGCAGCAGCGGCATGGCCACTCGCATCAGCACCTGAACCGCCGGGAGGTCGCTCACCACGTAGCGCCCGGCGGCAAATACGTTCTTCGCCCATCCCTCGATGATCTCGCCCAGCGATCCGTACATGCGGGTCGACATGAACTCGAGGCCTCCCACGAGATGTACGCGTTTGCCGGCCGCGCACCACCGCTGCGCCAGCATCAGGTCCTCGGCCACGTATGCGCGCACCACCTCGTGGCCACCCAGCGCGCGATACGTGTCGTTGCGCACCAGCAGGCACTGCCCATTGGCGATCTTCGACTTCGGGTGCGTGGTGTTGCTGACGGCGTCGGTGCCGCCGAATGCCGAGAAGAGCACGGTGAACACCGTGGGCTGCACCACGCGCTCCCAGAATGAGACCAGCTCCTGTCGACCGGCGACGGAGAGCAGGTCACTCTGCCGGCGTTGCATGGCGTTGACGGCACGCACGAGCAGTTCGGGCCCGTGGCGCGTGTCCGCATCGGTAAAGAGCATCACGTTGCCGCGCGAGCGCTGCGCCGCTGCGTGGCACGCCCACTGCTTGCCGAACCAGCCGGTGGGCAGTGGTGGTGCATCAAGGACGATCAGCCGAGCGTCGCCCGCACCGGCGGCGCGGGCCAGCGCGGCGGTGTCATCGGTGGAGTGGTCGTCGACGACGATCAACTCGAAGCGCGGGTACGTGCTGGCCAGTGCGGCACGCACGAAGCCATCGATGTGACGGGCTTCGTTACGGGCCGGGCAGATGACGCTGGCGAACGGCGCGTCACGGGGAGGCGTTGCGGATTCGTCCCTCAGGAAGGTCGAGCGCGAGAGACGCCAGAGCGCGAGACCCGGCAGCACCAGCCAGGGGAGGGCCAGCAGCACTGCCACGCTCATACGGGCTGGGTGATCGCGTCCTCGGTCTCCCGTTCGCCATGCGCCAGCACCATCGCGGCGGTGAGGTGCCCGGTGGTGTTGGTCGTCGTGCGGAACATGTCGAGGATGGTGTCGACACCCAGCAGGATGCCGATGCCCTCGACGGGAAGGTTGACGACCATCAGCACGGGCACCATCGCGACGATCGAACCGCCCGGGATACCGGGCACCGAGAACGAGGTCACGAGCGCCGTGGCGGTGATGGCAACCAGGCCGCCCATGCCAATCGGAATGCCATAGAGCCTCGCGATGAACAGCGCGCCGAGAATCTGCCCCACTCCCGCGCCCGGGCGGAATGTCGAGGCCGCGAGCGGAATGAGGAAGCCGTGAATCGAGGCCGGGAGCTTGAGCTTGTCCCGCGCGATCTCGATCATCGCCGGCAACGCCGCCATCGACGATCGCGAACTGAATGCCACCGCCTGCGCGGGCAGCCAGGCACGCGCGAAGACGGACAACGGGACGCGCCCGAGAATGGCCGCGGCCGGGTACAGTATGGTGGCGCAGTACAGCGTGCTGATGCCGCAGACGATCACGGTGTAGCTGGCCATGGCACCCAGCGCGGACAGTCCCAGCTTGGCGGCCAGCGGCACGGCGAGCGCGAACACGCCGTACGGGGCGAGATCGATGACCCAGCGCACCATGCGCAGCGTGGCGTCCTGGATGGCTTCCACCACCGCGATGAACGATGCGCGGTGCGCGTGGTCCACCCGGGTGGTCGCGATGCCAAACGCGAGCGTAAAGACGATCAGTGGCAGCATGGCGCCGTCGGCCGCCGCCTTCACCGGGTTCAGCGGCACCAGGTCTATCAACCACTGCGACACCGTCGGCATTGAGCCGGTCGTCGCGCTGGCCGTGCTGGCGGTCGCGCGCAGCGCAGCCACGGCGGCGGGGTCAAGGGTGATTCGCGCCATCAACGGGGCGCCGAGTGCAATACTCATCACGGCGGCAATCGTCGTGGCCACCACGAAGAAGGTGACGGCCCGCCCGCCGAGCCGCCCGATGGTCGCTGCATCGGGGGCGCGATTCACGCCGGCGATGATGCTGCTCATCACCAGCGGGATCACCGTCATGCGGATGGCGGCAATCCACATGGTCCCCGCGGTGTCGAGCACGCGCGTTGCCGGCGCGAGGAAGTCGGCGTATCCGGCGGTGATCGCGAGGCCCACCGCAAAACCGGCGGCGAGCCCGAAGAGGACCTTGATGGCGAATTGCATGCAGAGAAGCTACGGGCACGGTCCAGCAGCGGCCATCGCCGCCGTTGCATCGATGGCCGGACCGTCGGTCCCTACGGCGCCGGCGTGGCCAACGGCTGGCCGGTGGGGATGATGTAGTTGCTCAGCAACTTCAGCGGCACCGTGCCGGTGTTCCTGGCGACGTGCGGCGTGTTGGGCGGGATGAAGAAGGCGTCGCCCGCCTTGATCGCGAGCAGTGGCTGGCCGGCCATGTCGAACGTCGCCGTGCCCTCGAGCACGTAGACGAACTCCTCGCCCGGGTGCGTGTGGCGCGGCGCCGAGCCGCCGACGGCGAGTTCGGCCAGCACGGTGATTCCCTCGTGCCCTGGCACTGAAATCAGGGCGTGCGTCTGCAGGACGGTGCGCTTCAGCGGCGAGGGCTGCGCCCCTTGCGCTCGGGCGAGGAGAGTGCCGGCGGTCGTGACGAGGGTGACGGCGGCGAGGGCGACGATCAGTCGGGAGCGCATGTGGGACTCGGCGAAGGGGTGCGAAGATGCTCGCCCACATGAACGCCGGGCGCAAGCGCGCGGGCAGGGACTGGGCGATATTTGGGGTTGCCTTCCCATGTCCAACGTCCAGTGTCCGCCCTCATGAAATCCGGCACGTCCCGCCATCCGGAGCTCGAGCGCATCGCGCGGGCGCTGTCGGTGCGCGTGCCGACGCCGGCCGAGCGTGACGAACCGTTCGGCGAAGCCGCCGTCGCGCTCGTATTGCATGCGGGCGACGACGGACTCGAGGCGCTCTTCATCAAGCGCGCGACGCGCACTGGCGACCCGTGGAGCGGACAGATCGCGCTTCCCGGCGGACGCCGGCACGAGGGGGAGAATTCGCTCCTGTTCACAGCGATGCGCGAAACGTGCGAGGAAATCGGCCTGGACCTCGCGGTGCACGGGGAACTGCTCGGCGAACTCGACGAACTTCGTCCGCGAAATCCTTATCTCCCGCCGATCATCGTGCGGCCATATGTCTTTGCCATCCGCGCGCGCCCCACGCTGGTGCACAGTGAAGAGGTTGCCGAGTCGTTCTGGGCGCCCCTGCGCCACGTTTTCGATCCTGGGCGCCGGCGCGAGGTCACCATCGACATTCGCGGTGGGCAGCTGCAGCGCCCGGCCATCATGATCGACGAGCATGTGATTTGGGGCATGACCGACAGCATCCTTTGCACCTTCGAGGCACTCTGGCGATGAGCGAGACCGATACGCAGTGGGGTGGCGGCACGGCGCAGCGCACGATGTGGCTGCTGGGTTGCGTACTGGTGTTTGGTGCGCTCCCGATGCTGGCCGACAAGTGGGTGTACGACCACGCCTATTACAAGAACGTCTACGACCAGGACTGGGCGAGGTTGCTGCGCATCATGGGCTTTGCGCCCACGTGGGGCGTCGCCGCACTCGCCATGTGGCTGAACGAGAAGCCCGAGGCCGCGGCGCGCGCGGCGGCGCGTGCGTGGTATCTGGTCATGTCGGTGATCGTCGGCGGATTGCTGTGCGAGGTCCTCAAGCTGCTGTTACGGCGCGAGCGTCCCGACGTGCTCGACGGCTTGTACAGCTTCCGCCCGTGGAGCGACCATCCATTTTCGACCAGCGGCCTCGCCTGGCCGAGCAGTCACACGATGGTGGCATTCTCGGCGGTCACCGCGATGGCGCGGCTCTTCCCGCGCGCACGGTGGGTCTGGTATTCGCTGGCCGCCGGGTGCGGCGTGACGCGCATCCTCGCCCACGCGCATTTCTTCAGCGACGTGATGCTCGGCATGCTCTTTGGCTGGTGCGTCGGCTGGGGCGTCTGGTTCGCCATGCGCGATCGGCTGCGCCCCGCGTCATGACCATGTCTCCCAAGAGCCGGGCTGCCGCAGTCTCGGTGGCGTCGAACAGCACCCTCGTGCTGCTGAAGCTTGCCGTTGGATTCCTGTCGGGTTCGGTGAGCATCATCTCCGAAGCGATCCACTCGGCGAACGACCTGTTGGCTTCCCTGATCGCCTGGGTGTCGGTCAGCAAGTCCGACAAGGCGGCCGATGCGGAGCATCCATATGGACATGGAAAGGTCGAGGCGATATCGGGCGCCGTCGAAGCGGCACTGATCATCCTGGCCGCGATCTGGATCGTGGTTGAAGCCGTGAAGAAGATCATGCGCGGCGGAGAGACCGAGCACCTCGGTCTCGGGACGGCCGTCATGGCCGTCTCGGTCGTCGCCAACATCCTCGTGTCGCGGTATCTCTTCAGGGTCGCCAAGCGAGAGGACTCCCTGGCGCTCGAGGCAGATGCGCATCACTTGTCCACTGACGTCTATACGTCACTTGGCGTCGCCGTGGGGCTGGCCATCGTGTGGGGAGCGCGGACGTTCACCGGCACCAATGCCTTCGACATCGTCGATCCGATCGTCGCCATTGCCGTTGCCCTGTTCATCCTGAAAATCGGCGTCCAGCTGACATTGAGTTCAGCCGGCCACCTGCTCGATCACAGCCTGCCCGCGGACGAACTGCGGACGATCGAAGCGATCCTCAAGAATCATCCGGAGGTGCTGGAGTGGCACAACCTGCGTACACGCAAGTCGGGCAGCCAGCGCTACATCGAGGCGCACGTGACGCTGCGCGGGGACCTGACCTTGAGCATGGCACACGCCGCGGCACACCAAATGGAGAAGGCGATCAACGCCGCCCTGCCATCGGCACAAGCCACGCTGCATGTGGATCCGCCTGAAGCGCTGCCGCCGCATCGTCGCCCGCCGACCGCGTCCTCAACGCCGCGCTGAGCCCCTTTCTCGTTTGGTTGCAGTATCCGCGAAATCTGCGAAATCCGTTCAATCGGGAGTTCTGCAGTAGAACCGTCCGAACAATGAATGCTCAGGGCGTGACCTTCTTCTCCTCCGCCTTCTTCGCGGTCGGATCCACCAGCGACTTGCGGTCCTTGAGATGTTGTTCCATCTCCAAGCGCGGCACGCCGTTCTTCAGCCAGTCAGGAGCCGGCTGGTCGCGCAGGAACGTGTCGAACCACTCCTGCATGCGCACGGCGTAGTCCTTCTGGTTCGCCGGACGCGCCAGGCCGTGATTCTCGCCCACGTATTCCAGCAGCACCACGTCCTTGCCCAGCTCGCGGAGCGTGTTGTAGTAGGTGATGCCCTGGTTGAAGTCCACCGCGCCGTCCCGGTCGTTGTGCAGGATCATGAACGGGATGTGGAGGTTGGTGGCGAACCGGTTGGGAGAGTTGCGGATGTACGGGTCGGGGTTCTTCGCGTACGAGTCGGAGAACCGCCCCTGGCTCGATATGAAGATGGGCTGGTTGGCCGTCCCCGAGTTCCAGTAGACCGAACTGAACATCGACACCATGTCGGTGAGCGGGGCGCCGGCAATGGCCGTCTTGAAGATGTCGGTCTGCGTCGTGATGAAGGTGGTCTGGTAGCCTCCCCAGCTGTGTCCCTGCAGGCCCACGTGCGCCGGATCCACGATGCCCGTGGCGATGGCCGCCTTCACCGCCGGCACCACGCATCCCACCGCCGAACGGCCTGGATCATCGAGCTTGTAGGTGATGTCCGGCTGCAGGAAGGCGTAGCCGCGCGACGTGTAGACCGCCGGGTTGGCGTAGCGGGTCGCGTTGGGCTGCGGATACACATTGAGGCCCTGTGACAGCTTCTCGTAGATGTAGGTGAGCGTCGGGTACTTCCTGCCCGCCTCGTAGTTGGCCGGCAGGAAGAGCGCGGCCTGCACGGTGTCGCCCTTGTCGCAGACATACGTGATCAGCCGCGAGCCGCTCGACCAGGCCACGTCCTTCTGCTGCGGGTTGGCGTCGGTGAGCCGTCGCTCGGCAGTGAGCCCGGCGTCGGCGGCATACCAGTCGGGAAACTTCACGTTGGTCTGCCGCGTGAAGAACCAGGCGTCCGCGTCGCGCGCCTTGCGGTAGTCGACCTTGGCGTCCTCCCACGTGACGACCGTCGCGCCGCCCTTCACGGCGTCCACGCGCGAGAGGCCCTCCTTCTTGGTCCACTCGCCGTACGTCTCCACATACATCGGCTTGGCAAGGTCGATGCCGCGCTCGCGGTACGGGGCAGCTACGCGGGCCTGATAACGAATGCGGTCCTTCTTGCCGTTGCCCGTGACGTTCAGGGCCGTGCCCTTGAGCGGGAGCTTCCAGATGTCCCAGTTGTCGCGCACCAGGAACGCGCTGCCGTCCTTGCTCCAGCCCACCGGCGGCGCTGCCGCGGGCTTTATCGTGTTGTGGTCATCCTCATCGTCCCAGAACGCGGCCGCCACGCCCGTGGTGAGCATGCGCGTGGTGGCCGTGGCAAACTCGTACACCTTGTAGTCGCCGGCGTCGTAGAAGGCGTAGCGCTCGCCATCGGGCGAGAACATGCCGCCGCCGCCAAACCCGCCGGCGCCGCGCAGCTTGGTGGCCAGCGGCTTGCGCGCGCCGGTGGTGATGTCGATCGCATGGACATCGCGGAACGCCTTGCCGTCCACGCTCGCCTGCCGCTCGTACGGCGTGATGTCCGTGCCCACGGCCCAGTGATCGCGGCTCGACGTGGCAACGTCACGCATCTTCACGTCGGCCAGGCGCACCACCTTGCCGAGCGCCACGTTGTACGCGGCCAGATAGCTGAAGCTCTTGTCCTGCCCTTCCTGCACCTGCTGCTGCGCCTGCAAGCGCGGGTCCTTCCAGTGCCACAGGATAAGTGACGGCGTGTCCTCGTCGGTCTGCGGTGCCGCTGCCACCTGGCCGGTATTCCCGGCGCCCGGGGCCACGCCGCCCGGACTGGGCGGCGTAAACGAGCCGCTCTCGCGCGGCCGCGGCGGCCGCGGTTCGCGCAGGCCGAAGTAGAGGACGTTCTGCGACTCGCTCCAGCGCGGGGCGCGGTCGCCACTCATCACCAGTCCGCCGTCGATGCCCGCCGACTTCGACGTCACCTCCACCGCCGTCGGCGTCGCCGCGGCAAGGTGCGACCAGCCGATCACCGCGTACGACGTATCGTTTGTGGCGCTGTCCGCCGTGGACCGCAGCGCCGAGAGCGCGTCACCCGAGTCGATCCACGCCAGGCGCCGATAGCTCACCTTTTGCGCGTCGAGCGAGCGCGTGATGCCCGTGGCGAGTTCGCGCAGCTGCACCGAGTTGCCGATCAGGTCGCGCGCGTCGAGTGTGTAGGCGATCCAGCGCCCGGACTCGTCGAACTCAAACTCACCGACCCCCGCCACGGAAATAGGCGTCCCGCCAGCGAGGTTCACGAGTTCCAGGATCGTGCCACCACTTACGGCGGCACCGCCGCCGGGAGCGGCGCCGGCAGCACCGCCGCCGGTTCCCGTTGGCGCTTCAGGTGCCGCGTGGTGCACCGCCAGCCAGTCGGACTTGTCGCCGGCAAACCGGAACGCACGCACGCGCTCGAAGTCACGCTTGGTGCCGGTGGCGAGCTCGACCACCGAGAGCTTGTTGGTCAGCGTCCGGCGAGTGCGCCGTGCGCGCTTCGCATCGGCCGCGCTGGGGTAGACCGCGAATGCGGCCCAGCGCCCGTTGCCCGACAATGCCATCGGCGCCGCGGCGCTGCCACCACGACCACCTGCTCCCCCAGCCGGCGGTTCGCCAATGGGGAACTTCATTTCCTTGCCGTCCGCGGCCGCCGGGCGGAGCACCACGTCGGCATCACCTTCGTTGGGAGCCAGGATGTAGGCAAACCACTTGCCATCGTCGGAGACCAGCGGCGTACGGATGGACTTCCAGGTCAGCAGTTCGCTGAGCGTCAACGGATGCTTGCTGCCGGTAGCCGGCGTGGCCTGCTGGGCGATGGCAGCCGCCGGCGCAGCGAATAGCGCAAGGACAAGGAAGAAACGGCGCATGGGTCCTCTCGGGGGTTCGTGACTGTCGTGTAATTAGCGTGTCTCGGCGTCCGCCGTCAGGGCGATGACGTACGGACTACGCGCCGGGTCGCGGCGGTGCTGGCTTCAGATGAGGGGTACCCTTACTGCAGAACTCCCGATTGAACGGATTTTGGGGATTGCACCGATACTGCAACTGCGAAAGCAGGAGATGTTGGCGCGATCGATCGGTGCCCACACCCCCTGGTCAGTTTGCCGTATCCGTGTAAATCCCCGTAATCCGGATGATCGGGAGTTCCGCCGTAATACCCTCGCCGTCGCTTGCGCCGAAAGTTAGTACATACTAACTTCGTTCCGTGTCACATACTATTCTTGCGCCATGCCAGGCGCGTCCGCACCCCCGGAGCCTGGGGTGAGCTCTCCGGACTCGAACTCGTCCGCGCCGGGCGCTCCCGGCGGGCGGTCGGACGAATTGGCGAAACAAGTCTCACTGTCGGAAGTCCACCGCACCGTGACCGTGCCGAACGCCAAGGCCGGCTTCTGGCGACAATGGATGGCCTTTTCCGGGCCGGCCATTCTCATCAGCGTCGGCTACATGGACCCGGGCAACTGGGGCACCGACCTCGCTGGCGGTGCCCAGTTCAAGTACGGTCTGCTCTGGGTGGTGGCGCTGGCCAGCTTCATGGCCGTGATCCTTCAGGTCATTTCCGCGCGACTCGGCGTGGCTACCGGCAAGGATCTGGCGCAATGTTGTCGCGATTTCTATCCACGCTGGTCGCGCTGGCCCAACTGGATTGTCATGGAAATCGCGGTGGCGGTTACGGACCTGGCTGAGTCGCTGGGCAGCGCGGTCGCCTTGAACCTGCTCTTCCACATCCCGATTGGATGGGCGATCGTCATCACCGCGTTCGACGTGCTGCTGCTGCTGTCACTGCAGGGAATGGGCATGAGGATGATCGAAGCGGTGGTCGCCGTCTTTGTGCTGACCATCGGTGTGTGTTACGGCATTGAGATCTTTGTCCTGCCACAGACCCAGCCCGTCTTCTCCGAGATGGCCCGCGCGCTGGTGCGACCGGACCTGCATCAGACCGGCATGCTGGTGATCGCCATCGGCATGATCGGCGCGACGGTCATGCCGCACAACCTCTACCTGCATTCGGCCCTCGTGCAGTCACGCAGGGTCGGTCATGATGAAAGCTCCATCCGTACCGCCATCAGGTTCAATACCGTCGATGCCACCGTTGCCCTGACCATCGCCTTCCTCGTGAACGCGGCCATTCTCGTGCTCGCGGCAACGGTGTTCTACGGCAAGCAGAGCGTCGTCGCAGCAGGCGGGCAGGTGGTCTCGTTCAATCCGGACAGCGACTGGATTCGCATCGCGCACCTGACACTGGCGCCGTTGCTGGGCACGACGGCCGCCAGCACGCTGTTTGCCGTGGCGCTGCTCGCCAGCGGCCAGAGCAGCACCATCACGGGCACGCTGGCCGGGCAGGTGGTCATGGAAGGCTTCATGAACTGGCGCATCCGCCCGTGGCTGCGCCGGATGATCTCGCGCCTGCTCGCCGTGGTGCCCGCCATCTTCATCATCAGCATCCGCGGTAGCGGCAGCGTCACCGACTTGGTCAATTTGAGCCAGGTCGTCCTCTGCATCATCCTGCCGTTTGCCATGTTTCCGCTGCTGCACTTCACCTCGTCGCGCAAGATCATGGGCCAGTGGCGCAACGGCTGGTTCCTGCTCGCGCTGGGGTGGGGCAGCGCCATCGTGATTACCGTTATGGACCTTTACAGTCTGCCGGAGTCGCTCCGGGAAGTCTGGCGCATCATCGTCGGTTGATGGAACCGTCCGCAGGAGCTGAAGCTCATGTATAGAAAGATCCTGATGGCCCTCGAAAACGGTCCGGCGGATGACGCCATCATCCCGCACGTCGCGGAAATGGCCCGGCGTCTCGGCTCGGAAGTGCTGCTGCTGCATGTCGCCGATGGCTGGGCGGCTCGTAATTTCAACGAACTCCAGCTCGCCGAGTCGGAGGAGATGAAGACCGACCGCGCCTATCTCGAGAGAATCGCGGCGCAGCTGCGCGCCCAGGGATTGGCGGCGGACACGCTCCTCGCGCTGGGCGACCCGCCCAAGGAGATTGTCAAGGTCGCCGAAAGTGAACAGTGCAGCCTCATCGCGATGGCCAGCCACGGTCACCGGCTCATCGGCGACTTGATTCATGGCAGCACGATCAAGGAAGTTCGACATAGTACGGCAATACCAATTCTGCTCGTTCGCGCCGGCCAGAAGAGACCTGACCCGGGTTCTGCGCGAGCTCCGTGATGCGTGCCTATCCCTGGAAGCCTGTGTTTCGCGAGTCGCAATTCCGGCGCGCGCCATGACTCCGGCCCGCGCTCCCCTCACGCGACAGGCCGAGGACTACCTCAAGGTCATCTACGAAATCGAGCGTGATGGCGACGCGGCGGCCACCACCGCCATCGCTGATCGGCTCGGCATCGCCCCGGCGTCGGTGAGCGGAATGATCCACCGGTTGGCGCGGCAAGGGTTGGTGGCCGTGGAGCGCTATCGCGGCGCACGCCTCAAGGCGAAGGGACGACGCGTGGCGCTGCAGATGATCCGCCGCCACCGGATTCTCGAGAGCTTTCTCGTCACCCGGCTGGGCTACGGCTGGGATGGGGTGCACGACGAGGCCGAGCAGATGGAGCACGCGGCGAGCGCCGAACTGATCGAGCGGATGGCGGCCGCACTCGGGCACCCCAGGATCGATCCGCACGGAGCGCCCATTCCGCGCGCCGACGGCACGGTGGACGATACCCGGTTGCGCACCCTCAACGACCTCGCGGTTGGAGGGCAGGCGCGAGTGGCGCGCATGAGCGATCGCGATCCCGCCCTGCTGCGCTACCTCGGCGAGCTGGGCATCCGTCCCGGCGTGGCGTTGCGCCTGGTGGACCGGGCGCCGTTCGACGGACCGCTGACGGTGGCGGTGGGGCGGGAGCGGCACGCGGTGGGAGTACCCGTTGCGGTGCGGATCTATATGGCGGGAAAGTAGGAGTTAGGTGCTAGGAGCTGGGTGCTAGATAGGATCGCCACCTAGCTCCTAGCTCCTAGCTCCTAGCTCCTAGCTCCTAGCTCCTAGCTCCTAGCTCCTAGCACCTCGTATCTAGCATCTGCTCCTGCCCCTTGCAGTTACCTCAGTACTGAGCTAATCTTCCATCCTCTTCCATTGGCCCCCCGGCCAGCTGTGATCCACCGCCCTTGTTCGGGAGTCGTTGCCGATGCGTTGCATTGCCGGCTTGTTCGTCCTGCTCTCGGCCACGGCCGCCGTGGCGCAGGACACGAAGTTCGTGAAGGATGGCGCCCACAGCGAGATCAACTTCGTCGCCGAGGCGCGCCTGCTGGACGCGCACGGTTTCTGGGACAAGTGGGACGCCGACATCATGTTCAATCCCACGGCGTGGGAGAAGTCATCGGTGAAGCTCGTCATCGAGACGAAGAGCGTGAACACGCGCAACGAGCGTCGCGACAACCACCTGCGGAGCAAGGACTTCTTCTTTGCCGACTCGTTTCCGCAGATCACCTTCACGTCGAAGATCGTCAACAAGCTCAGCGACACGCGCCTGAACGTCACCGGCGACCTGACCATTCGCGGCATCACGAAGCCGGTAACCATCCCGGCGACGCTGGTCTTCTGGGACGACAAGGCACAGATGGGCCGCTTCAAGGGAAGCTTCACCATCGTCCGCACCGACTTCGGGGTTGGCTACAGCCCGCCGGGCAACCCGATTGCCGACGACGTGGTCGTGAGCTTCAACCTCACGTTTCGGGCGGCGCCGGCGGCCAGGTAGCAGATTGTCCGGGTGCTAGACATCCACCACGGCGACAATCTCGACGTGCTCGCGCGCCTGGGCGATGCGAGCTTCGACCTCATCTACATCGACCCGCCGTTCAACACGGGGCGCGCGCAGACGCGCACGAGCTGGAAGGCGACGCGCGTGGCCAAGGGCGGGCGGGTGGCGTTCAACGGCGCACGGTATACGCAGGTGCGCACCGGGAGCAGTTCGTTCAGCGACGTTTTTGACGACTACCTGGGTTTCCTTGGGCCGCGGCTGGTGGAGGCGCGTCGGCTGCTCACGCCCACCGGGTCGCTGTTCGTGCACCTCGACTTTCGCGAAGTGCACTACGCCAAGGTGATGCTCGACCAGCTGTTCGGGCGCTCGTCGTTCATCAACGAGATCATCTGGGCCTACGACTACGGCGGCCGCACCAACAAGCGCTGGAGCCCCAAGCACGACAACATCCTGTGGTATGCCCGCGATCCGCGGCACTTCACGTTCAACGTGGGGGCCACCGACCGCGTGCCGTACCTGGCGCCGGGGTTGGCGGGAGCGGAAAAAGCCGCCAGGGGGAAGGTCCCGACGGATACGTGGTGGCACACCATCGTAAGCCCCACGGGCAAGGAGAAGACAGGGTATCCCACGCAGAAGCCGCTGGGCATCCTCGAACGCATCGTACGCGTGCACTCCAACCCCGGCGACCGGCTGCTCGACTTCTTCGCCGGGAGCGGGTCGTTTGGCGACGCCGCGGATCGCAATGGGCGTGACTGCGTATTGGTGGATTCGAGCCGCACGGCCATTGCGGTGATGAAACGACGGTTCAAGGGACGGCCGGTACAACTGCATACCACGGAGTCACGGAGCACACGGAGTCGCAGGGAGAAATGAAATGGCAGTAGCAGTTACGGCACGTGCTTGATCGCCTCGTTGATCATCGCCACCACGGCCGCCGGGTCCGCCACCTCGACGATGATCTCCGCTAATTGCTCGTCGTGCAGTTCGATCGTCACCGCGTTGGCGGTGTCGCGCACGTCCCAGAAGCGCCAGCCGTCGGTGGTCCAGAACGTCCCGGCGACGAAGTATCCGGGAATGTCGGTCCCCGGCATCTTGAGCCCGTGCCACCAGCGCTCGGCGTGTTCCGGGTCGTGCCGGGCGCTCCGCACATGCGAGAGCGACACGAGCAGTTGGCTCTTGAAGGCGAAGAACTTGTGGCTGCCGAGGACGAAGACGACGAGCGTGTCGTCGTGAATGGAGATGGTGACCATCGCGTGCTCCAGTCGAGAGTTAGCGCTGCCGGCTCGTGGCTTCGTCCCGCGCCGCCGCCCACGCGCTTCGGAACTCGCCTATCTCCTCAGCCTCGGCCCACGAGTTCATCGACCAGACCATCGGCGGCAGGAAGGTAATGCGTCGCCCGAAATCGGTGGGTTCAGCAAACGTGACCGTGTACCGCTTCGGGTTCGTCACGCTCGGCCCGCTGATCGATTCGATGACCGATAGCGGGACGCTGATCTCGACGAGGAAGTTCGAGATCAGCAGGTCGTCGCCCTGGAGCACCACTCGCTTGAGCGGAGCGAGCATCCACAAGTGAAGCGCGGTCACGACCGGCACGAGGGCGAACACGATCAACCATGCCTGCTCGGGGCGCATGCCGCTGGACACGTGCACCTCATCGGGATGGGCGAAAGCGCGCCACGCGCCATAGCACAGCCCCCCGATGGCGAGCACCGGAAGGATGAACTTATAGAAGAACGTCCAGCGCGACGACAGGTTCAGTTCCAATCAAGCCTCCAAGAGTCCTTCGCGTCCTTCGTCGTTCATGGTGTCCGTCATGGCTTGAGACGAACCGCCAGCCAGTCCGCCAACGCGCCCATCACTTCGCCGTCGATCTTGCCGTTCGTCAGCTTCACGTAGCCGCCGGGGAAGCCGCTCGGGTCCTGCAGGAAGAGGTGATTGCGGTCCTTGAAGACGCGCATGGTCACGTCCCTGTTGCCGCCGGCCTTGAACGCCTGCTCGAGCACCGGTGCCTGGTCGGGCGTCACCTGCTGGTCCGTGCCTCCCTGCATGATGAACACGGGCTGCTTCACCTTCTTCGCCGTCGGCACGGGGTCGTACGTCAGGAAATACTTCATCCACGGCACCTTGCCGCTGGTGGAGTCGAACTGGGATTTCACGGCCTTCAATGCCGAGTCCTTGCCGGCCGCCGGAATGGACTCGGCGCCCATGATGCCGTTCTTCAGCTGAAAGTCGATGATGCGCTGGCCCGTGTACGCGGGCCCGGCCATCAGCACGATGGCCGCGATCTTCGTGTCGGTGCTGGCCATGAGCGGCGCTATCATCCCACCCTCGCTGTGCCCCACCAGCGCGATGCGGGCGCCGTCGATCTCGCGGCGTGCCCGCAGGAATGCCACGCCGGCGCGGATGTCGTCGGCGAAGTCGGCGCTGGTCGCCTTGTTCACGTCGCCGCCGGAACCGTTGATCGCCCGGTCATCCATGCGCAGCACGGCGATGCCGCGGCGACCGAGCGTGTCGGCCACTTGGCGGAAGATGCGATACCCCGGCACCAGCGAGATGTACTCGTCCCGGTCTTCCTGTCCGCTGCCGGTGATGGTCACCACCGCCGGCACCTTTCCCTTTGCATTCATTGGAATGGTGAGCGTGCCGGTCAGGACGTGCCCCATCGGCGTCTTCACCGTCACTTCCTCCGCCGTGTACGGCGCTCCAGCGGGCGCGCCGTAGTCGGGACGGCCGATGGCGATCTTGGCCACCGCCGCGCCGTCGACGCGCGTGATGACGATGTTCTGCGCCGGGAGGATGCCGCCGGTGATGCGCCCCGTGGCGTCGATGCCGAAGCGGCTCTCCTGGCCGGCCACGCGGAAGACGGCCGTGTCCTTGCCCACGAACTCGATGATGCAGTCGAACTGCACGCCCGCACCCGAGAGTGCGAACATGGGCACCGTCGCCGTGGTTGCCTTCTGTGCCTGTGCCTGCGTCTGTGCCCTCTGCACCGCCAGCTCGATCATCGCGAAATCGTTGTTGATGATCGGCAGTGGGTTCTTCGTGATTGCCCGGCCCAGCTTGTGCTCGGTGCCGCCGACATTCACGGCCATGACGGCCGAGTCGGCAGTGAACCCGAGGGTGCCACTCTGCAGTGGCGGCGAGTCGATGGAGGCGCCGCTGCCCCACACCTTGAACGACAGCAACGGCACGCTCGGCCCGGGCGCGAGCTCCGCCGTGAAGATCATCCGGGCCTGTCCCTTGATGGTGAGGTCGCCGCTGATGCTTGAGCGACCCCGCGTGATGCGTTCCACCACGATGGTGTCGGAGCCGCGCGTCAATACGAACGCCGACTGCAGGGCGGGCTCCTGGCTGTTCGCCGCAGCCGGCGCGAGGGCGAGGAACAAGCCGAGCGCCAGCAGGCAGGCTACGATGGCGGCGATGACGACCATCCAGTGCCGGTTATCCTCGCGCGTCGCGTCGGCGGCGGGGTCGGCCGGGGATTCCGGCGTCATCGCTCGGCGCATGAGCGCGCTGAGGGCAAAGGCCACGGCGATGCCGACAATGGTCCAGAGCAACCACGGCGGTGTGGCACGCAAGCCGTGGCGTCCCGAGGAAATCGAGACGGCGATGCCGGCGGCCACGGCTCCGGCGACGCCAGAGAAGCGGCGGGCGCGGCAGGCCACGCCGCTTCGAGACATCGGAACGAACATCACTGCTCCTCCTTCGAGTTGTTGCCCTGCGCCTGGTCGCCACCGTCACTCTCGTGATTGAGCCACGAAAAGAAGCCGATGAAGCCGATAATGACGGCAATGCCGATGAGCGTCCACAGCACGTAAGCCGGGGGCCTCGGGCCGCTCTTCGGCCCCAGGATGACGACGAAGATCGCGAAGCCCAGCGCGATCATCACCGCAATGAATAAGCTGATGGCCCGTTCCCGCGGTGAGGCCTTGCGCTTGCGGTCGTTTCGCGGGACGTAGACGAAGACCATGGGCTACTCCTGCTCGTTGCCCGCGAGCGTCTTCCGGTGTGGAAGCCGCCCGGCGCGCTTGAGGGCGTCACGCAGCAGATACTCGATCTGCCCGTTCAAACTGCGCATTTCGTCGTTCGACCACCGCTGGACAGCGTCCAGCAGCTCGCGATCGACGCGCAGGAGGAAGGGTTTGCGTTCGGCCATGAGAGGCAGAGGCTAGGTGCTAGATGCTAGATGCTAGATGTCGGTATCTAGCTCCTAGCGTCTAGCACCTGGCTCCTCAGGTGTACAGGCTGCCGGTGTTCACGATCGGCTGCGTGGACCGCTCGGAGCAGAGCACGACCAGCAGGTTGCTGACCATCGCCGCCTTGCGCTCCTCGTCGAGATTCACGATGCCCTTCTGCGAGAGCAACTCGAGGGCGTTTTCCACCATGCCCACGGCACCCTCGACGATCTTGTACCGGGCCGCGATGATGGCGCTCGCCTGCTGGCGCTGGAGCATGGCCGCGGCGATTTCCTGCGCGTAGGCCAGGTGCGAGATCCGCGCCTCGACGATCTCGATGCCGGCCGACTTGAGCCGGTCCTGGATGGTGGCCTGCAGGTGCTTGCTCACTTCGACAGCGTGGGTGGAGAGGGATTCCTCACCCGAGGCGTGGGCGTCGTACGGGAACTGCGAGGCGGTGGCGCGCAGTGCCGACTCGGTCTGCACGGCGAGGTACTTCTCGTAGTTGTCCACCTCGAACAGCGCCTCGGCGGTCTCGACGACCTTCCAGACCACCACGGTGCCGATCTCGATGGGGTTGGCGTGGTTGTCGTTCACCTTGAGCTTCGGCGTCTCGAAGTTGCGCACGCGCAGCGAGAGCCGGCGCTTGACGAGGAACGGATTGGCGAAGAAGAAGCCGTCGGTCTTCACCGAGCCGACGTACTTGCCGAAGAGAACGAGCACCTTGGCATCGTTGGGATTCACGATGAAGAGCCCGCCCATGAGGAAGAGCGAGACGGCAAGGACGATGACGCTCAGGACGACCAGGCCGGTTCGTCCCTGAGGCGCCGCTTGCGTGATGGTGGCAAGTGCGAGGCCGGCGACGACGATCAGGCCGAGCAGGGTGATGAGGCCGTTGCCAACTGGATACTGTTTCTCGCGATACGCAGTCATGGTGTGATCACTCGGGTTGGTGATGGCAATATGATATCATTTTGAAATCGCAAAGTCAAATTCTTCCGCAAGTGATTGTGGGAGAAGCGATTATGGCTCGTACAATCAGAGATTGCGTCGGCAGACATTGTTTGCCTGAGGCGGCGGCCTTGGGCCGATGCAGGAGATTCATGGAAGCTGCCGCGGCGCTTCGCACTCGGCAACGGTCCGTACGCCCAGCGTCCCCGTCAGAGAGCTTCGCCGCGTTGATCACGCGCGTGCTGCCGCTCCACGGTGGCCAGCGCATCCGCCACCAACGATTCGGGGTACTTCATCACCTTGAGCAAGGCTATCGCATTCCGTGTGGACGATGCGCCGGGTCGAATCAGATAATCGAAGGTAAGGCCATCGTCAGCGACCTGTTCGCGAAAGTGATGCATGTCGTAAGTGCCGTTGAGCAACTCGAGCAATTCGAGATCGTGCGTAGCCACTACTGCCAGATCCAGGCCCGTGTTCAGAAAGGCCAGAACCGCGTAGGCCGCTGCCACCCGTTCCGTGGTGTTCGTGCCGCGAAAGAGCTCATCGAGAAGAAAGAGATGCTGCTGCCCACTCTCCTTCGCGCGAATGAGCTCCAGGACCGACTCGACCTCAGACAAGTAGAAACTCTTGCCTTCCGTGAGACTGTCCGCGCGTTGAATCGACGTGCGCACCCGCAGCATCGGTCCGCGCCACACGCTGGCGCACGTCGTGTGGAGCGTCTGCGCCAGCACAGCGTTCACGCCCAATGTGCGCACGAACGTCGTCTTGCCCGACATGTTCGAGCCCGTGATCAGCACGCTTGCTCGGTCGACGTCCAGGGAGTTTGCCACGGCGTCGGAGAGCAGCGGGTGCGTGAGTGCCTCCGCGTGCAGCGCCTTCCGCGCCGGAGTGAACTCGGGCGTGGCCCACTGAGGAAGTGTGCGCCGCCACGTGGCAACGGCCTGCGCGGCGTCGACGTAGGCGAGAGCCTCGAACATTCCGCGCGCCACGTCGCGTGATTCGTGGAGTGCCTCCGTAGCGAACACGAAGGCGTTAACGTCGAGCAGGAAGAGGAGATTAAGGTACTCGTAGATAGTCGACGCGATTTCGCTTGCCTGCTCGGGCTCGAACATGATCCACGAGGTCGCCAGACGCAGGGCACCGAACCGCTTCACCCCCTCGCGGAGTACGCGGGTTTCGCTGGCGCACTCGGTAAGTGGCATCTCTCCGAGCGAACGGCTAACGCGAAGAAACGCGGGAAGTTCGTGGAGCGCCGGGATGAAGCGCTTCACACGTGGCTTGTAGAGCACCTGTACGCCGACGTTGACGACGCAGATGCCGAGCCACAGGAGGACGATCTGCGGCCATGCGGCGATCAGAGCGAGACAGGCCACCGAAGCAGCGGTGAGGAGCGGAAAGAACCACCAGAAACGCGGACGGCGGGGGAGGTCGCCGAATAGCAGGCCCTCCAGATAGCCCGCGCGAGGATCGCTAAGCTCGCTGAGCGCGGCCCGGGCGCGATTCGCGGTCGAATCGTCGGCGTCAAAGCTGCGTGCTGCACGGTCCAGCCTTGCCAGCGGTTCGATTGAAAAGTGAGGGCTGCGAACGCAGTGGTACAGATACTGCCTTCCCGGTTCGCTCGCGGCGTGATCGAGCGAAAGAAACACCTCGTCAAAGTCCAGGTCCCGCCAAGTGCGGTCATCGAGCGGCTCAGTGCCCGGGCTCGTCGGGAACCGGCGGTGATATGCGGCGATGAGTGTCATGTCCTCGTGTCGTGCGTTTCGTAGGGCACGCAGGCCACGAACGATCTGCAACGTGCCCTTCGTCTGCGAGAAGAACCGCGGCAGCAGCAACAGGAGCGCGCCGAGGAGCAGCGCGCCGAGCACGAGGAATGCGGTATGCGCCATGGAGGTTCAGCGAGTTCGTCGTTGGTGGACCGCGCCACGACGCGTCCGGGCTGCGGCGGTGTCGTAGGTCGAGAGACTGGAGTGTTCGTCGAAGTACGACAACAACGATGTCAGAGTTTCTCCACGATAGTGAGGGGGTGCTGCCGGGGAGAGTACTCGGCGCTCGATCCGCCGCTGCCAACGCCGGCCGCCGGCCCCCTCCGGTTTTCGTGCGCAACGGGACTAGCTAAAAATAGCCAGTTTGGCTATTATAGTCATTCGGACTCACCGGAGTGTCGCATGGCGAGCAAGCGCCGCAAGAGTGCCATCGGTCGCGCATTCAAGGGTTCCACCCTCGGACGGCCCAAGCCGTTCATTGTGGGGGTGCCCAAGGATGCCGTGCCCACGCCGGCGTGGATGAGCCTGACGCAGGTCTCCAGTACCGCGGCGAAGAACGATTTCGCGGGTCTGGTCCACCGCGTCGAGCGCGGCTTGAAGCTGGTGGTGATGCGCCACGACCGACCGGCGGTCGTGATGATCCCGCTGGACGAGTTCGAGTCCCTCGTCAACGTCAACGCCCAGCGGCTCGACGCGCTGACCGCCCGATTCGACGCGGAGCTCTCGGCCATGAACGCGCCCGAGGTCTGGCGCGGCACCAGGCAGGGCTTCATGGCGCGCCTCGACCAGCCGCCGGTGGCCCCGCAGAAGAAGGGCCGCGCGCGCGCAGGCTCCTGACCCGTGACGACTGCCCGACCGGAGCTCTTCGTGCTTGCGGGCGTGAACGGGGCAGGAAAGAGCAGTGTGGCCGGCGCGCGCGTGCTGAACGCGGGCGGCCAGTTCTACAATCCCGACCTGTACGCCCGTCAGCTCCGGATCGCCCAGCCCGGCCTGTCGATCGAGGAGGCGAACGGCCAGGCGTGGCAGCTCGGGCGCCGCCTGCTGGAGCGCGCCATCGACACCAAGGTGAACTTCGCGTTCGAGTCCACCCTTGGTGCCACGACGATCCCGAAGCTCCTGCGCGGCGCGGCCGCCAGCCATGACGTGCATGTCCTGTTTGTTGGGCTGGACTCGCCCGAGCGGCACATCGCACGCGTGGCGGCACGCGTCCGTGCCGGCGGGCACGACATCCCCGTGACGAAAATCCGGACGCGCTACACGTCCAGCCGGGCCAACCTGATCGACCTCGTGCCCTTCCTCGCGTCGCTGCGGGTCTACGATAACAGCAAAGAGGTCGTGGCAGACGGAACGACGATACCACTTCCCACCCGCCTGTTGGAGATGGAGGCCGGTGCGATCACGTATGAGGCTCCGCGGGGATCGATCCCGGACTGGGCCAAGGCGATCGTGCAGGCCGCGCGCGACCACGTGAAGTCGCAGAGGCCGTAGCGTCCGCCGAACCCGATACAGCCCATTGAGTAGTTTACTTCTGCTGACGTCGTCCCCAAAGCGGAGTCAGTCAGGCAGGAGTCGGTGGTTTCTTGACGTCTGCATCGCCCCGGAATTGAATCGCGGTTGGCCTCACCGCTGACGAGTCCGCGCCGCGTTCGAACGCGGCCAGCCCCGCGGGCTGCATGCGCCCCTCGGCGAGGAGTTCGCCGGAGCGCTTGATGTTCACCGCGCTCCAAATGGACTTCGCGGTGCGCGGCGTGTAGCGCTGGAAGAAGCGAGGCTTTATCAACATCAGATAACGCTACCGATTCCTGGCACGTCGCGCACGCACGCATCGCGCATCCGGACCCTTGACCGCACGGTGCCCTGCGCGCCGATTCAATGTGATGACCGCGACACTGCACCTCGGCAGCCAAGGCTGGAACTACACCGCGTGGGTGGGGCCGTTCTACCCCGAGCGCACGCGACCGGCGGATTTCCTGTCGGTGTATGCTCGCGCGTTCGAGACCGTGGAAGTGGACAGCACCTTCTACGCGATTCCCAGCGAACGGACAGTGCGCGGCTGGGCCTCCCGCGTGCCCGCGAGCTTCACCTTCGCCCTCAAGCTGCCGCAGGAGATCACGCACGAGAACCGGTTGCGGAACAGCGGGGACCTGGTGCAACGGTTCTTCGACGTGGCGCGCGAACTGGGGCCGAGGCTTGGCCCGACACTCATCCAGCTGGGGCCGGACTTCGGGCCAGCGGAGCTGCCGGCGCTGGCGGCGTTTCTTCCCACGTTGCCGCGCGACCTCATGGTCGCCGTGGAATTTCGACAGCGCGCGTGGATCAACGATGGCATTCTCGCGCTGCTCGCCGAGCATCACGTGGCGCTGGCGCTGGTGGATGCACAGTGGATTCCGCGCTCGGTGATGCTGAAGCTCGCCGAACGTCCCACCGCGGACTTCGCGTACCTGCGGTGGATGGGACCGAACCGCGACATCGTGGACTTTTCGCGGGTGCAGCACGACCGGTCGAGGGAGATCGAAGCCTGGCTGAAGGTGATGCCGAAGATCGCGAAGTGCGTGAAGACCGTGTATGGCTACGCGAACAACCACTTCAGCGGGCACGCGCCGGCAACCGTGCGGGAGATCCAACGGCAACTGGGCCAGGTCGTCGTGGACCCGGCCCAGTTGGGGGAACAGCTGCGGCTGTTCTAGCCGCCTACGGCCAGGAGACCGTACCCGTACCAGTCAGGATGTAGTGCGCACCGTTCTGACCGCTCGTGGGCAGCGAGCTATTGAGCGTTATGTTTGCCGACCCAGAGTTGTTGATGAAATGCGCATACGCGTTGGCACCGAAACCGACCGCAGACCTGCGCTACGGGCGGCGCGGCGGGGGCGGAGGAGTGGTGCGCACCGGAAACACGACCGCGGAACCACCGTGCTCGGCGCAACTGGCCTGGGTCGGAGGCGCGAACAGCCAAGTGCCATCCTTGCAGCGGCCGGTGGCGTTCGCAGGCTGGGCCTCTACCTGCAGGGCACGAGTGACCATGACGGCCCTGGTGGTCGACGGCGTTTCCGGCGTTTGCAGGACGGGTACCGTTCGCGCGTCCAGCGCCGGTGCTGCGACGGCTGTCTTGGGCCTTACCGCCTCTGCTTTCTGCGCGCCGCTGTCAGGCGGGGGAAGAACGCGACTGCGGAATCCATCGGTGCGGTCAGGGGCGCGGACGCCGGCGCGCGGCGGCGTGGCGCGCAGGGGCGCCGTCGGCAGCTTCGGTCCCGAATCGACTGGCAGTGGCTTGGCCTGCGCCGTCAGCGAATGAGTGGCAGCGACGAAGAACGCGGCGCCCGTGAGGAGCGCGCGCAGCGACATCGCGCGGGTTGCCGAGTGTGGCTCGCGATGCGTCATGGTTCTCATTGAACCGTCACGGTTGGGGGCGTGTAGGTCTTATAGTACGGATGCGTGAACGTCACCGATCCCGTCCCGGTCGCCTTGGCCTTCAGGTAGAACTGCACCTGGTTGGCATCGGCGGGCACGGTGATGCTCGTGACCACAACGCCGCCGACGCGCACCTCGACATTGGAGCCCGGCGCGAGCGTGAACGTCGTGGCGGCGGCCACCTTGCGCGGGTAGCTGGCGTTCGGGTCCAAGGTTCGCAACGTCACGAGCACCGAGTCGCCAACCCGCATCGACGCGCTCGGCCAGTACAGCGGGCTGTCCACCCGGCCCGAGTCGACGACCACGTACGCCGTGGCGGGCGTATGCAGCGGCGACGTGAGCGTTGCGGTGAGAGTGTCGGTTCCAATG
>DATCGU010000158.1:0-7250 GCA_036508735.1 Gemmatimonadaceae bacterium
AGCGCGAGAGCACGAGAACGCGAGAACGCGAGTGGGACATCTGGCGTGCTCGCGCTCCCGCGTTCTCGCGCTCTTTGGTTACCCACGTCCAAGGATCCGCATCACCAGCGACGGTCGGTTGCGGTTCGGCGGCGCGCCCGAGGTGCTGCTGGTTCCCGTCCTGCTCGTGGATTCCGTGGGCGGACGGTAGCTGTCCGGAAACAGACTGGCGAGGTGCGCCTGCAGGCGCTCGGGCGAGCCCGTCTCCTGGTGCCTCACGCAGAACTGGTCGAGCACGCGACCGAAGTCGGCGGCGCTTGGGCGTTCGCCGGGAGCCTTGCTGAGCGCCAGCCTCAGCAGCGAATCGAGCGCCCGGTCGATGTCCGGGATGTAGCGTGACACGTCGGGCACCGGCGCCACCACGACCTCGTCGATGGCCGCCTCGGTCTCGTTCTCCGTGAACAGCGGCTGCAGCGCGAGCAGCTCGAACAGCACGATGCCCATGGCGAAGACGTCGCTGCGCGAGTCCACCTTGCCGGCGCGGATCTGCTCGGGGCTCATGTAGTGCTTCTTGCCCATCATCAGGGGCCGCTGCGCGGCCGGATCGGCCATGGTGCGCGCCTTGGCGATGCCGAAGTCACCAAGCTTCACGTGGCCGTCCCAGGTGAGCAGCACGTTACCGGGCGAGACGTCGCGGTGGACGATGTCGAGGCGCCGTCCCCTGGGGTCGACGAAGTTGTGGGCGAAGTCCAGGGCGCGGCAGACGCGGCTGGCGATGTAGGCGGCCAGCGGCGGCGACATCGGGGTGCCCATTTGCCGGTGGCGATCGATGAGGGCGCGCAGCGTCACGCCCTTGATGAACTCCATGGCAATGAAGTACTCGTGCTCGAATTGCCCGAGCTGGTAGATCTGCACGATGTTGCCGTGGACCAGGTTGGCCGAGAGCTTGGCCTCGTCGATGAACAGCTGCAGCCATTCCGGCTGCCGGGCATAGTGGTCGTGGATGATCTTCAGCGCGATCTGCTTGGTGAAGCCGGCCGGCCCCAGCTGTTCCGCCTCGTACACGGTGGCCATGCCCCCGCGGGCCACCTTCCGGATGAGGCGGAACTGGCCGGCATACTTGAACAGGCGCCCTTCATTTTCCATCAGCTGATCGGGAGAGCGGGTTGATTTCACGTGCTGCATGCCGCGAGGTTACACGGATGCGGCATGAACTGCGGGACCTTACGATCATTGGCGCGGGCCCGACGGGGCTTTTCGCGCTCTTCTACGCTGGCATGCGCGGCGCCACGGCGCAAATCATCGACGCGCTCGACCAGCCGGGCGGCCAACTGGCGGCGCTCTATCCGGAGAAGGTGATCTTCGACGTCGCCGGCTTTCCCGAGATCCTCGCCAAGGACCTGGTGGCGGCGCTCGAGCGGCAGGCGTCGCGTTTCGGCCATCCCATCCACTGCGGGCAGACCGTGACCGGCCTCGACACCGAGGATGGCCACTTCGTGCTGCGCACGGCCACCGACGAGTTCCCGTCGAAGTCCATCGTCATCGCCGCCGGCATCGGGGCCTTCTCGCCGCGGCGGCTTCCACAGGCGTGCGCCGAGCCGTGGTACGGCCAGGGCATCGAGGACCGCGTGCTCGACCCCTCGAGGTTCGCCGGCGCACACGTGGTGATCGTCGGCGGTGGGGACAGCGCTTTCGATTGGGCACATCAGCTCCAGGGACGCGCGGCGTCGGTCACGCTGGTGCACCGGACCGACCGCTTCCGCGCGCACCACGCCACGGTGGAGGCGGTGCAGGCTGACGTCGCGGCGGGGCGCACCGCAATGTTCACGTTTCACGAGCTGCACGACATCCACGCGACGGATGGCCGCCTGCACGAACTCGAGCTGCGCAACGTCAAGGCGAAGACGACGGTGCGCGTGCGCTGTGACGTGGTGCTGCCGATGCTCGGCTTCGTCAGCGATCTGGGCGCGCTGAACCAGTGGGGGCTCACCCTGGACAAGGACGAGATCGTCGTGAACTCGCAGATGGAGACCGGGCGCGCGGGAATCTATGCCGCGGGCGACATTACGACATATCCGGGGAAGCTCAAGCTGATTGCCACGGGGTTCGCCGATGCGGCGGTGGCCGTGAACCAGGCGGTGCACTTCGTGTATCCGAAGAAGAAGATCAACCCGGGACACTCGTCGAACCTGGCGGTTTTTGGGCAGAAAGACGATTGAATTGAATTCGGATTCCCGATTGCGGATTCCGATGGTGGATGTCGATTACGGATGGTGATTCACGATTGATCGGGGCGGGGGCGCTGGAGGCGGCACCCTTTGGCTTTTCGTACGCCAAGGGACGTATCGTCTTGATCGCCGTGAGCAATTGCCGGCGGACTTGAACAAGCAGGTCCTGGTATTCTTCGCGCGGATCCCACGGCGTCGCGCCCAGCGTGCCGATCCAGGTGAGTGCCTCGCGCAGGGATCCCAGAGCATATGTGTAGAACCTGAGCTGCTCGGCCTGGCCGGATCGCGAGTAGCCCTCGGCGATGTTGGCAGCGATGGAACCGACGGCGCGAACCAGCTGGTCTGCCTGGCGAAGCGAGATTCGAGGACCCATCTGCGCCACGTCAGTGGCGCATCGGCCGCCGAGGTAAGCAGCCATCCGGAACATCCGGATGTTCCAGATGGGGTCTCCGGAGTACGCGAACGGCGGCAAATTTTCGAAGGCCGCGAAGGTCATCGGTGGGAGCGTCATGCCGGAGGTTACGGTGCGAGTGGCAGCCGACCGTCACCCGATCGCCGCAGTGCGGCGCCGACCGTTGCGGGGTGCGCCATATCGTCAATCTCCATCCGGATTCCGGATCCGAAATCCATTCCGGAATCCGGAATCCGAATTCACCAGTCATTGACAACCATTAGAGCGGCCTTGAAATTTTGGTGTGCACCTCCGCCTATTCCTCGCCTTGGCCCTTCCTGCTGCACTTGGGGCGCAGGACATCGTCTGCGATCGCGGCGATACCGAGGTCTTGAGGCTCGAGTTCACGGGCAACCGATCCTTCCCCTCGGCTCTGCTCGCCAACGGCATCGCCATCACGCCATCCAACTGGGCGCGGCGAACGTTCAAGTTCTTTGGCACGCGCTACTGCCTTGACCAGGCGGAGTTTCCGCGCGACGTCATCCGCCTCATCCTCTTCTACCGCAATCACGGCTTCCTCGACGTCAAGGTCGACACCGTCGTGACGCACCTGAGTCCGAAGCAGATCGCCGTGCGCTTCGCGATCAGCGAGGGACAGCCGACGCGCATCAGTTCGCTGGCCATCACCGGGCTCGAGAAGGTGCCGGTGCGCGAGGCGGTGGAGAAGTCGCTGCCGCTGCGGGTCGGGGGGCGATTCGACCGCGTGGCCCTCGCTGCCGCGCGCGACACGCTGGTGCGGCGCTTGCGCAATGACGGCTATCCCGACGCCGACGTGCTGGTGAACTACGATACCGACGCGCCCTCGCGCCTGGCGGCGGTGACCTTCGCGGTGCTGACGGGGTCGCGCGCGCGCATTGGTGCAGTGCGTGTCGCCGTGCACCCGTACCATCAGGGATCGGAGGGGGTCGACACGGCAATCGTGCGCCGGCTGGCCGGGCTCTCCACTGGCGCGTGGTACCGCCAGCGCGACCTGGAGCGCGCCAAGAGCACGCTGTACGCGGGGCAACTCTTTGCGCGCGTCGGCGTCGAGCCCGACACCACGGGCGTGCGTGCCGATTCCACCCTGCCGGTGCTCATCGACGTGGTGGAAGGCGCGCCGCAGAGTGCGAGGACGGGCGGCGGATGGGGATCGCTCGACTGCTTTCGCGCCTATGCCGACTACACGCACCTGAACGTCGCCCAGCGGGCCATGCGCCTCGACCTGCGCGCGCGCGTGTCGAAGATCGGGGTCGGGCGCCCGCTCGACGGCCTCGCGTCGCTCTGCATGCCGGAGGCGCGCAATGATTTCTTCAGCCAGGACCTCAACTACTCCACCGGCCTCACCATCACGCCGCCGGTCTCGGCGCGCGTTGGTGTGCAGCCGTCGTTGACGCTCTTCAGCGAGCGCCGCTCCGAATACAATGCCTTCATGCGGACCACGCCCATCGGCGGCACGCTGGCGCTCGCGCGCAGCGCCGGGCGTCGCGCGCAGAATGCGTCGTACACCATCGAGTACGGCAGCACGAAATCCTTTCCCGCGCTGCTGTGCGCCGTCTTCAGCGCGTGCACCGACGCCGATCAGGCGGCGCTGCTCCGGCGGCAGCGTCTCGCCGTCCTCGGCCTCTCGTTTTCCGACGAGAGGACGGACAACGCGTCCAACCCGACGCGCGGCATGGTGTTGCGTGGCGACGTGCGACACGCATCGCGCGCGGTGGGATCCGATGCCGGTCTCCAGTTCACGCGGGTGTCGCTCGATGGTTCGGCGTACTATCCGCTCGGAAGTGAAGTGGTGATCGCTGCGCGGTTGCGGCTGGGCACGGTGCGCTCGCAGGTGGGGAACGAGTTCATCCCGGCGCAGGAGCGTCTCTACGCCGGCGGTGCGACCACCGTGCGCGGCTTCCGCCAGAACGAACTGGGTCCCGTGGTCTACATCCCCACCGCGTTCGACACGGTCCAGGCGGACGGTACACCGGGTGGGGATCCGAAGAACCCGGCGCAGACCGTCTACTTCCGCGCGAATCCGGCGGTGGTGGGGCAGCGGGCTATCCCGGTGGGGGGCAATGCGATGGTCGTTGCCAACATCGAGGCCCGCTTTCCGAGTCCCATCTTCGCCAGCCTGCTGCAACTCGCCACCTTTGCCGACGCCGGCCGCGTGTGGAACCTCAACACGGCCGCTTCGCTCAACCTCAAGTCCGTTCAGTGGACGCCGGGCTTCGGGGTGCGCGCGCGCACCCTCGTGGGACTCGTGCGGGTGGACATCGGCTACAACCCGTACCAGCGGTCGGAGGGCGCGGCGTACTTCGACACCGCGATCTCCCAGGGTGGGCAGCTCTTCTGCGTGAGTCCCACCAACACGCTGCGCATTACGCTGGCGAGCCCGGGGTCTGCGCAACTGCGCCAGGAGACGGGAAGTTGCCCGTCGGACTTCCGTCCGCCGGCCGAGACCAACTTCCTGCGCAAGCTCGCCTTCCAGCTTTCCATCGGGCAGGCGTTCTAGCCCATGGGTCGCCGTCGCCACGTCGCCCTTGCCAGCGCGATCGCCATTCTCCTCATGGGTGCGACGCTCGCCGTCGTTCTCGTGGCGTTCACCCGCTCGACGCGTGGTCGCGAGTTCATTCGCGCGCAGACCGAGCGCGCGCTGGCCAGCGTGTTCAAGGGCAAGATCCACGTCGGGGCGCTGAGCGGCAGCTTCCTCACCGACCTGACCATCGACACGCTCGACATCCGCGAGCTCAACGATTCGCTGTTCCTCGCCACCGGACCGATCCACGTCACCTTCGATCCGCGCGACATCGTGGATGGGGTGATCTTCCTGCGTTCGCTCGACGTGCAGCGGCCGTTCCTGCGCCTGCAGCGGCGGCACGACGCGTGGAACTATGACGCCATCTTCAACCGCGGCCCCGCCGGTCCGCCCGGCTCGCGGCGCGGCTTCGGCAGTCGCATTACGCTGTCCAACGTGCGCCTGCGCGGCGGCGAGGTGCGCATGGGCCTGCCGTGGACGCCGGCCGACTCGCTGCACGGCGCGCGGCGCGACAGCGCCGTCGCGCGCGCTCTCGAGGACACGCTCGGAGGCTACCGGCGCATCGGGCCCAATGAGTACGAAAAGGAATGGAAGTGGAGCAGCATCGCGGCGCAGTTGTCGCACGTGCACCTCGCCGACCCCGACACGGGCGGTCAGCACTTCGAGATAGCCCGCGTCGACCTGCTGGAACGCTACCCACCGTTCAACGTGCGCAATGCGCGCGGCACCGTCTGGCGGCGCGGCGACTCGCTGTGGGTCGACGTCCCGCGCTTCGACCTTCCCGGTTCCACCGGCAGCGGCAAGGGGAAGGTGGTGTGGGGAAGCAACCTTCCCATCCGTTACGACGTCCGCATTCACAGCGATTCGGTGTCGATGAGCGACATCGCGTGGGTGTACTCGACGCTGCCGGTGACTGGCGGCGGCCGCATGGACCTGTGGATCAAGAGCGAGCGCGACCCGCGCGTGGTGGACTACGTGCTGCAGAACATGGATATCCGCACGACGGGCTCGCGGCTGCGCGGCAACATGACGTTCGGCATCGGTGCGCCGGTGCTGATCCTCAAGGATCTCGCGCTCGAGGCATTGCCCGTCGACTTCCGCCTCATCGAGCAGTTCAGCGGCAAGCCGCTGCCACTGCCGTGGCGCGGCGCCATCACGGGTACGGTGCGCGCGCGCGGTGGCCCGGTGAACCGCTGGCAGCTGGATGACGGGCGCTTCACGTTCGCCGACGGCAACGTGCCGGGTGCGATTGCGCGCGGCACGGCCAGCGGCCAGCTCGACATCCTGTCTCCGGCCCTTACGGTATTCCGCGGTTTCACGGTCGACCTGGCGCAGCTCGACCTGCGTACGTTGCAGGCCCTCAACAAGGCATTCCCGTTGCTGAACGGCACCGTGGCCGGCCACGCGGTGCTCGACTCGTCGTGGCTCGACGTGCGCTTCAAGGACGGCGACTTCACCTACCGCGACGGCGATTCACCGGTGTCGAATTTCAAGGGATCGGGACGCGTGACGTCGGGCGGGAGCCTGATGGCCTACGACCTCACGCTGGCCGCACTGCCGCTCTCGCTGACGGCACTCTCGCGTTCGTACCCGTCCCTTCCGGCCCGTGGTGAGTTCAGCGGGCCGCTGCGGGTGAAGGGAACGTCCGAGGATCTCTTCCTCAATGCCGACCTCGTCGGCGACGCCGGGCGCCTGGAAGTGGACGGCACGTTCGACGTGTCGGTGCCGGGGTATCGCGCCAGCGCGCGGGGCAGCGCCACCGGGCTCGACCTGCGCCGGTTCCTCGGGCGCGAGAACCTGCCCACGACGACGCTCGCGCTGCGCTGGTCTTCCGACGTCTCGGGCGATTCGCTGGCCAACCTGCAGGGAACGGTCGCCATGCACTTTGACCGTTCGATGGTGGACAGCGTGCGCATCTACGGCGGAGACGCGCAACTGCGATTCCTCGGGGGAACCCTCGTTGTCGACTCGCTGAACCTCGAGAGCGCCGCATTCTCCGCCGTGGCGCGGGGCAGCCTGTCCCTGGCCAACGGGCACCCCGGCGACTCGGTGAGCTTCCGGGTGACGCTCGACTCCCTCGGTGGCTTCCGGC
>DATCGU010000159.1:0-6955 GCA_036508735.1 Gemmatimonadaceae bacterium
CGACGGTGGCGTGCTGGTGCAGCGCGTGGCGCCCGAGACGCCGGCCGCGCGGGCCGGCCTGAAGGGCGGCGACGTCATCGTGGAAGCCGGCGGCCGCCAGGTCACCAGCGCGCGGCTGCTGCAGCGCCTGATCAGCGACACGGATGCGCGCAGCCTGAAGCTGAAGGTGGTGCGAAAGGGGAAGGCGCGGACGGTCTGGCTGAAGTGGTAGGAGAGCACAAGAGCACAAGACCACAAGACCACAAGAGCGCAAGATCACAAGAGGAATCGATCGCGCAGCGAAGCTTCTCGCAGCTACTGGCCTGTCCGGGTCCGGCTGCGCGGCGTTGCGAGCAGCCAACGCCCCCGTACGCGGATCTTTCCCCAAGCTCGAATCTCGTCGCACATCTGCGCAGCGTCCGCAGGGTCGATGCCGGCGCGTGACGCCCAGGTAGCGGCGTCGCGCGGTTGCTGCTCGACGATCGCGAGTTCGTGCGTGTCGCCGAGCCGCGCGCGCAGCGTTTCGGTGGCACCCGGCGCGGCGAAGTCGTGCAGTTCAACGCAGAGGGCCGAGTGGGCGAGCCACGGAATGCGGATGGGGTCGAGCAGGTCGCGCTCGAAGCCCTCGCAATCACATATCACAAGCGCACCGAGGCCGGCCGGCACGGGTAGCGCCGCCAGGACTTCGATGTCGGCCCGACCGAGCGGGTGCACGCGCTCGCCCACTCCGTTCGCTTCCGCCGACCGTCGCGTTTCTTCGCGCCACGTGGGGTCCATCTCGTAAGCATAGACCGTTGCGCGGCTGAGGCGCATCGCCATGCCGGTGGAGTAGTAACCGGCGGCGCTGCCGACGTTGACGGCGATCGACCAGCCGCGAGCGAACTCCTGCTCCAGCCATGAGTGTATCTCGCACTCGAAGGAACCGAGCAAGACCGCGGATTCGTAGTCTGCGGGTGTGCGAGCGAGCAGACGAAGGCCGGCAAACGGTCCCGCCGCGACGCAACCCCCCGTCCGACGCCATACGCGAGAGAGTGCGCGTCGGGTCGCGGTCCACCGCGTGAGCCGAAGCCTGCGGCGTACGTCCACGGGAATCCACGTGTGGTATGCCCGCCGCAGCGCGTCGAAGAAGCTCAGAGCCATATCCTGAACATGCCCGACAAGCTAACGCCGGCCGGCAACGTCGGATACGCGCGGAGGATTGGCGGCGTCACGGCCGGTGTTCGTGTCGCACAACCACGAGGGAATACGGTGGGACGATCAGCGGTTCGGCCGCCTTCAACATTCGGCGCGCAGGCGGCGCGTTCCGCAGGAGCACACCGTCCGCTCCATTCGCCCTCCACGCGTACTGGGCCGGTCCGTACGCGAACGCGGTGCGCGCGCCGGCCAGCGCACCCGTGAAGGTCACGCGATAGGCGATGGCGGGGTCCTTGTTCACCACCAGCGCGGACCACGCACCGTCAGGGCGGTGCACCACGTAGGCGGAGAGCAGTTCGTTGCCGTCGGCATTGCGCGCGTCGCTCTCGGCGGCGAACATCGCGTGCACGCCGCCTCGGGGTGACGCCCATTCCTGCGTCAGGAGCCTCGCGCCGTAATAGGTGGCCACGCGCTGGCGGATGCGGCGGCGCCCGTCCGACAGGAACAACATGTTGTTCCCCCACGTGTGGCAGCGCGGCGACTCGTCGAGTGAGGTCGGCTCCCACCCATACAGGAAGGCGGCGCGTCCGCCGAGCATGAGGAAGCGTCCAACGATGTCGGCATTGAGCAGCGCCCCCTCGATGTCCACCTGGGCACGTCCGGCGAACGCGGAATAGCCGTACTCGGCCATGACCATCGGCACGTCGGGTGAGATGCCGTCGCTCCGCACCTGCGCCAGCCGGTCGGTGAGTCGCTCCGAGGCCGCCGCGAGCTGTGGCGCCGTCGGAGCGCAGACGTCATCCCACGGATACCACTCGAAGGAGAAGAAGGTGAAGTCGCCGGGGCGGCCGCGCGAGCGCAACGCGGCCAGGAAGCGCGGGATCCAAGTGTCACCAGTGGTGTCGCTGGGCCAGGCGAACATCACACGGCTCTCCAACCCCTGGAACCCGGGGCCGCCGAGCGGAGCCTGCGGCCAGTCGCGGCGAATGGCGCGTGCCACTTGTGCGTACAGCGTGGCGTAGTCCTCGGGAGTCACGAACTGTCCATCGGGCTCCTCGCCCATCTCGATGCGGCCAATGGCGTAGCCGCGTTGCCGCAGGAATCGTATTTCGGCGGCGGCGTCCGCGGGCGTTCCGTACAGCACGGGGACGGGAACCATGGCGGGGCGCCCGAAGGTGAGCGTGCTGCGGAATACGCGGTCGAACCCCGGCTGCTCGAGGCCGGTGTCGATGTCCAAGGCGCGGTGCCAGGGGTCGGTGCTCGAGACATACGTGGTGGACTGTGCCGGCGACGACGCACCGTGCCGCACCGCATCGCGCAGCGTATCGCCATCCATCGAACCGATCTCGAGTTCGCGAATGGCGTACCCCGCCGAGTCGCGCGCGTCGGACGCGGCGTGCGGTGCGTCGTAAGCCCCGGCGTTGAGCACGAGGCGCACGAAGCGCGCATTCACCGCGGTCTCTCCAAGCCGGCGAAACTCCACGCCGCCACGTCCGTCTCGCTCGCTGCCGCCGGGAAAGGTGACCCAGCGTCCCGGCGGGCTCTCGTCCACGTCGTGCACGTTCTCCCCGAGCCAGTACTGCACGCGATACATCGCGGCGTGCGGCATTCCCCAGTGGATGCGGATGGCGTTCACCGGTACCGGGAAGCCGAGGTCCACGATGGCCCACTGCGGCAGCAACGAGTCGGCGGTGCCGGTGAAGCGGTGGTCGAGATAGGGATTGCTCTTCCAGAACGTGGCGGTGTCGCCGTCGTCGAGGCGCGAGAATCCGGCGTTGTCGTTCTCGTCCGTTGTGCCGCGCCGCGGCAGCCGGTACCCGTGCGTGAGCATGATCGGCGCGGTCGAGAAATCGTCGGAGGTCCAGTAGCCGCGCTGATGCGCGCCGTCGCTCCAGTGCCCGCGCGGATTCCAGTGCCACGCCTGTACCGCCAGCTCCGTGCGCAGGCGGTACGTGGCCATCGTGAGGCCGGCGGACTTCATGGCCGCGATGTTGGCGCTCGTGTACACGTCCGCCACCACGCCCTTGCCGTGCCCATCGAGGCCCGCGCCAAAGGTCGAGCGCGGGTCGAACCGGTTTACCGCTGGGCGCTCCGTGTGCACGGTGACGAGGGCGTCGACCAAAGGCGCCTGTGCCGCGGCGACGTTTGCGTGCGCGATGATGAGCGCAACGAGCGAGGCGGCCGGGCAGCGCATCAGGGCTTCGAGACCGACCCGGGAGGCAGGCTGTACACCAGTTGTGCCGTGTGCTCGTCGAGGTCGCTCAGTTGGCTCACCCGTACGCGGGCGGCCATGATGCTGCGTTCATCCATGGTGTGGTCGAGCCCGAGCACGTGGCCGATCTCGTGCAGGGTGATGGCGTAGATGGCCTCGGGGTCGAGTGCCCCGCCACCCTGGTGGTGCAGCGCTATCTGGATGGACGAGCCGACGATCCACCAGTGCTGGTCGCGCGTCCAGCGCGTGCGTCCGGTGATGGGCATGTCGAAGCGGTCGACCCACGTGACGGGAACCTCGGACGACGCGGAGTCGACGACAAACCTGAATGACACCGGTACACCAGCCTGCATCCACCGCTCGAATGCCTCGCGCGCCCGCATGGGATAGCTGGCCCGGAAGTCGGGCAGCGTACTCGTGGGCCGGATCCAGACGCGCAGCGGCTCGAGCTGCCGGTCGGGCCAGCGGGCGATGTTGTCGTCGCGCTGCAACAGGATCTCGCGGATGTACGTCCCCGACTCCCCATTCGCCAGGCGCCGCTGGATCTCGGCGAGGTCACGCACCGGCGCGGGCAGCGAGGTCGTCCGCACGGCCACGAGGCCTGCCTCGCCGGCGCTTTGCTGTACCACGATGGCGGCCGGGAGGCTGTCGGACACGACGGCCGCGATCACCGGCACGCGACGCGGCGGAACGCGCAACGCCTGGGTGACGACGAACCCGAGCATGGCGAGCACGATGACCAGGAGTGCGGCGATGAGCCTATTCACGCGAGGAACTCCTCGACGACGTCGAAGAACAGCCTGGGCTGCTCCCAGAACGGCATGTGGCCGGAGTCCGGGATCAGCCGAAGCGCCGCGCCGGCAATGGTGGCCGCCGTGCGCTCGGCCTGCGAAACGGGAATCAAGTCTGATGAGCCGTGCACAAGCAACGTGCGGGCGCGAATGCGCGCGGCGGCCTCACGCCAGTCGAACCCGTCGCGCCGCAGCCGCGCCACCACGGACGCCCCCGTCTCGCTGCGGGCGAGCGGGGGAGAGAACATCGCGCCGAGTTCGCCGTCGTGGAACCAGGCGGGATACAGCGCCTGGTTGTACTCGGCCTGCCTTGCAGGCTCGGGGTCTTTAAGCTGGGCCGGATCGAACGCGGCCAGGCGCTCACGCGCCTCACCGGAGAGCCGTGCGAGCGCGACGTCGTGGAGCGCGTCGAGCCATTCCGGCGTGAGCCCCACCGCGTCGACGAGCACGAGGTTGCGCACACCGGCCGGATCTCCGGCCGCGCCGAGCAGGGCAATGCCGCCGCCCCACGAATGGCCGAGCACATCCCAATGGGACAGGCCGTGCGCCTCGCGCAGGGCACGCACGTCGAGCGCATCGTGCTCGATGCGCGCCGCCCGGGCGCCCGGGGGTGCCTGGCTGCTGCCTCGTCCGCGCAGGTCGTACAGGATGAGCTGGCGCTTGATGGCCAGTGTCGAGAGCGCGGGCCAGAGCAGAATGTGCGAATAGACCATCCCGCCGTTGATGCACAGGAGCGGCGTGGCGCCCTCGATGGCCGGCGTCGTGAAGACGGCGAAGTCCAGTCCGCGGGCGTGCACGGTGGTGGCCTCGAGGTGCGGTGCGCGCGGCACCGAGCGCCGGAAGGCGAGAAAGCGCTCCTTCGCGTTCATGCGTGGAAATGTACGCATGGTGATTTCCCCGCACCCTTGCCGCGTCCCCCCGCTTCGTATATATCTCAGTACAAAGATAAATGGACGGCATCCTGGAACTCGGCCTGTACAGCTTCGCGGAAACCACGATCGACCCCGCTACCGGGGAACGCGCCGGGACGGCGGAGCGCCTGCGCGACCTGCTCGAGGAGATCGAGCTGGCCGACCAAGTGGGGCTCGACGTTTACGGTGTGGGCGAACACCACCGGCCGGACTTTGCCGTGGCGGCGCCAGCCGTGGTGCTGGCCGCGGCGGCGGCGCGGACGAAGCGCATCCGCCTGACGAGCGCGGTGACGGTGCTCAGTTCGGACGATCCAGTGCGCGTCTTCCAGGAGTTCAGCACGCTCGACCTGCTGTCGAACGGCCGGGCCGAGATCATGGCTGGGCGCGGCTCGTTCATCGAGTCGTTCCCGCTGTTCGGCTACGACCTCGCCAATTACGATGAACTCTTCACCGAGAAGCTCGAGCTGCTGCTGGCGCTGCGGGCCAACGAACGGGTGACGTGGAAAGGCAGGTACCGCGCCCCGCTCAGGGACCAGCCGGTGTTTCCCCGCCCGGTGCAGGATCGGCTGCCAGTGTGGATTGCCATCGGCGGCACGCCGCAGTCGGCCGTGCGCGCCGGGACGCTCGGTCTTCCGCTGGCCATCGCCATCATCGGTGGCGAGCCGGCGCGGTTCGCGCCGTTCGCGGACCTCTACCGCGACGCGTGGGCGCGCGCTGGGCACGACCCATCGAAGGCGCGGGTGAGCATCAACTCGCACGGCTTCATTGCCGATAGTGAGGCCGAGGCGGCGGAGCTGTTGTGGCCGCGCTATGCCGACGCGATGGGGCGCATTGGACGGGAGCGCGGATGGCCGCCACCGACGCGTGCGCACTTCGACAACGAGCGTTCGCCGCAGGGGGCGCTGCTGGTGGGGAGCCCCCAGCAGGTCATCGACAAGATACTGTACGAACACGAGCTGTTCGGGAACGACCGTTTCCTGCTGCAGTTGAGCGTAGGCACGATGCCGCACGCCCAGATGATGAAGGCCATCGAGCTGTACGGGACCGTGGTGGCGCCGGCGGTGCGCAAGGCGACTGGCGAGACGGCAACAATTGCGACGAAAGGAGCGGTCTGATGCTGAACCTTCAGGTTATCGTCTGCAGCACGCGCCCCGGGCGCAACGGCCCGGCCGTCGCCGCGTGGGTGGCCGAGCAGGCGCGGGCTCACGGGCAGTTCGCCGTGGAGCTGGTGGACCTCGCCGATTGCGGGCTTCCCGTCTTCGACGAACCGCAGCACCCGCGGCTGAGGACGTACGAGCACGAACCCACGAGGCGGTGGAGCGAGACAGTGGAGCGGGCCGATGCGTTCGTGTTCGTGACGCCCGAGTACGACTTTGCGATGCCGGCGTCGCTGCTCAATGCGCTGCAGTTCCTGTACCACGAATGGACCTACAAGCCGGTGGCGTTCGCCAGCTACGGCGGCGCGTCGGGCGGCATGCGCAGCGTGCAGATGACCAAGCAGGTGGTCACGACGTTCAAGATGGTCCCCATCCTGGAAGCGGTGACGATCCCGATGGTCTCGCAGCACATCGACAAGGCGACGGGGGCGTTCACGCCGGACGAGAAGCACCCGAAGGCGGCGCTGGCGATGCTCGACGAACTGCACAAGTGGGCGACTGCGCTGAAGCCGATGCGCGCGTAGCCCTGGGCAGGACCTGGCGTTCCACGGTCAGGTCTGCTGGGAGGTGTGCCGGCAAAACCGTTTTGAGATCTCTCTCGGAACCGGTGCGCGAACTCTACGGGGGAAAGGCACCTAGCGCGTTCGGGTCCATTCGGCCGACTATGCGTCTCGCTCAGCCAGGGCGGTAGCCGCGCATCGCATCGCGCCAATCACTCGACGAACCGTCGTCACCCCGTATGCAACCCGAGACAGCGTCCGCCCGGTCGCG
>DATCGU010000160.1:0-10576 GCA_036508735.1 Gemmatimonadaceae bacterium
CAGTGGCTGGTGGAAGACCAGCGCTTCGTGCAGAATCGTCCCGACGTGCTGAGCTGGGAGTCGGCGCCGCTCACCGCGGACGTGACCATTGCCGGGGACGTGGCGGCGCACCTGTATGCCAGCACCACGGGCACCGACGCCGACTGGGTGGTGAAGCTCATCGACGTGTACCCCGACTCGATGCCCGGTGACCCCAAGCTCGGCGGATATGAACTCATGGTCGCCGCCGACATCATGCGCGGCCGCTACTACAAGAGTTTCAGCAAGCCACAGCCCATTCCCTCCAACACGGTGACGCCTTTCACCGTCGACATGCACGAGCAGGTGTACCGTTTCCTCAAGGGTCACCGCATCATGGTGCAGGTGCAGAGCAGCTGGTTCCCGCTGTACGACCGCAATCCGCAGACGTACGTGCCGAACATCTTCGAGGCGAAGGCGAGCGACTTCAAGGCGCAGACGCACACGGTGCATCACGGGCCCAAGGCGCCGAGTCACATCGCAGTGACGGTGCTGCCGCAGTAGGAAGGTGCTGGCATGGTTGCACGACGGCCCCCTGATCGCTCAGGGGGCCGTTGGCATTTCGCAGTCGACTGCTGTTACGGAATCGGTCGGACTGTCACCGCCTGCTCGAGCAGCACCGCGGCCCGCGTCACCAGGTCACTTTCGCGCAGCAGCGCCGCTGACACGCGCACGATCTCCGCGTCGGCCAGCTTCCAGTCCTTCTGCTCGATGGCCTCGCGCACGCCCGGCATCGTCTTCACACCGTAGCCAGTGTACAGGCCGGGCGCGTACAGCGAATGCCGGTACCAGGGACGCCGGGGCAGGCCGTCGGGCAGCATCAACACCTGGTCGCTCTGGCGCAGCAGCGCGTTCACCTGTGCGAGTGTCGCCGCCGCGGCGTTGCTGGACGGCAGCGAGGAATAGGCCCTTTCGAACTTCGCGGCGGCGCTGTCCAGCGTAATGGAGGCATTGTCGAGCGGGGCGAAGTTGAGCACCGGGGCGCTCGCCTGCACACTGGGCGTCGTCAGAGGATGACGCGGGTCGTTGACCATCGCAAAGACGCCCTCGGCGATCTGCCGGTTCAGCTCGGCAATCTCCTCGGCGGTGCGCTCGCGCAGCGCCTTCAGCTCCACGATGTAGCCGCGCGCCGTCTCCGTCAGGTTCCCGAACTCCTCGGGCAGTACGTCGGCGCCGGCCACGCGCATGATCATGGTGCCTGCGGCCTGCGCCAGCGCGCGTCCGTACACGAAGGTCGTGTCGCTGAAGTGCGTGTACCAGTAGAAGCTGTCGTAGATGGAGTGATAGATGCCGCCGTCGTCCTCGCCGCCGAACCCGACGTTGAGCGTCGGCACGCCCACGTGCTGCAGGAACGGCGTGAAGTCCGAGCCGGAACCCAGCGCGCCGATGCGCAGGTCACCGCGCGTGCGCGCCTCCTTGTTGCCGCCGCCAATGCGCGACGCCCGCTCCCGCGCCCCCACCGGGGCATTGGTCTCGGGGTCAATGATGTCGCGGGCCACCTCGTTGACAAAGCGTTCCAGCGAATGCGACCCATCCACGCCGAACATGCCGCGGCCGTTGCTGTCGGAGTTCAGGTAAAAGACACCCTTCTGCCGCAGCTCCACCTGGTGTTGCTCCACCCACTCGGTGGATCCCAGCAGCGCCGGCTCCTCGCCATCCCACGCCGCGTAGACGATGGTGCGCTTCGGCCGCCAACCCTGCTTGACGAGCTCACCCAGCGCGCGCGCCTCTTCCAGTTCCGCCACCAGCCCGGAGATGGGGTCCTCCGCGCCATTCACCCAGCCGTCGTGATGGTTGCCGCGGATCACCCACTCCTCGGGACTCGTGGAACCGGGGAGCTTGGCAATCACGTCGTACAGCGGCTTGAGCGTCCAGTCGAAGGCCAGCTTCAGGTGCACGCGCGCCGCGCCCGGTCCCACGTGATACGTGATGGGCAGTCCGCCGCGCCAGGCGGGGGGCGCCACGGGCCCCGACAGCGCCGCGAGCAACGGCTGTGCGTCGGCGTAGGAGATGGGCATCACCGGGATCTTCATGATCGTCACGGCATCCTTGCGATCCAGGCGCTTCACGCCGGGCACGGCGCCGACATCCGGCGTGAGCGGATCACCGGGATACACCGGCATGTCCAGCACGCTGCCACGCTGCACGCCGTCCTTCGGTCGGTACGGCCCGGCGGGATAGGTGTCTCCCGCTCCGAATCCGTCGTCCCTGGGATCGGAGTAGATGAGCGCGCCCACCGCGCCGTGCTCGTATGCCACCTTCGGCTTGATGCCACGCCACGAGCCGCCGTAGCGCGCAATGACGATGGCGCCCTTCACCGACACGCCCTGCCGCTCGAGCAGGTCGTAGTCGGCCGGCACGCCGTAGTTCACGTACACCAGCGGCGCCGTCACGTCGCCGTCGGCGGAGAAGGCGTTGTACGTCGGGAGCTGTTCGCTCTTCTGGCTGGTGGAGGGATCTTCCTTGACCACCGGCTCGTCGAGCCGCGCCGTGAATTTCGTGGGCGCCACCAGTTCGAGCACGCGCGTGATGGGCGTGGGAAAGAGCACGTCGAAACGCTCGATGGTCGCGTCGAAGCCATACGACGCGAACTGCGCACGCAGCCACTCGGCGTTGTCCTTGCCGTACGGCGAGCCCAGGTGGTGCGGCCGCAGCGAAAGCCGGCGCATGGCCTCGCGCATGCGCGCCGGCTCGGGGATGGCACGGAACTTCGATTCCCATTCGCGTTCCAGCTTGGCACTGGCGGTGGTGAAGCCGCGCAACGGGGGATCTTCGAGCGGCGCGGCGGCGACAGTCAGCAGCAGCGCGGCGGGCAGGGCGAATACGCGAAACGTGTGCGTCATGGTGGTGGCGGAAGTTGGGGGACGGTGAGCCTCACGGGCATGCACCGGAGTATGCGACGAGGCGGCGCCCTGAACAAGCGACGCGAGAACCGCTATTCTATGGCATGCTCATTCCACTCATGCTCGCCCTGCAGGTTCGCGCAGGCGCCGTCCCGTTCATTCCACAGCGCAACATCCCCGACCCCGGCGTGATCGCCACCGATCAGCGCGTGACGCCGGCGGGGGTGCAGTCGGTCTTTCGCGGCCGGGTGGGCGGCGTGCGTTTCGGCGCCAGTGCGTCCGAACTCTGGGTGGCCGCCCCGGGCGGCGCATACCTGATGAACTGGCGCGATAACCGGGTCATCTCCCACCGCGCCTTCGACGGCCGCCCCGGCGTGCAGGGCGTCGCGTTCGACGCCGTCACCAACCGGGCGTACGTCTCGAACGTCGGCCGCCTGCCGACCTCCATCGCCAACAACCGCCTGCCGGGCCAGAAGGAGCCGCCGGGTGCGCGCGTCATCGCGCAGGTGCGCGCCCTGGGCCGCGGCACGACGCGCGCCGACCGCGCGGGAGCGCCGGCCAGTGCCGCGCTCCTCTTCAACTCCGACTCCCTCGGCGACTACCTGGCAGGCGCACCATCGGTGGCCGCGCGCAAGAACTCCACCGGTCACCGTCCGCTCACTGTACCGCTGCCCGCCAACGACCAACTCGTCATCCTCGACGCCGACGACGGGTCGCGGCTCGGCGCCGTGCCGCTCGGAGTGCTCCCGGTGGCGAGCCTCGTCAGTGACGACGGCGCCACGGCGTGGGTGAGCGTCTTCGGCGGCCCCAAGCCGACACGCCGCGACCGCGCCGCGTCGCAGTGCTGCGACCCGCGCGCCGAGAATGTCCGCGTGGACGAGCGCGGCATTGCCGCGCGCGGCAGCGTCGTGCAGGTGAACCTCGTCACCATGCAGGTGACGGCCAGCGTCGAGACCGGACTTCACTCCACCGGCATTGCGTGGGACCAGGCGAGAGCGCTGCTCTACGTGGCCAACGGCAACTCCGACGACGTCACGCTCGTCGATACGCGCGCCGCGAAGCGCTCGGGCACCATCGCCATGGCACCGTTCCAGGAGCGCAAGATCGGGCTTGCTCCCACCGCGGTGGCGCTCTCCCCCGACGGGCGCACACTGTTCGTCGCGCTCGGCGGCCTCAACGCCGTGGCGATGTACGACGTGAGCGCGGGATCCGCCGATGCCGCGAAGTTCCTCGGCCTCGTTCCCACCGGCTGGTATCCCAACTCGCTCGACGTCAGCGCCGACGGCACCACGCTCGCCGTCGGCACGCTGCTCGGCGTCGGCTCGGGCCAGGGCGAGGCGTCCGGCCATCCCGGCGCCAAGGGAAGCTATGTGCACGCCAACCGCGGATCGGTGAACGTCATCGCCATCCCCACCGCGGCGCAGCTCACGGCCTACACCACCAGCGTGGCGCAGAACAACCGGCTGACGCTCGCGGGTGCTGCGGCCCGCGACCTGACGCCGCGGCGTGGCGTGGCAGCGCGGCCCGTGCCCGAGCGCCCCGGGGAGGCAAGCCCCATCCAGCACGTCGTCTTCATCGTGCGCGAGAACCGCACGTACGACCAGGTGCTCGGCGACCTCGGCAAGGGCGACGGCGACAGCTCGATCGTAATGTACGGACGTGCCGTCACCCCCAACGCGCACGCGCTGGCCGAGCAGTTCGTGGTGCTCGACCACTTCTTCGCCAGCGGCGGCAACAGCGCCGACGGTCACCAGTGGCTGACGCAGGCCAACGAGACCGAGTATCCCTACTGGCCGCTGTACAACGGGCGCAGCTACCCGAGCGAAGGGAACGATCCGCTCACGTATTCCAGCGGTGGCTTCCTGTGGGAGGCCGCCCGCGCGAAGAACAAGACGGTGACCGTGTTCGGCGAGTACGCGCCGGGCCCCACGTGGGATTCGGCGGCGGTTCGCACGCGCCTGCTCGATGATTGGAAGAACCGGGCGTCGCTGCCGGCCGGGCATTTTCGCGAGCGGTTCAAGACACTGTTCGACACGCACAGCGAGATCCCGTCGCTCGACCGCGTGCTCGTGCGCGAGTACCCCGGCTGGACGCAGGGCGTGCCCGACGTCGCCAAGGGCGAGGTGATCCTCGATCACCTGAAGGAGTGGGAAGCGGCCAAGGAAATGCCGCACCTGGTGATGGTGATCCTGCCGAGCGACCACACGCAGGGCATGAATGCCGGGTGGTGCACGCCCAGGGCCTGCGTGGCCGACAACGACCTCGCGCTGGGACGCATCGTGGAGGGGCTCAGCCACTCCAGCTTCTGGCCAACGATGGCGGTGATGGTCGTGGAGGATGACGCGCAGGACGGCGTGGACCACGTCGACGGCCACCGCACGGTGGCGCTCGTCGCCAGCCCCTATGCGCGGCGCGGCGTCATCGACAGCACTTTCTACAGCCAGCCGTCGATGGTGAAGACCATCGAGCTGATGCTGGGCCTGCCGGCGCTCTCGATGTTCGACCTCGTGGCCACCGACATGTGCGAGAGCTTCATCGCGCAAGGCGACAAGGCGGACTTCACGCCGTACGCGGCGCTGGAGCCGCAGCAAAGCCTCTACGACGTCAACGTGAAGGTCGGGGCGATCACGGGACCGTTCGCCAAGCAGCGGCGCGCGGCGGCCGTGGCAAGTTCGCGCATGAACTTTTCGCAGCCCGACGCCGCGCCGTCCGACCGACTGAACCGCATACTCTGGCACGACGCACGGGGATGGGACGTGAAATACCCCGGCGTAAGGCAGGCGATGTTCTTCCCGCTCAGCGCCGACCTCGCCGACGACGAGCGGGTAGCGCAGCCGCCAGTCGCCGTGCTTCATTTGCAGTCGCTGGAAACACGTCACAAACGTATCGACACTCTTGGAGAACCGCCCCATGCCAGCCGCAGGTAAACTCGGCTTTCGCATACTTCCCGCTCCTCCGCGCCTCGCGGACTCGCTCCTCGCGCGCTTCCGCGGCATGGCATCGTCGAACCTTGCCGACGCGATGGGGCGATTCAACTTCATGGACCCCGGCATCAGGTCGCGCACCGGGTTGCCGCTCTGTGGCACGGCAGTCACGGTAAGTTGCCGCCCCGCCGACAATCTCATGGTGCACAAGGCGCTGCAAATCGCCGAGCCTGGGGAGATCGTCGTCGTGAACACCTGGGGCAACGAGACGAGCGCCGTGTTTGGCGAATTGATGTGCAACACGGCGGCCGCCAAGAAGCTTGGCGGCATCGTGGTCGACGGCGCCATCCGCGACGTCGACGGCATCACGCGACTCGCGTTCCCCGCATTCAGCCGCAGCGTGAGCCCGGGAGCCTGCGACAAGGACGGACCCGGCGAGATCAATGTGCCCATCAGCTGCGGCGGGACGGTCGTGGCGCCCGGCGATGTCGTGGTTGGCGATGCGGACGGCGTGGTGGTCGTGCCGCGTGCCGTCGCGGAGCAGGTGCTCGCGCTCGTCGATGCGCTCGTCGCCCGCGAAGAGAGGCGCGTCGCGGAGATTCTGCGCGGCGAGCTGTACAAGGCGGAGATCGACGAATCACTGCGCAAGCACGGCGTGATCGAGTGACGGTGACAGATCCGGCGACCGCACCGTTCCTGTTGATGACACCGGGGCCGACGCGCGTGCCGGAGCGCGTGCTCCGCGCGGGCGCACGGGCGATGATGCACCATCGATCGCCGGAGTTCTCGGCTGAACTGGCGGTGATGCTCGAATTGCTGGGTCCTGTGTTCGGCACGACCCATCCCGTGCTGCCCGTGCACACGACGGGGCGCGGAGCCATGGAAGCCACGGTGTGCAATCTCTTTTCCTCCGGCGACGAGATCGCCGTCTGCTGCAACGGCAGCTTCGGCGAGATGTGGGCAAGGCTGGCGGTGTCGTACGGATTGGTGGTGCATCGCATCGTCGCCGACTGGGCGCGCAGCGTCGACCCTGGCGAGGTGGATGCGTTCCTCAGCGGGCATCCCGGCGTGCGTGCCGTGGCGATTGCGTATTGCGACACGTCCACGGGCGTGCGTAACGATGTCGCGGCCGTGTGCAAGGTGGCGCGCGCACACAACGTGCTCGCCCTCGTCGATGCCGTCTCGGCGCTGGCCGGGATGCCCTTCGCCTTCGACGAATGGGAGGCCGATGTTGCCATTACGGCGTCGCAGAAATGCCTGATGTCGAGTCCCGGGCTCGCGTTTGCCGTGCTCAGCGAGCGCGCGTGGGCGGCGAACGCGACCGCCCGCCTGACGCGCAACTACTGGGATTTTGCCGCGATCAGGAATGCGGTGACGAAGCCGCGCCCCGACACCCCGGGAACGACGCCGGTGCACCTGGTGCTGCAGGTCGCCGAATCGCTGCGGATGCTGCACGAGGAAGGGCTCGTCAACGTGCAACGGCGGCATGAAGAGATCGCGACTGCTACGCGCACGGGCGCCCGCAGGCTCGGCTTGCCGCTGCTCTTCCCGGACCTGCAGCAATTGTCTCCGACGGTTACCGCGCTCGCCGTGCCCCCGGGCGTTGGGCCAAGGGCCGTGCGCGACGAGATCAAGGCGCGCGGGATCCTCACGGCGGCAGCAATCGGGAAGTACGAGACATCGGGGTTTCGCATCGGGCACATGGGGGATATTCGCCTGGCCGACGTGGAGCGCACCCTGGCAGCCCTCGGCGAGGCCCTGACCGCGGCGCTCGCGTGAAGCTGCACACGAAGATCCTGCTCGGTCTGCTTGGTGGCATCGCGATCGGCGCGATCGCGAAAGTGCCGGGCGCCGACGCACTGCAACGCGTGGTGCTGGCCGTCGAACCGGTCGGCACGGCATTCATCAGGCTCATCACGATGGTCGTCGTGCCGCTGGTGATCGCGAGCCTGTTCGTCGGTGTCGCGTCGCTCGGAGACGTGCGCCGCCTTGGGCGCATCGGCGGCAGGACGCTGGTGTACTTCGCGCTCACGACGCTCATCGCGGCGACGATCGGGCTGGTGATTGCCCAGTTCTTTCATCTCGGTGCGGGCCTCGATCCGTCGGTGCGCGACACGCTGACCAGCCAGTTCCAGGAACGCGGCACGACCGCCGCGCAGGATGCGGCGCTCACGCCAACGTTCGTACAGACGTTGATGGCGCTGATACCGGCGAACCCGTTCGCGGCGGCGGCGGCGGGCGACCTGTTACCGCTCATCGTGGCGGTGTGCCTGTTTGGCGCGGCGGCAACCGTAATCCAGGGAGATGCTCGCCGCACGGTGGTCGCGTTCTTTCAGGGGGTGAACGAACTCGCGATGGTGATTGTAGGCTGGCTGATGCGAGCCGCACCCGTTGCCGTGCTGCTTCTGGTCGCCGCGACCGTCGCGCGGTCGGGCCTCGATCTGCTGCGGAGCCTGCTGATGTACGCAGCGGTCGTCGTCCTTGCGCTCACGGTCCACGTCCTCGTGACGCTGCTGCCCGTTCTGCGCTTCGGTGCGCGCCTCGGCGTCGGGTCGTTCGTTCGCGCCGTGTCGGACGCGTTGATGCTGGCGTTCTCGACCGCCTCCTCGGCCGCCACGCTCCCGGTGAGCATGGCCGCGGCGCGCGAAAGGCTCGGCATTTCGAACGAGGTCGCGAGCTTCGTGCTCCCGGCCGGCAGTTCGCTCAACAAGAACGGCGCCGCCGTCTACAAGGCCGTGACGGCCGTGTTCATCGCGCAGCTGTACGGCATTCCGCTGGGACCCGCGCAGATGGTAACCATCGTGCTGGCGACCACCATGGCGTCCTTCGCCGGCGCCGGGGTTCCCGGAAGCTCACTCGTGACCACGCTGATCGTCCTCAATGCCATCGGACTGGGCCCACACGCCGCGGCGGGAATCGCGCTCGTGGTCGGCGTGGACCGGCCGCTCGACATGTGCCGCAGCGCGGTGAACACGTTCAGCAACCTTGTTGGTGCGGCGTGGGTTGCGCGGAGCGAGGGTGAGGCGCTCCGCTTGTGACCACTCCCCTGACGGCGAGGACCATCAGCGAGAAGATTCTCTCTGTCAAGGCCGGGCGCCCCGTGCGGGCGGGCGACGTGGTGATGTGCAGCGTCGATCGCTTGATCGGCACGGACGCTTCCACGCCGATGGCCATCGATTACTTCGAGCGGATGGGAGGGACCCGGCTCTTCGATCCATCGCGCGTGATGTTCGCGTTCGACCACTACTCGCCCGCCACGACCGCGAAGACCAGGGGATTTCACGACCGCGTGCGCGAGTTTGTGCGGCTGTTTGGTGGCGAGCTGCATGAGGCGGGAGAGGGAATCAGCTTCCAGCTCGCGGTGGAACTCGCCCGCGCGCTCCCCGGCGATCTGGTAATTGGCGCCGACAGTCACACGGTGACCTGCGGCGCGCTGAACCTCTTCGCACTCGGCGTCGGGTCGTCCGATCTCGCCGCAGCGATGATCACGGGGCAAGCGTGGCTTCGCGTGCCGGAGACGATCCGCGTGGTATTGACCGGCGAGCGGCCACCCGCGACGAGTGCCAAGGACATCGCGCTCGCGCTCGTCGCCGAGATCGGGACCGACGGCGCCAACTATCAGGCGCTTGAGTTCGAGGGACCCGGGGTGGCGGCGCTGTCGTTCGACGACCGGCTCGTCATGAGCAACATGGCGGTGGAGACTGACGCCAAAGCCGCGATCTTTCCGTTCGATGGCGCGACCGCTGCGTACCTCGCGCCGCGTACGTCGAGGGGGAACACGCCGGTTGCCGCTGATCCCGGCGCGCGATACGTGCGCGAGGTGACGCTCGACCTTTCCGCGATCATGCCGCGCGTGGCGTTCCCGCACTCGCCGGGGAACGTGAAGGCGCTCGAGCAGGCCATCGGCGTGCCGGTGCAGATGGTATTCATCGGGACCTGTACCGGTGGGCGCGTCGCCGACCTCCACGAAGCGCTTGGCGTTCTTGCGCGGTTCGGGGGGCGCGTCGCGCCGGCTGTGCAGCTCGTCATCACGCCGGCGTCGCGCGAAGTCGAGGAGTGCCTGGTGAATGACGGCACGCTGGCGAGGTTCAGGGCGATGGGCGCCGTCGTCACACCGACGGGATGCGGAGCCTGTTGTGGCACGAGTGGCATCATACCTGCGGATGGGAGCAACGTCCTCTCCACCGCGAACCGGAACTTCAAGGCGCGGATGGGGAATGCCACCGCGTCGATCTACCTTGCGTCGCCCGCGGTGTGCGCGGCGTCCGCCGCGTCGGGTCACATCTCGGATCCGTGCACGATGCCGGAAGCACGCTGATATGTCGTTTGCATTTCGAGGGCGCGCGCGGCGACTTGGTGACGACCTCAACACCGACTACATCATCGCGTCCACGCGCAAGCGTGACACGCTCGATGAAACGGTGCTCACACGGTACCTGCTGGAGACCGTGGATCCGGCGTTTGCCGCGTCGGTCCGCCCGGGTGACCTGATTGTCGCGGGGCGCAACTTCGGGTGCGGCTCGGCCATGGAGGTCGCAGCGACCGTGATTCTCGCGGCAGGAATCAGGGCAGTCCTCGCCGAGAGTTTTTCGCGGACGTTCTACCGGAACGCGATCAACAATGGACTGGTGCCGGTGGCGTGCGATACGACGGGGATTGTCGAGGGCGACCAGCTCGAGGTGCGATCGACTGCGGGGGCGACTGAGGTCACGGATGTGACGAGCGGATTGGTCGTTGCAGGGGCGGCGATGCCGATTCTCATGATCGAGATTCTCGAGGCGGGGGGGCTGG
>DATCGU010000161.1:0-15254 GCA_036508735.1 Gemmatimonadaceae bacterium
ATGGCGACGGCCCCCGCGACGGCCGCGGCGCCGGCGGCCACGGCGTTGCTCGGCCTCACCTTCAGCTGGTACCACATCGGCGGTGGAACGCGCCTCTGCAGGGTTGGGCACGGGCGCATGGAGCGGTGGAGGCATCGCGGATACAGGGTCCAGAGCCGCCGTCCGCGCTGTCGGGACCGCTGCCTGCGCCGCGGTTAGGGCCGCGGTTGAGGTCGCGGTTGAGGCCGCGGTTGAGGCCGCGGTTGAGGCCGCGGTTGAGGCCTCCGTCGGGGCTGGGCCGGAGATTGAGGCTGGCGGCGACGCAGCAGTTCGACGCTGGTTGCGGCCGCCCCGTGATTCGCCGCGCTCGCGCGGCCCTCGCGCCTGCGGCTCGCGACCAGCGCTCGGCTGGCCGCGCTGCAGCTGGGTCATCGGCGCGCGGGCGGGGGCCGAAGCCGGCGCGCGTGCGTCTCCCTCGTCCTCCTCGTCATGCCCGTTCTCCTCTGCCGGTGCGTCGTCGGGCACCAGCGTGCTGTCGCCGGCCAGCTCCCGCTTGAACTGCGCAAGGGGAATGGTGCGCAACTCGCCATCAGGGCTCCTCAGCGTCACCAGGTCGCGGAAGATGTCGGTGGCGTCGACCTTCTCATCTCCCTGCAGCGTCTGCACGATCTTGCCGTGCTTGGGAAAGCGCTTGCGGGCCTGCACGTAGAACTCGTGCTCGTAGCGCAGGCAGCACATGAGGCGTCCGCAGGCGCCGGAAATCTGCGTGGGCGTAATGGTGGACAGCCGCTGTTCCTTGGCCAGCGACGTCTTGACGGGCAGCAACTCGGGGAGCCACGAGGACGAGCAGAGCTGGCGTCCGCAGTGGCCGACGCCGTCGAGTCGCTTGGCCTCGTCGCGCGGGCCGATGTGCCACATCTGCACACGCACGCCGAAATGCGTTTCGAGCTGGCGCACGAGGGCGCGGAAGTCGATGCGCTCTTCGGCCGTGAAGTAGAACGTGAGGCGGCGCCGGTCGAACTGCCACTCGGCGTCGGAGACCTTCATCTCCAGGTTGAGGGCGCGGGCGCGTTTGACGGCGACGCGGCGCGCCGCCTCCTCCTCCACGCGGAGCGCGGTGGCACGGGCGATGTCGTTGCCCGACGCGAGGCGGACGGCGGAGCGCAACGGCTCCACTTGCTCCTTGCCGTGCGTGGTGCCGGCCTTGCGGCGCCCGGCCAGTTCACCGGTGGAGTGCACGCGCCCGAGGTCCTCGCCGCGATCGGTCTCGACGATGATCGACGCCTTGACCGGCGGCGGCGCCTCGAACGACCAGCGAAAGAATTCGCGGCGGTTGCCCTTGAAGGAAACTTCGATGAGGTGTTCCACGCTACTCCTCGTACTGCCCCATGCGCAGGAACTTCTGGCGGCGCCGGCGCACCAGCTTCTCCGGCTTGAGCTTGCGCAGTTCCTCGAGATGACGCGAGAGATGTTCGTGCAGCGTGGCGGCGGTCGCGGCGTGGTCGGCGTGCGCGCCACCCACAGGTTCGGGCAGTATCTCGTCGATGATGCCCAGTTCCAGCAGATCGGGCGCCGTGATCTTCAAGGCGGTCGCGGCACGCTCGCGCATCTCGGGGTTCTTGCCGTCCTTCCACAGGATGGCGGCGCACCCCTCGATGGTGATCACCGAGTACACCGAGTGCTCGAACATCAGGATGCGATCGGCGACGCCGAGGGCCAGCGCGCCGCCCGATCCACCCTCGCCGATGATGGTGGCGATGATGGGCACCTGCAGCTCGCTCATGACGAACAGGTTGCGCGCGATGGCCTCCGACTGGCCGCGCTCCTCGGCGCCGAGTCCGGCCCACGCGCCCGGCGTGTCGATGAACGTGAGGACCGGTACGTGGAATTTCTCCGCCAGCCGCATGAGGCGCAGCGCCTTGCGGTAGCCCTCGGGATGGGGCATGCCGAAGTTGCGGTGGAGGTTCTCCTTGGTGTCGCGCCCGCGCTGGTGACCGATGATCATCACCGTCTCGTCGTCGAGGCGGGCCCAGCCGCCGACAATAGCCGCGTCGTCGCGGAACAGCCGGTCGCCGTGCAATTCGATGAAGTCGGTAAAGACGAGCTTCAGGTAGTCGAGCGTGAACGGGCGCCTGGAATTTCGGGCCACCTGGACCTTCTGCACCGGCGTCAGATTGCGGTAGATCTCCTGGCGCAGCTCGCCGAGCCGCCGCTCGAGCGGCTCGAGCTCCGCCACCACGTCGAAGCTCTTGTTCTCGGCGCTGCGGCGCACCTCCTCGATCTGCTTTTCCAGCTCGTTGATGGGCTTCTCGAATTCCAGGGCGGATGTACCCATGTCAGCTCCCGCGCACTAGGCGCACGCGCTCCTCGCCGAGGAGCGCTCGTAGATCCAGCAGCGACGCGCCGGCCGTGGAGACGGTCAGCGACGACGAGCGGAAGCGCGTCGTCGCGCCATCCGTGCCTCGCCAGTGCAATTCCAGCGGTGACGACCCGGGGTGCGACTCGGCGACGGCCCGCACGTCGCGCATCACCTCACCCACCAGGCCGCTGCCGGCGGCCAGTTCGATGGCCACGGCGATCTGCCCCGTGGTGCGCAGTTCGGCGAGGCGCGTGACGCTCTCGACGATGAAGGTCGGGTTGTCCACGCCCTGGTCGCGGCGCGAGTATCCGCCCTTGATCAGCACCGGGACGTCGGTCTGCACGCGGTCGCCGAGGGCCGCCCACGCTTCGGGGAAGACGAGGATCTCGCCGGCGCCCGAAAAGTCCTCGACCGCCAGGCGGGCGAACTCGGCGCCCGACTTCTTGCTGACCTGGCGCCGCACCGCCGTGACGACCACCCCGATGCTGACCGGCTGCTCGGACCACTTGCCAAGGCCGGCCACGGTATGCGACGCCAGCAGTTCGCACTCGGCGCGGAACGGCTCGAGCGGGTGCCCGGAGATGTAGAAACCGAGGATCTCCTTTTCGCGCTGCAGGCGCTCGCTTTCCGACAACTTCGGAATGGCCGGCAGCGACGGGACAATCTGCGGCCGGGCATCCGTGGCCGCGCCGAGACTGCCGAACAGCGATCCCTGGCCGGAGGCACGCTCCTGCTGCATCAGCGACGCCGCCTGCATGGCGCCGTCCACCGCCGCCGAGAGCTGGGCGCGGTGGCCAAGGCCATCGAGCGCGCCGGCGAAGATCAGCGCCTCGAACACGCGCTTGTTGCAGACGCGCAGGTCGATGCGTTCGCACATTTCGTACAGCGTGGTGATGGGCGTGGCGGCGTGCGCGGCGATGATCGAGTCGATGGCCGTGCGCCCGACATTGCGGATGGCGCCAAGGCCAAAGCGGATGCGGTTGTCGCCGACCACGGTGAACTTGTAGCCCGACTCGTTGACGTCGGGCGGCAGGATCTGGAGGCCGAGGTCGCGCGCCTCGTTGATGTACTTCACCACCGAGTCGGTGTCGCCGATGCAGGCCGAGAGCAGGGCGGACATGAACTCGGCGGGGAAGTGCGCCTTGAGGTACGCCGTCTGGAACGAGAGGACGGAATAGGCCACCGAGTGCGACTTGTTGAAGCCGTAGCGGCCGAACGTCTCGATCTGCCCGGCGAGGTCCTCGATGATGCGCTTGTCGTAGCCGCGCTCGAGCGCCTTCTTCACGAACTTGCCCAGCTCCTTCCGGATGAGCGCGGCGTCCTTCTTGCCCACGGCCTTTCGCAGCACGTCGGCTTCGGCCAGCGAGATGCCGGCCAGCCGCTGCGCGATGCGCATCACCTGTTCCTGATACGTGATGACGCCGTAGGTGGGGGCGAGGATCTCCTCGAGTTCGGGGAGCGCGTAGGTAACCGCTTCCTCGCCCTTCTTGCGGCGGCAATAGACCTTGTGCATGCCGGCGTCGAGCGGGCCCGGGCGCATGAGCGCGTTGGAGGCCACGAGGTCGTCAAACCGGTCGGCGCGCATGGCGCGCAGCATGTCGGTGGCCAGCGGCGACTCGAACTGGAACACGCCGCCGGTGCGCCCGGCGCGGAGCATGCGGTAGGTGGCGTCGTCGTCGAACGGAATGGCGTCGAGGTCGACGTCGATGCCGCGCCGCGCCTTGATGGCGACGAGCGTGTCGTGGATGACGGTGAGCGTGGTGAGGCCGAGGAAGTCCATCTTCAGCATCCCGGCATGCTCGAGCATGTTCATGTCGTACTGCGTCACGACCACGCGCTCGTCGGCGCCGGAGCCGGAGCCCTTGGACTCCTGCGTGCAGATGGGGACGTAGTCGTCCAGCGGGCCAGGCGCGATGACGATACCGGCGGCGTGGATGCCGGCGTGGCGCGACAGCCCCTCGAGCGCGATGGCGAAGTCGAAGAGCTGCTGGTGCCGCTCGTCCTGCCCGTACAGCTTGCGGATCTCGGGAACCTTGGCGATCGCCTCCCTGACGGTCAGCGAGTAGTTGGGCGCGTTGGGAACGAGCTTGGCGATCGCATCGGTCTCGCCAGGAGTGAAGCCGAGCACGCGCCCCACGTCCTTGATTGCGGCCCGTGACTTCAGGGTCCCGAAGGTGATGATCTGACCCACCGAGTCCCGTCCGTACTTCTCCCGCACGTAATCGATGACCTCACCCCGGCGCTCCTCGCAGAAGTCGACGTCGATGTCGGGCATCGAGATGCGCTCTGGATTGAGAAAGCGCTCGAAGAGCAGGTCGTATTTGAGCGGGCAAACGTCGGTGATGCGCAGGGCGTAGGCCACGATGGAGCCCGCCGCCGAGCCACGGCCCGGGCCCACCGGGATGCCGCGGTCGCGGGCCGCCTGGATGAAGTCGGCGACGATCAGGAAGTAGCCGGCGTACCCGGTGGTGGTGATCACGCCGAGTTCGTAGTCGAGGCGCTCCCTGACGTTGGCCGGCAGCGGATCGCCGTAGCGTCGCACCGCGCCCCCAGTGGCGAGCTTCACCAGCAGGTCGTTTTCGGTCTTGACGCCCGTGGGAAGCGGGAAGCTCGGCAAATGGTATTTCTTGCTGAACTTCACGTCCACCTGGTCGGCGATCTTGAGCGTGTTCTCGAGGACGTCGGGGCGGTCCGCGAAGTGGGCGCGAATCTCCGGGGCGCTCTTGAAGAAGAGTCCGCGGTCGTAGCGCAGGCGATCGGCGTCGGTGCGGTCCTTCTTGAGGCCAATGCAGAGCAGGACGTCGTGCGCGTCGTGGTCCTCGGCGCGCAGGAAGTGCGCGTCGTTGGTGGCGACGACGGGAAGGTTCAGCGCTCCGGCGAGCGTGAAGATGCGCTCGTTGAGGATGTGCTGGTCGCCGGCATCGTGCGCCTGCACCTCGAGATAGTAGCGATCCTTGAAGACGTCCGCGTACCATTCGGCGGTCTTGCGGGCCTCGTCGAAGCGGTCTTTCAGCAGGTGGGTGGCCACTTCGCCGGCCATGCAGGCCGAAGAGACGATGATCCCCTCGCTGTACTTGGCCAGGATCTCACGGTCCACGCGCGGCTTGCTGTAGAATCCCTCGGTATAGGCCAGCGAGGAGAGCTTCACCAGGTTGCGGTAACCGGCGAGATTCTGGGCAAGGAGGATGAGGTGGTAGTAGTTGCGTTCCCCCGGTCCGCCGCGGGTGCGGGCACGGCGATCGCCGGGAGCGACGTAAGCCTCCATGCCGATGATGGGTCGCAGGCCGGCCTTCTTGGCCTTTTCCTGGAACTCCCATGCGGCGTGCAGGTTTCCATGATCGGTGATGGCGAGGGCTGGCTGTTCGAACTCCAGCGCCCGCGCGATCAGGTGGTCGATCCGGTTCGCTCCGTCGAGCAGCGAGAACTCGGAATGGCAATGCAGGTGTACGAACGACATAGTTTTAAGAAGCATAGCTCCGGCGCAGGGCGCCGTCAAAGAGGATTCCTCGTGGTATGGAGTACGTAATCGCTTGAATGTCAACGGGTTAGTTTGCTCCGGAGCGCGCTGGTGGCCACGGATGGCCGTGCTGGCGCTCGTCGCCGGCTGTAGCCACGAGCGCGTGCTGGCGGCGGCGCGCGACTACCAGCTTCGCGCGATCTCCGGCGACGGGCAGATGGCACCAGCGGGCAGCCTGCTGCCACGGGCGCTGGCTGTCGAAGTTCGCGATGCCGCTGGGCTCCCCGTTCGCGCATCGATAGTCGTCTTTCGGGTCACCAGGGGAGCGTCGAATGGCGCCGCCGTCCTGGACTCTCTGTCCGTCACCAATGACGTTGGCGTGGCGGAGGCGGAACTGCGGCTGGGCGCACGTCCGGATACCGTGGAGATCTTCGCCTATCCGCTGGGCGCCGAGTCGCAGGGCGTGGCGCTCAGGGCGATCGCTTCCGGTGGGCCGACGTTGAGTGGCGTGCTTCCGGTGAACGTGGGGCCCGGCGACACGCTGGTACTGGCGGGGAGCCAGCTGGGTGGAGCGGGGACGGTGGTGGAAATCGGCTCGGCGCGCGTGGCGGCCATCAGCGGCGGGATGGGCGAACTGCGCGTGGTTGTTCCGGACTGCCTGCCTGCGGGGAGCCTGGAGGTGCGCGTGTTGAGCGGCACCGCCTGGACCGCTCCGCGTTCGATCGTGTACGCGCCGAGCCGCCGTCCAGTGAAGCTGCAGCTTTTCGAGGCGACGATCATTGGGGCGGATGAGCTGGCCTCATGCGCCTCGCTGACCGCCGACGGGATTTGGGCCACGTACATCGTCATTCCGCAGCTCGCATCCCAGGCGGCGACGCCCACGGAATCGGCGGTTCGCGTAACGGCAGGCGGTGAGACCCTGCGTGCGGTGCTTGGAGCCGCTGGTTCGGCCGGGGCATTGCGCAGTGCCGAGCCGAGTGCCCAGGAGAGCTGGGATTTCCGCCTGCGGGAGACCGAACGCCGGCTGGCACCGCTGGCTCGCGGGGCTGGCGCCTATCACCCCCCGCTTCTCGCGTTCACCGTAGGCAGCCTGCGCACGTTCCAGGTGATCGGCGACCTGGGCGCGGAGAAGTTCGTCGCGGCCACCGGCAGGCTGCGCTTCGTCGGGCAACATCTCGCCATCTACATGGATACGGCGACGGCGACGGCGTTCACCGACGCTGAGCTCGAGGCGCTCGGGAACCTGTTCGACAAGGACCTGTATCGTTCCGACGTGGAGGCATTCGGTCCCGAGTCGGACATCGACCAGAACGGCCGGGTGTTGGTGTTCATGACGCCCCGCGTCAATGCGCTCGTGGCGGCGAGCGACTGTGCGCTGAAGGGCTACGTGACCGGCTTCTTCTTTGGCCGCGACCTGATTCCGTCGCTGGCGAACTCCAATGCCGGCGAGATCTTCTACGCGATGGTGCCCGACCCCGGCGGGCAGTACAGCTGTGCGCATGCAGCGAGCGACGTACTCGGTATCGTGCCCGGCACTTTCGCGCACGAGTTCCAGCACATGATCTCGTTCTTCCACCACGTCATCGCGCGCGGCGGCGAGGTGGAGGAGCACTGGGTGAACGAAGGGCTGAGCCACATCGCCGAGGAGCTGGTGTCCCGGATGTTCGAACTGCGGTATCCGGCGCCGCTGGGCCGCTCGACACCGACGCAACTCTTTCCCGATTCTGCCTCGCCGTTCATCAAGCCGCAGATGCTCAACGCGTACGTCTACCTCAACAACACGGCCGCGCACTCGGTGACGACGTTCGCGGGGTCCGGGTCGCTCGAGGAACGCGGCGCGGCGTGGCTGTTCCTGCGCTGGCTTGGCGACCAGAAGGGCGATGCGATCTACCGGCGCCTGGTGCAGACCTCGCTGACAGGCGTGTCGAACATCGAGGCGCGCGCCGGCGAGCCCTTTGCCCGGCTGTTCGGCGACTTCTCGATTGCCGTGTACGCCGACAGCATGCCGGGACTGGCGCGCGACGTGGTGGCGCCCCGGTACCGGTTCTCCAGTCGCAACCTGCGGCAGCTGATGGCACGGCTGGCGACGATAACCGGCTTCGTCAACGCATTTCCTGTCGTGCCCGTGAGCGTGCCTTTCGCCGGCTATGCCGAAGGCTCCATCATTCCCGGTACGATGGTGTACGGAATTCTTGGCCCGCTGGGCGCGGGTCAGGGGCCGGTGGTGCTGGGTTTCTCCCGGACAAACGGTGTGGTGTTCGGGCCGAGTGAGGGGGCGCAGGTCGGAATTCTGAGGATCCGCTAGGTGGCGAGTGACAGGGGCTAGGTGCTAGGGGCTAGGTGCTAGGGGCTAGGTGCTAGGGGGCTAGGTGCTAGGGGCTAGGTGCCAGGGGTCGATCACGTGGAGAGTGAGTGAATCGTTCAGGCATTTGTGGACTCGTGGCGATCCTGGTGGGCGCGCCTGCGCTGCATGCGCTGCATGCGCAGCGTGCGGGCGTCGTTCTGGCCTTGCCGGCAAGTGCGCGCGCCGCCGGGGCCGGGGATGCCGCGCCGCTGGCGATGGACGCCAGCGCGCTCTTTTACGGCAGCGAGAACCTGCCGGTGACGCGCGCCGTTTCGGCGAGTGCCGGCACGTGGATTGGTGGGGCGCAGTTCTCGACGCTGGCGGTGGCCATGCCGGTGCGCGGCACGACTTTCGGCGTTGGCCTGCAGTCGCTCGACTACGGCTCGGCGGATGAGATCATTCCGGACCCTCTGACGGGGGGAGCGCGCGGGACCGCCACAGGGAATCGCGTGAGCGCAAGCGAGTTTGCCATCACTGCCGCGGCTGGCCGGCGCGCCGGCGCGTGGCGTGTCGGCGTGGCCGGGACGTTCGTGTCGCAGCAGATCGCCGAGGCGACGGGGCACACCACCGGCGTCGACGCCGGGGCCGGGGTAGTGCTGCGCGGCTGGGACCTGACAGCGGCTGCGCAGCATCTGGGGGGAATGCTTCAACTGGGCGTGGTGCGTTCGCCCCTGGTGCGCACCTATCGTGGGGCGGTGGCGAGCCCGGCGTGGCAGGCTGGGCGCACCTCGCTGCGCGGCGTCGCCGAGTGTCGCTCGGTGGACGGCGAGGGCACGCTGGCGCTGCTGGGTGGGGAGGGGAAATGGGAAGGTGCCGCCGGCTGGCAGCTGTCGCTGCGGGGCGCGGTGGTGTCGCAGTCCGTCACCACCGTCCGCGCGCCGTGGTCCACTGGCGGCAGCGCGGCACGCGGCGACTGGTCGCTGGATTACGCGTACCAAGGGTTCGGTGCGCTGGGTGCGGTACACCGCATGGGGGTCACATGGCAATCGCGCGCCGCGCGAGACACCTCCCGCTGAGGGGCGCGGCGATGCGCGTGCGCTGGGGCGGCGTGGGATTAGTGGTACTCGGCGTGCTGGGCGGCCTCGCGATCGTGACGGCCGCGACGCGCACCGGACGCTACCTCGTGCGCGCGGCGTGGGAGGAAGCGAAGATCCTCCGCGGCCGTCGCGACATCGCCCGGCTCGTGGCCGATGAGCGGCTGGATGCGCGCACGCGCGGCAAGCTCTCGCTGGTGCTGGCGGCGCGTGCCTTCGCCAGTGACTCGCTGGGACTACCGGCCCGCCACGCCTTCACCCAGTACACGCAACTGTCGAGCGACACGCTGGTGCTGGTGCTCAGTGGCGCGGCCCGCGACACGCTGGCGCCGGTGACGTGGTGGTTCCCCGTGGTGGGGCGCGTGCCGTACAAGGGGTTCTTCGACATCGCGGAGGCACAGCGCGCAGAACAGCGCCTGCGCGACGAAGGGAAGGACGCCTACCTGCGGCCGTCCCCGGCGTTCAGCACGCTGGGCTGGTTCGACGATCCGGTGCTGTCGACCACGCTGAACAGCGACTCGACGGACATCGCCAACACCGTGGTGCACGAACTCACGCACAACCGCTTCTACGCGCGCAGCGCGGCGGTGTTCAACGAGAGCTTCGCGAACTTCGTGGGGGCACGTGGCTCGGCGGCTTTCTTTCGCTCGCGCGGCGACACCGTGAATGCCGCGCGTGCCGACCGGCGTTGGGACGACGACAAGCGGCTGGCGCGGTTCTGGACCCGAGTGAAGGATTCGCTCGAGGCGTCGTACGGGGCGCATCCTGGCGAAGCAGGCAAGCCGGCGCGCCTCGTGGCGCGCGACAGCGTGTACGCGTGGGCGCGCCGGCAGCTGGTGGACAGCGTGGGCCCGCAGCTGAGCACGTACCCGTCGTGGTACGCATCGCGCGTGCGGCTCGACAACGCGGCCCTGCTGGCCCGCCGCATCTACATGAGCGGGCTGGGCGATTTCGACGTGGTGTGGGAACGCGAGGGTCGCGACCTGCAGCGGACGATCGCCAAGGTCATCGCGCTGGCGAGCGGCGCGAAGGGTGACGAAGCCGCCGCCATCGCGCGGTACGCGCGCGAGGAGCGCCGTCCGTAGCAGCGGCTACGCGCCGAACCTGCCCCGCATGATGGCCCGCAGGTCGACCACGGGCGCCGGCTGCGTGTCGGGCGATGGCAACGCGGCGGCCGGCGGCTCGGCGACGACGCGCTGCATGGTGGCGCGCACGCCGCGGTCGAGAAAGCGCGAGAGCTGGTCGATGGTGTAGTCGGCGCCACGCCGCGTGTCGTAGACGTTGAGCGGATACGACACGGCGAGGTGATTGCGGGCGCGGGTGAGCGCCACATACATCAACCGTCGTTCTTCGTCGATCTGGTCTTCGCTGCCCAGCGCACGCGAGAGCGGGAAGTAGCCGTCCACCGCCCAGATGACGAATACCGCGTCCCACTCGCGTCCCTTGGCGCTGTGCGCGGTGGAGAGCACCAGCGTGTCGTCCTCGCTGACCGAGCCGAAGCCGAGGTCCTGCGTGCCCTGCGGTGGCTCGAGGGCGAGCGCGCTGAGGAAGGCGGCGCGGCTGGGATAGCCGCCGGCGATGTTCTGCAGCTGGTCGAGGTCGGCAAGGCGCGGGTCGGGGCGGTCGTACTTCTCGCGCAGGATGTCGTCGTAGAGCACGCGCACGCGGGCGATCTCGCGCGCCACGGCGCCTTCCTCGTCGGTGACGCCGCTGCGCAGCGTGTCGAGGAGCGTGACGAGCGCCTGGTGCGCCGCCTTCGCTCGCGGCGGCGCCTTGAACTGGCCGAAAGCCGCGGACGACCAGGCGTGTTCCGCCATGGTCTCCATGGCGCTCCGCGCCGTGACCTCGCCGATACCCGGCATCAACAGGAGCAGGCGGTACCAGCTCACTTCATCGCGCGGATTCTCCAGCACGCGCAGGAAGGCGAGCACGTCCTTGACGTGTGCGGCCTCGAGGAACTTGAGGCCGCCCCACTTTTCGAACGGGATGTTGCGCGCCGTCAGCTCGATCTCGAGGTCGGCGCTGTGGTAACCGGCGCGAAAGAGCACGGCGATCTCGTGCAGCGGGGTGCCCTCCTCGTGCAGTTCGAGGATGCGGTCGACGACGAACCGGGTCTGGGTGGGTTCGTCCTGCGCGGTGACAAGCCACGGCTTGTCGCCGCCGGTGCGATGGGTGAAGAGGTTCTTGGTGTACCGCTCGCCGGCACGCGAGATCAGCGTGTTGGTGGTGTCGAGGATGGGCTGGGTGGAGCGGTAGTTCTCCTCGAGCGTCACCACGGTGGCGCCGGGAAATTCGCTCGGGAAGTCGAGGATGTTGCGGATGGTCGCGCCGCGGAACGAATAGATGCTCTGCGCGTCGTCGCCCACGACGGTGATGTTGCGATGCGTGCGGCACATCCCCCGCAGGATGCGGGACTGGAGGATGTTGGTGTCCTGGTACTCGTCGACGAGGATGTGCTCATACAGGCCGGCAATGCGATCGGCCAGCGCCGGCACCTGCTCGAGCAGGGTGGCCCAGAACAGCAGCAGGTCGTCGTAGTCGACGAGGTTGCGCTCCTGCTTGCGCGTGGTGTAGTCGGCGTAGACGCGCGCAATCTCCTCCTCGTACTCGACGAACTGCGGGTACTCCTCGCGCAACAGCGCGCCCACCGGAATGTCGGTGTTGACGTGGCGCGAATAGACGTGGTGCAGCGTCGCCTTCTTGGGGAATCGCTTCTTCCGGTCGCCGAGGCCGAGCCGGGCACGCGAGAACTGCATGAGGTCCTCGGCGTCCGACTGGTCCATGATGGTGAAGTCGCTACGCAGTCCCGCCTGCTCGCCGAAGCGGCGCAGGAGACGGTGGGCAGTGGCGTGGAAGGTGCCGCCGTGCACGCTGCGACTCACGCTGCCCACGAGGCGCTCGGCGCGGGCGAGCATCTCCTGCGCAGAGCGGCGGGTGAAGGTGAGCAGCAGGATGCGTTCCGGGCGGACGCCACGCTCGAGCAGGACGCCGACGCGGTGCACCAGCGTACGGGTCTTGCCGGTGCCGGCACCGGCGACGATGAGCAGCGCGCCGTCCCCGTGCGTCGCGGCGAGTCGCTGGGCCTCGTTCAGGCCGTCCGCGGCGCTGGCGGAGTCGTTGCGCGGGGTGACCTCGCGCGCGCGCGCGGCGTACAGGCGGGGATCTTCGGACACGATCTCTGAAATATACAGGCCGGGCCGATGGAGTAGCACCGATGGGCCGGCGGGGGGTCATTCCGTTCCCGCCGGGGAAGGTGACGCCCTCTTACCCTGCGCGGGCGTGCCGTGTCACCGGGGAATAAAAGCCCTTGCTCGGGGCGTCCTAAGTGAGCAACGTTGAAGTAGCAGGGCCGGCTTGGCGCCGGTCCGGACCGAATCGGGGGAGTCAGCATGCACCGCATCGTACGGGTGGCACTGGCGATGATGTTGGTTGCCGCAGGGGCCGGGGCGCAGGCGCCGGGCGCCATCATCGTGTTCGGCGTGGTGCGGAATGCGCAGGGCGTCCCGATTCAGGGCGCCGAAGTATGGATCGACGGCACCGATCACCGCGTGGTCTCGAACGATTCGGGCGAGTACCGCATCGACGGCGTGCCGAGTGGCAAGTCAAAGGTGATGGTGCGCCGTATCGGGTTCCACCCGGACAGCAAGCGGCTGACACTGGCGCCGGGCGACACGAAGCAGGTGAAATTCGTGCTCGACGGGATGCTCGAGGAACTCGATGCCGTCCTGGTGACGGCGCGCGAAGGCTCGAACGGCCGCATGCAGGAGTTCTGGGCGCGGCGGATGGTCGGTCTCGGCGTGTTCATCACCCGGGCCGAGATCGAGCGCCGGCGTCCTGGGCAGACGGCGGACCTCTTTCGCGGCGTGCTGGGTATTCGCGTGATCTCGCGCCCCGAGGGCACGCGGCTCGTGTCCGGGCGCTCTGGGATATCGGCGTCGCCTCGCGGAAACTCGGCGGCGTCCAACGCGTGCGCCATGCAGTACTACGTCGACGGCATCTTCATGACACCGGGGATGTTCAGCGTGGACGAGATCGTGCCGGTGCAGCTGGAGGCCTTGGAGATATTCCGTGGGCCGTCCGAAATTCCCGCGAGATTTCGCCAGCGCGACACGGGCTGCGGCCTCGTGGTCATCTGGACGCGCGAGCCGCCGGCGATAGCAAAACCAGAGAAGGACAGGAGCTAGCGTCTGTCCCCTCGAAACCGGTAGTAAACAAGCCCGTTCTTGCGCACCGGCAGGAGCCTACGCTCAGCCGGCGTGCGCTCCTCGGCCAGCAGCACGGCCAGGTCGGCCAGGAAGCTCGTGTTGCCGAAGAGCGTGTGCCCGAGGATGTCAGCGGTGACCCGCGTGGCGTCGATGGTGTCCATGCCATCGATGACGACGAGCGAGTCGCCGCCGAGCCCCAGCCGGCCGGCGCCGTTGACGACGCGGGAAGCGCGCAGCGCATCGTCGTCACTCGACGCGTACATGGTCACGCGGCGGGCATGCGGCGTGAGCCGCGGCAGGATCTCGCGGCGAAAGACGCGTGCATCCACATCGGGGGCGGCGAAGATCACCTGGTTCAGGCGAGGCAATGAGTCGCCGGGCGAGGTGAGCGTGAACGCCTTGCCGATGACCTCGGAGCCCATGGAGTGGCCGAGCAGGTCCACGCGATCTGGCTGGGCGGCAACCGCGTGGTTCTTCAGGAGACGCAGCAACTGGAATCCCGCGTTGCGCGCCGACTGCTCGTCGCGCACATAGGCCGTCACCGCCGCCGCCGACGGCCACGAGAAGAGCAGCACCGAGCCGTCGAAGTTGAGGTCGGCCGCCAGCTGCGCGGCGCGCACGGCGGCGTCCTCGAAGGAGACGTTGTAGCCGTGGACGAAGACCAGCAGGTCGCGGGAATGCGAGAGCGCGAGATCGCCGGCGAGGCGCTGGACGAAACGGTTGCTGTCCAGCGGAATGGTGGACGTCACGTAGAAGTCGCGCTGCGGGTCGGGGCGGTAGGTGAGTGCGTTGTCGCGCAGGCTGCCGGGGCGTGGCAGGTCGCCGGTGCCGCGCGCGCGATACGACGGCACGTTGACGCCGATGGTGGCGAACTGCAGCGAGTCGCCGTCCTCGGGGCCGTAGCGCTCGCCGGGACGATCGCTCGCCACCAGGCGCCGCGTCGTGGCCAGGAAGATCGTGAGGCGGACGAAACCGGTGTCGAGCGTGGCGTAGTTGCGTGGCTCGATGGCGCGCGGAAGCGGGAGGGGCAGCGGCGCGACCGGTGACGGCGCGGGAGTGGGCTGATGTCCGCCGCAGGCGGCGAGCAGCACGAGCGTGAAGGCAAGGCGTCGCATCATGGCATTGTTGGGGCTGCCGTCAGGATGGCGGCGGCGTCCACGGGCTCAGGCGTGAGATTGAAGAGCCTGGCGAATGCGGCCACGGTACTCGCGCGCACATCGTCAGGGAGTGTTGCCGATGGCGCGAGGCACGCACCGCCGGCAGCATCGAGCAGTTCGCGTTCGACGCTCGTCATGACGACATCCTGGATGCCGCACGGGACCATGAGGTCGAAGTACGACAGGTCGGTGGTGACATTCAGGGCAAAGCCATGCCAGGTGACCCATTGGCGCGCGTGCACGCCGATGGATGCGATCTTGCGGTTCTCCACCCAGACCCCGGTCTTCCCCGGGTTGCGCGAGCCGGCGATGCCGAAAGGCGCGAGCGCGCGGATCATCACGTCCTCGAGCGCTCGCAGGTACCAGTGCAGGTCCTGCCGGTGCTGCGTGAGGTCGACGATGGGGTAGCCAACGAGCTGTCCCGGACCGTGGAAGGTGATGTCGCCACCGCGCTCGACCTCGAACAGTTCCACGCCCCGAGCGGCCAGCAGTCCGGGGGTGGCCAGCAGGTTGCCTGCTTTGGCGGAGCGCCCGAGGGTGATGACCGGGGGATGCTCGACCAGCAGCAAGAGGTCATCGGCAATGCCACCTGCAAGGCGGGCCATCGCCGCCTGACGCTGCAGCACGAGCGCATCGGCATACGGCATGACGCCGAGATCGGCGACGAGGAGGCGGCGGGACGACACGATCGGAAGATAACTACAGAAGGCGACAGAGTG
>DATCGU010000162.1:0-10075 GCA_036508735.1 Gemmatimonadaceae bacterium
GCCGCGCGGCCGCACGTCGATGGCAAGTCGCCAGCCGCGCCGGTGGACCTTCACCCACCCGGCCCGCATGGCCATGAGAAAAGTAACGCCGAGCAATCCCAATGCGGCCGCTGCGCCCGCCTCGGGACCCCACACGCCACCCGTCAGCCACGCCGCTCCCACGGCGACGGTCCGGTACCCGGGCTGCGGCAGCGCCAGTCCGCTGACCGGCGTGTGGAAGACGGCGAGCTGCACGAAGTTGTACGCGAAGTGCGCCAGCCACGCCGCCCAGAGCGAGTCGTAGGCGAGGCGTACGAGCGCAAGAAAGGCGCCGGCGAGCGCAACCATCACCAACGACTGCACCGAGACGCCGGGGTTGAGCAGATGCAGAAGGCCGAACGCCACGCTCGTCGTGACGACGGCGGTCGCGGTGCCCCACCCGCGCTGGATGAGCGTGAAGCCGTAACCGCGAAACGTCAGTTCCTCGGTGAGCGCCGAGGGCAGCAGCATCGCGGAGGCTATGCCCGTGGCGGTCCACCAACTCCCCGCCTCCGATGACTCGATGCGCACCGCGCGCGTCAGGACCATCAGTCCCACTGGCATCGCGATCGCAAACCAGCCTGCCGCGAGACCCTCGAACAGCCGGCCCGCGCCGGCCGCGTCGGCGCCGAGCCGCGTGGCCGCGCCCCACGACTCATCGAATACGCGGATCGCGATTGCGGTGCTGGCGAGCATCGCCACGCATGTCATGAGGCTGTAGGCGATGAGCCGTGTGCCGGTGATGGCCGACGCCGCCTGGAAGAACGGGTACAGGAAAGCTCCCGCCACGAACACGGCCACCAGCGACACGCCGCCAAACGCAGCCAGACGTGCCGCGACGCGCCCCGTGCCGCCGATTCCTCCGGGGACGGGACGCGTCGTCTGCACTACTCGACTCAGACCAGCTCGACCGAGAGTGCCACGGCATTACCGCCGCCGAGGCACAGCGTCGCAAGTCCGGTGCGCTGGCCCCGGTCCTTCAGCGCGTAGAGCAGGGTCGTCAGGATACGCGCACCGCTGCTCCCGATGGGATGGCCGAGCGCGATGGCTCCGCCGAGCACGTTCACGCGATCCCAGTCCCACCCCAGGCCATCGCCGTCGGCGAGCGCCTGGGCGGCGAAGGCCTCGTTGGCCTCGATGAGGTCGTAGTCGGAAATCTTCATCCCGGTCTTCTTCATCAGGTTCTGCACGGCAAGAATGGGCGCGAAGAACAGGTCCTGCGGATCACCGCCGCCCGACGCGTAGCCGGTGATTCGAGCGAGGATGGGGAGGCCGTGCGCCTTGGCGTACTCTTCGGAGGCCACCACGAGCGCGGCCGCGCCGTCGCTGAGCCCCGGCGCGTTGCCGGCCGTCACCGTCAGTTCCTCGGGCTTCATGTCCTTGGGCGCATCGCCGCCGAACGCCGGCCGCAGCTTGGCCAGTGCCTCAATGGACGTGTCCTTGCGCGGACCCTCGTCGGTGTCGACGACGGTCGGACCCTTCTTTCCCGCGATCTCCACGCGCGCGATCTCGGCCACGAACTTGCCCGACTCGATGGCCGCGACCGCCTTCATGTGCGAGCGGTACGAGAGCTCGTCCTGACGCGCGCGCGTGATGCCGGCCTTCTTTGCCGTGTATTCGGCGTGGCCACCCATGTGCCGGTTGTAGAACGAGCACCAGAGGCCGTCCTTGATGAGCGCATCGGCCATTACCTGCGAACCGAACTTGATGCCACTGCGCATCCCGGTGACGAGGTGCGGTGCATTGGACATGGACTCCTGCCCGCCGGCCACCAGCAGCTGCTCGTCGCCGGCGCGGATGGCCTGCGCCGCGAGCATCACGGCCTGCAGTCCCGAACCGCACACCTTGTTCACCGTGTATGCCGGCACCGCGCCCGGAATGCCCGCCTTGATCGCCGCCTGTCGCGCCGGCGCCTGCCCGACGCCCGCCTGCAGCACGTTGCCCATGATCACCTCACCGATTTCAGCGGCGTCGGCCCGGGAGCGCTCGAGCGCGGCCCTGATGGCGATGGCGCCGAGTTCCGGCGCAGTGAGCGAACCCAGCGAACCGAGGAAGCGGCCAATCGGCGTGCGGGCGGCGGAGACGATGACGGGGAGAGGCATATGAAGAAAAGAAAGTTGATAGTTGATAGACGATAGACGCCGGATGGCGGATGGCGGAGGCAACCGGCGATGTGTCACCGAAAGCTATCCGGTTCCCGCCGCTGGCGCCGCTCCCACCGTGGGCAAGAAACAGGCGGGCGATGCCGGCTCAGTCAGGTGGCCCGCGCGAAAAACGCCGCCAGGTGGCGGCGTGCGAGACGGCGCACAATGCGCAGGTTTCCCTCACAGACCGTAGAGGGAAGGAGCGCTCGACTATCTACTATCGACTATCGACTATCGACTATCAACTATCGACCAGTCCCTATCGCTGCCACCGCCTCGACGAATTGAACGCGATCGTTCCGCCGATGGCCGGCAGCGAGCTCTCCAGCGTCGCCATCAGCCATTTGTGCTTGCCCGAGTTCATGTTCGCCGGGGAATGCCCGTGATGGAAGACGGCGCGCGACAGCAGCTCCGACGCGACGGCACCGATGCTAACCCCGAGCATGGTCGCGCGAAAACTGCCGCTCTCGCTGCCCATGTCACCGATGGCGAAGACGGTCCCGCCGACGGCGAAGGCGCCTCCGATCATGCCCGTGGCGTGGACGATGCCGTCCCGCGCACGATCCTGCTCGGACGACATCATCATGGTCGCCACCGAGCCGACGCCGCGCCCCACGAAGTAGCCCGCGAGCCCGGCGTAGGTGCCCCCGACCACCTCGAGCGCCACCCGCTCGGGACGCAGGTTGGGGCGACCCGGGCCCGCCACTGGCGTCACCGGCCCGCTCTGCGCGTGCGCCGCGCCCGTGCCCAGCGCGAGCAGCATCAGCGCACGCAGCGCGCGCATTGTCATGAGGCCTGTCCCTCGCTCGACGGCGTGAGCGCGCGCGCGGCGATCTCGCCGCACACCCGCTCGATGAAGGAATCCACCGACACGATCTCCTGCTTCTTTCCCTCGCCTCGCACGCGCACGGCCAGGGTGCCGGCTTCCACTTCGCGCTTCCCGATGACGGCCATGTACGGAACCTTCATCACCTCGGCCTGGCGAATGCGGTAGTTCAGCGACTCGTCGGTGACCAGCTGCGCGCGGATGCCGGCGTCCTTCAGGCGACGCGTCACGGCCGCGGCCACGTCGGCCATCTCGTCCGAGATGGGCAGCACCCGCACCTGTTCCGGCGCGAGCCACACCGGGAAGGCCCCGGCGAAGTGCTCCACGAGGATCGCGATGAAGCGTTCGAACGATCCGCTCACGGCGCGGTGGATCACCACCGGCCGGTGCGCCGTGTTGTCCTCGCCCGTGTAGGAGAGGTCAAACCGGTCCGGCGCGTTGTAGTCGAGCTGGATGGTACCCAGCTGCCAGTGCCGGCCGATGGAGTCGGTGACGGCGAAGTCGATCTTGGGTCCGTAAAAGGCACCGTCCCCCGGCACCATGTCGTACGCACGTCCCGTGGCATCGAGCGCCGAGCGCAGCGCGGCCTCGGCGCGGTCCCACAGGTCGTCGCTGCCAATGCGCTGTTCGGGCCGCGTGGCGAACTTCAGCGAGGCAGTGAGCCCGAAGGTGTCGTAATAGCGGAGGATGAAGTCCATGAGGAACTTCACCTCGTCGGCGATCTGGTCCTCGCGCAGGTACACGTGGCAGTCGTCCTGCGCGAACTGACGCACGCGAGTGAGCCCCGACAGCACCCCCGACAACTCGTTCCGGTGCAGCACGTCGAACGTCACGTACCGGATGGGCAGTTCCCGGTAGGAGTGCTTCGTGGAAGCATAGTAGAGGTGGTGCGACGGGCAGTTCATCGGCTTCAGCGACATGTCGTGTTCGTTGGTCTCGGTGTTGAGCACCAGGAACATGTTCTCGCGGTACTTCCCCCAGTGGCCCGACTGTTCCCAGAGCTTCTTCGTGTACAGGAGCGGCGTCTTCACCTCGAGGAATGCCTCGCGCTGCCGCTCGCGGACGAACTGCTCCAGCGTGTTATACAGCACCGTGCCGCGGGGGGTCCAGAACGCCGCGCCGGGCGAGACCGGGAAGAAGTGGAACAGGTCGAGCGAGCGCCCCACCACGCGGTGATCCCGGCGCTTGGCTTCTTCCAGCCGGTGCAAGTGCGCGTCGAGCTCCTCCTTCTTGAAGAAGGCCGTCGCATAGATGCGCTGCAGCATCTGCCGCTTCTCGTCGCCACGCCAGTACGCCCCTGCCGTGTGCAGCAGCCTGAAGTGCTTCAGGTACGACGTGTCGGGCACGTGCGGGCCGCGGCAGAGATCGACGAACGGACCGTCGGTGTAGGTCGAGATGACCTCGTCCGTCCCCTCGAAATCCGCCAGGCGTTCGAGCTTCAGCGGATCGTCGGCGAAAACCACCTGTGCCTGTGCCTGTGACACCTCGGCCCGGACGAACGGCAGTTTCTCGGCGGCGACCTTCTTCATCTCGGCTTCGAACGCCACGAGGTCCTCGGGCGTGAACGGCGCATCGACTTCGAAGTCGTAATAGAAGCCATCGTCGATGGCCGGACCGAAGCCGATCCGGGCCTCGGGACGCAGGCGCCGCACCGCAGTGGCGAGGATGTGCGCGCCCGAGTGGCGCAGCACGACCAGCGCCCGGGGATCCTTGTCGGTGAGCACGGTGAAGGCGCCACCGCGGCGCAGCGGCGTCATGAGGTCCTGTACCTCGCCGTCCACCGAGACGGCGACGGCGGCCAGCAGCAGGCGCGGGCCGATGGAACCCACGACGTCCCTGGGCAGCGTACCCGGTGCCACTTCGCGCACCGCGCCATCGGGGAGTGTGAGGGTCAGCAGCGTCGACATGTGGCGGGCTCGGGGTGCGAAGTGCGAGGTGCGAGGTGCGGGGTGCATGGTGCGGAGCGCGGAGTACGGCATGCGGCGGCTAGCGATCGGCGAGCGCCTGCATCAGCGACGGAACGCGATCGGCGTACAGGAAGAACATCACCACCGCGGCGGCCAGCAGGACGGCGAACAACGCCCACGGGGCGAGCACCTTCGCACTGACTGGCCTGGTCGGAATGAGAGGTGGAGGAGTCATGCAGCAGGCAGGATGGACGTTCCGCGATCCCGGAGGAACCGGTGGTGAATCGGACTCCGCAAGTTAGCAGATCGGACGGGGGGGAGGATAGACGGCGGAAGCCGGACCGTCTACCGCCCGGCGTTGGCCCGCCGATATCTTTACAAGCTGATGACCAACCCGCCTGCTTCCGACATTCCCGCCCAGTATGACGCGGGTGCCACTGAGCGCGCCCTCTATGCCGCGTGGGAGGCCGCCGGGCTCTTTCACGCCGACGCCGCGCAGACCACCCGCGGCGGCGGCAGGCGCGATCCGTTCACGATCGTCATTCCGCCACCCAACGTCACGGCCGTTCTCCACGTGGGGCATGGCCTCAACAACGCCGTGCAGGACGTGATCATCCGGTGGCGGCGCATGGCGGGCGACGAGACCCTGTGGGTGCCGGGCACCGACCACGCCGGCATCGCCACGCAGAACGTCGTCGAACGGCTGGTCGCCGCGGAGGGGCAGACGCGGTTCGCCATGGGACGCGAGGCGTTCGTGGCGCGCACCGCCGACTTCGTGCGGGAGACGGGCGGCGTGATCCTGCAGCAGCTGCGCGCCATCGGCGCGTCGGCCGACTGGACGCGCACCGCCTACACGCTCTCGCCCGAGCTGTCGCGCGCCGTGCGCGAGTGTTTCGTGCGCCTCTACGAAAAGGGGCTCGTGTACCGCGGGCACCGGGTCATCCACTGGTGCCCGCGCTGCCTGACATCACTCTCCGATGAGGAGGCCGAGTTCAAGGACACGCACGGCAAGCTGTACCACGTGCGATATCCGTTCGCCGATGACCCGGCGCAGTTCATCACGGTGGCGACCACCCGCCCCGAGACGATGCTCGGCGACGTGGCCGTGGCCGTGCACCCCGACGACGAGCGCTACCGGTCGATCGTCGGCACCGAACTGCTCCTTCCCATCGCGAACCTGCGCATCCCCATCGTCGCCGATGCGTTCGTGGACAAGGAGTTCGGCACGGGCATGGTGAAGCTCACGCCGGCGCACGACCCCAACGACTTCGAGGCCGGCAAGCGCCTCGGACTGGCGATGCCCGTCGTCATCACGCCCGACGGCCGCATGGACGAGGTGCACGACGCCGTGGGGCGCGTCCCGTCGTCGCTGCGCGGCCTCGACCGGTTCGACGCGCGCAAGAAGGTGGTGAAGATGCTCGAGGCGCAGGGCTTCCTCGAGAAGATCGACCAGCACCACCACGCGGTGCGCCACTGCTACCGCTGCCACACCGTGGTGGAGCCCAGGCTCAGCGACCAGTGGTTCGTGAAGATGGCGCCGCTCGCCGCCCCCGCCCTCGAGGCCGTGCGCGACGGCACCGTGCGCATCGTCCCCGAGCGCTGGGTGGCCGTGTACGTGAACTGGATGGAGGGCATCCGCGACTGGAACATCTCGCGGCAGCTGTGGTGGGGGCATCGCATCCCGGTCTGGCGCTGCGCCTGCGGGCACGAGGGGGCGTTCCGCGACGATCCCCCCGCCACCTGCCCCAAGTGCGGAGCTGCCTGGTCGCAGGACGAGGACGTGCTGGATACTTGGTTCTCGTCGTGGCTGTGGCCCATCTCGACGCTCGGCTGGCCCGACAAGGTCGACGGGGCCGATCTCGCCGCCTTTTATCCCACCGACGTGCTGGTCACCGCCCCGGAGATCCTTTTCTTCTGGGTGGCCCGCATGATCATGGCCGGCTACGAGTTCACCGGCCGCGCACCGTTCCACACCGTGTACCTGCACGGGACCGTGCGCGACATGCAGCACCGCAAGATGTCCAAGTCGCTGGGCAACGGCATCGATCCGCTCGAGGTGGTGGACAAGTTCGGCGCCGACGCGTTGCGCTGGACGATGATCGCCGGCATGGGCATGGGCGTCGACGTGCTGCTCGATCCCGACGACCTCGAGAAGTCGTTCGCGCCCGGCCGCAACTTCGCCACCAAGCTGTGGAACATCGGGCGCTTCCTGCTGATGCAGGTGGGACACGAACCAGTGACGCCGTTCGCGTCGCTCGACCGCGGGAAGTTCCGCAGTGCGGACCACTGGATCGTGAACCGCCTGGCCGATGCGACGGCCGACTGCGACGCCGCGCTGGGCCCGCCGCGCCCGCTCAACGGGAAGTGGCCGGAGCACCAGCGCCAGTCGGGGCTGCGCCTCGACGCCTTTGCCGAGGCGGCGCGACGCTACCTGTGGAACGACCTCGCCGACTGGTACGTGGAGGCCTGCAAGCACCGCCTCGCCGAACCCGGCGACGATCGCGAGGTCGCCCGCGCCGTACTGGTGCACTGCTTCGACCAGGGGCTGCGCCTGCTGCATCCCATCATGCCCTTCATCACCGAGACCCTCTGGCAGAAGCTTCCCGGGCATGTCGACGGGACGTGGCTGGTGACGGCCGCGTGGCCGGTGGCCCCGGCACGGTCCGACGCGGCAGCGTCGTTCGACGTCGTGAAGGACGTCATCACGGCAGTCCGGCAGATCCGCAACGACTATGTGCTGCCCCCCACGCAGTCCCTCACGGCCCACCTCGCGGGGAACGCGGCGGCGGCCGAGATTGTGCTCGCGGAGCGTGCGTTCATCCTTCGCATGGCGCGCGCCGAGCTGGCCGTGTCCGACGCTGCGCCATCCGGCGCGGCGGCGCACGCCCTGCTCGGGAACGGCCTCGAGGTCGTCATTCCGCTCGAGGGGATCGTCGACATCGCCAAGGAGCGTGGCAAGCTGGAGACCGAACTGACGCAGCTGGACAAGCAGCTGACCGCCCTGCGCGGCCGGCTCTCGAACAAGGGCTTCACCGACAAGGCACCGGCGGCGGTGGTCGATTCCGAGCGCGCCAAGCTCGCGGAGTGGACGACGCGCGCGAAGCAGCTGCGGGCCAAGGTCCACGCCATGGGCGGGGCGTGAACGCATTCGGGCGCCCGTTCGCCGCCGTCGCGCTCGCGTCGGCCCTGGCCACGGCCTGCGCCTCACCGGGGGCACCTCCGGGCGGGCCGGAGGACCACACCGCACCGATCATCCTCAAGGTCACGCCCGACTCGGGCGCCACCAACGTGCGAAGCAAGAACGTCACGGTGACGTTCAACAAGGTGGTCAGCGAGCGGCCGCGCACCGGCAACGACCTCGGCGCCGTCATGCTGCTTTCTCCGTCCGATGGCGAGGCGAAGGTGGACTGGCATCGCACGGCCGTCAGCGTGCGCCCCCGCAAGGGCTTCCGCCCGAATACCGCGTACGCCCTGACCATCGTCCCCGGTGTCAGCGACCTGCGCGGCAACGTGATGACCCGGGCGCGCACGTTTGCCTTCAGCACGGGCGCGTCCATCCCGCACGGCGTCGTGCGCGGCGCCGTCTTCGACTGGATCACCCTCAGGCCCGCCGCCAACGCGCTGATCGACGCCACGGTCGGGGGCGACACGACCCTCCGCTGGATCGCCAAGGCCGACTCGGCGGGACGCTACACGCTCCCCTTTCTGCCGGCGGGCAAGTACACGGTGCGAACCATCATCGACGCCAACCAGAACGGCCGGCTGGAGCCGCGGGAACTCTGGGATTCCGTGACCGTCGACGTCGCCGACTCCGTGCGGCTCGATCTCTATGCCTTCACGCACGACACGCTGGGCGCGCGCATCATCGGCGTGGACGTGAAGGACTCGGTCACGATGCGCCTCACGTTCGACCGGCCGCTCGCGCTCGACGCGGATTTCTCTCCCGAGCAGGTCCAGCTGCGCCGCGCCGACTCCAGCCTGGTGCGCGTACGGTCGATCACCCGCGCCGCAGCCTTCGACTCACTCGCCCGCGAGCGCGCCGAGGCCACGCGGGATTCGGCGATTCGCGCCGACACCACGGTGGCCGGACGCCGGGCGCTCGCCCAGCGCGATTCCGCGCGCGTGATCGCCCAGCGCGACTCCATTGAGCGGGCGCGCGTCGAGGCGCGCCGCGCCGCGCGCGACACCGTCAAGCGGGTCAAGCCGCCGGAACCCGGCCGCGTGGCGATCACCGCGGAGTTCATCGCGCTGCTCGAGGAGCCCCTCCCGCCGGGGGAATACCGGTTGACCGTACGCAATGTGCTGAGCGCCTCGAGGGTGCGCCGCACGAGCGAACGCACCTTCACGCGGGCCAAGCCGGCGGTGAAGAAGCCGGCGGCCGCCGATTCCACCGGCCGGAAGCTACCCGGTGCCACCGCACCCGCGACCAGGCCACCGCCAGCGCCCGTCACCAAGCCGCCGGCGACGCCGGTCTCGAAGCCGCCGCCAATGCCGGCTCCGCGATGAACGATCCGCGGCGCGCGATTCCCTCGGTGCACGCGCTCCTCGAGCAGGCGGGTGTGCATGCGCTCACCAGCCAAGCGCCGCGTTACGTGGTGGCCGAGGCCGTGCGCGCCGCCATCGAGGCCGCGCGCGCCCGGCCCGCAGCCGCCCCGGCGACCGAGGCGGCGTGGGTCACCGACATCGCGCGCCGCCTGGCCGCGAGCGAGCGCCCCAGCCTGCAGCCCGCACTCAACGCCACCGGCGTGGTGCTGCATACAAACCTCGGGCGCGCCCCGCTGGCCGAGGTTGCGCTCAACGCGCTGGCCGATGTGGCGCGAGGCTTCTCCACGCTCGAGTACGACGTGGAGCGCGGCGCACGCGGCTCGCGGCATGTGCACTGCGCCGCCCTGCTGCGCGAATTGACCGGCGCCGAGGACGCCCTGGTGGTCAACAACTGCGCCGCCGCGCTGGTGCTGGCGCTGAACACCGTGGCCGACGGTCGCGACGCCATCGTGTCGCGTGGCGAGCTGGTGGAGATCGGTGGGTCGTTCCGCGTCCCCGACATCATGGCCAAGAGCGGCGCGCGCCTGGTGGAGGTCGGGACGACCAACCGCACGCACGCCGGCGATTACCGGCACGCCTGCTCGCATCAGACCGCGGCGATCGTCAGCGTGCACCGCAGCAACTTCACGGTCGAG
>DATCGU010000163.1:0-3581 GCA_036508735.1 Gemmatimonadaceae bacterium
CGTCGAGGCCGCCACGGACGAGCTGTCGACCATGCGCGAGCGCGAAGGCGCGCGGCTGGCCGCCGTGGTCCTCGACCGGCTGGCCCTCATCGACGTCGCCGTGGAGCGCATCGCCGCCCGGGCGCCGGAGCGCGTGATCGCGCAACGGGACCGCCTGCTCGAGAACGTCGCCAAGCTCACCAACGGAACCGTGCTCGACGAGCAGCGGCTCGCGCAGGAGGTCGCGATCCTCGCCGACCGCCTCGACGTCGGCGAGGAGATCGACCGGTTCCACGCGCACATCGCCGCATTTCGCGAGGCGCTGCACGATGGGGGCGACGACCCGGTCGGCAAGCGCCTCGGCTTCCTGTTGCAGGAGATGCTGCGCGAGGCCAACACCACCGGGAGCAAGGCGAACGACGCCCTCATCCAGCGCGACGTCATCGCCATCAAGGAAGAGCTGGAACGGATCCGTGAGCAGGTGGAGAACCTCGAGTGATCACGTTCCCGATCGTCCTCTCCGCCCCCTCGGGGGCCGGCAAGACCACCATCGCCCGGCGTCTCATGGCCGAGCGCGAAGACGTGGGCTACTCGGTGTCGTGCACCACGCGCACGCCGCGGCCGGGCGAGGTGGATGGCGTGGATTACCATTTTCTTTCGATGGACGATTTCGCCCGTCGCCGTGAGGCGGGAGAGTTTGCCGAGACGGCCGAGGTGCACGGGCGTCCGTATGGCACGCTGCGCAGCGAGGTGCAGAAGGTGCTCTCCGCGGGCCGTCATGTGATGATGGACATCGACGTGCAGGGCGCGACGCAGTTTGCCCGCGCCTTCCCGCAATCGGTGCTTATCTTCATCATCCCGCCGTCCATCGACGTCCTGGTGGAGCGCCTCACCCGGCGGGGCAGCGAGGACCGCGACGAACTGCTCACGCGGCTTCGCAGCGCGCAGGTTGAATTGCATGAAATCGGGCGCTACCACTATGTAGTGGTGAACGACGACCTTGACCGCGCGGTGGCGCGGGTGTCGGCCATAATTGATGCGGAGATGGCCCGCCGTGAGCGGGCCCCCGCGCTCGACGAACAGGTGGCCGGGCTGATCACCCGGCTCGAGCAGAAGATCACGAACTACGTCTAACCCCGGAATCCGACCATGCGAGTCTTCACCCCGTCCGAAGTCACCGAGCACGCGACCAACAAGTACCTGTCGGTGCTCGTGGCCGCCAAGTACACCCGTGTGCTGAACGAGTTTCCGCGCGACCGCTCGAAGTCGGGCGAGAAGAAGCTGACGACGCGCGCGCTCGAGGAGCTCACCGAAGGGCGCATCGAGTACCGCGTGGTGCCGCGCCGCCGGCCCACCGAGTAACCAGCGCGAGGGAGCACGCAGGTGCGTCCCTTCGAAGGCCGGCGCGTCCTCCTCGGTGTCACGGGGGGCATCGCCGCCTACAAGTCGGCGACGCTGGCGCGGGAACTGACCCTGGCCGGCGCCGAAGTCGACGTCGTGCTCACGCGTTCGGCGCGCGAGTTCGTCGGGGCCATCACGTTCGAGGCGCTCACCGGGCGTCCGATATTCGACCAGCTGATCGCCGTCGGACACGCGCTGGACCACATCAGGCTGCCGCGTTCGGCACAGGTGATCGTGGTGGCGCCGGCGACGGCCGATTTCATTGCGCGCGCCGCCATCGGCCGTGCCGACGACCTGCTGACGGCCTCGCTGCTGGCGGCGGGTGACGTGCCAGTGCTGGTGGTTCCGTCGATGAACGACCGGATGTGGGCCCACCCACAGGTGCAGCGGAACGTCGCGCGGCTGCGCGAGATCGGGTACCACGTACTCGATCCGGAGGTCGGCCTGCTGGCCAGCCGTGAGGAAGGGAGCGGCGCGGGACGCATGCCCGAGCCGGCGACCATCATTGCGCACATCGCGCGCCTTCTCGAACCGGCATCGTCGCTGCACGGCAAGCACGTGGTCGTGTCGGCCGGGCCGACGAGGGAAGCGCTCGATCCGGTGCGCTACCTCAGCAACCATTCCACCGGGAAGATGGGCGTGGCGCTGGCCGCAGCAGCCTGGCGCCGGGGCGCCGAGGTGACGCTCGTGGCCGGCCCGCTCGCCGTGGCGTATCCAGTGGGCCCGCGTGTCGTGGCCGTGCAATCCACCCAAGAGATGGCCGAGGCGGTGGGCGCCGCGCTCGCGACGGCCGATGCGTTGATCATGGCCGCCGCCCCGGCGGATTTTCGGGCGGCGCAGATGGCCGACCAGAAGATCAAGAAGGGCGCCAAGGGATCAGAGCCGCCGTCCCTCGCGCTCGCGTTCACCACCGACATCCTGCAGGCCACGCGCGATGCGCGGCGTGCGGGCTGCGTGGTGGTGGGATTCGCGCTGGAGACGGAGCAGCTGGAAGCCAACGCGCGCGCCAAGCTGCAGAAGAAGGAACTCGACCTGGTCGTCGCGAACCGGGCAGAGGAGGGAGCCGGGTTTGGGTACGACACCAATCGCGTCACCTTGATTGGGCGGGACGGGTCGAAGGTGGACTTGCCGCTGCAGTCCAAGGCGGACGTCGCCGACGCCATCCTCGACCGCGTGACCGGGCTCTTCGATGGACGCTAGGGAACGGCTGAGGCTGTACCTGGAGCAGCGCCGGGACATGGGAGAGTCGGACTTGGTGCTCGACTCGTTGCCGGTGGACGATGTGCTGCGGCTGCTCGGCGACAAGCGCCCCGTTCGCGATGCCGGCCCTGCCGCACCCGCTTCGCCCTCCGCGCCTGTCGCCGGCGACTGGCGCGCGACGCTGAAGTCCGTCGGGGCGGACGCGCCTGTTGCCGCTGTCGTTCCCGCATCAGTTCCCTCCGTGGACTCCCACGGGCCCAGTGCCTCCGTGAGAGGCAGTAAGTCCGTTCCCGCGTCGGAATCCGGCCATCCCATCGTGATCGGCAGCGCCACGCGCGAGCTGATACGCGGGCCGCTTGCTTCTCTCGAGTCACTCGAGGCGGTGGCGAAGAACATCGCCGCTTGCACCGCGTGCTCGCTCGCCAAGACCGCCAGGAACCACGTGCCGGGTGAGGGCAGCCCCACGGCGCGGTTCGTCGTGGTGGGTGAGGCGCCCGGGGAGAAGGAAGATGAACTGGGGCGCCCGTTCGTCGGGCGATCGGGGGAGCTGCTCACCAAGATCCTCGAAGCCGTCCACTTCAAGCGGGAGGACGTCTTCATCTGCAACGTCCTCAAGCACCGCCCGCCCGGCAACCGGAACCCGACCCCCGACGAGATCAAGGTGTGCAGTCCGTACCTGATGCGGCAACTGGAACTGCTCCAGCCGCGGGTCATCCTGGCGCTCGGCACCTTTGCGGCTCAGACGCTTCTGCAGACCAGCCTGCCGATCGGTAAGTTACGTGGTCTCGTGCACCGGTTTCATGGTGTGCCCCTGATCGTCACGTATCACCCTGCAGCGCTCTTGCGGAATCCCGCATGGAAGCGCCCGACCTGGGAAGATGTCCAGCTCGCCCGTCGAATTTACGATTCCGCCGTCCAGGCCTGATCCCTTCCGCGACCGGCGTCCCCCGTATTCGGAGGATGCCGAGCAGGCCGTGCTGTCGGCGATGCTGCTCGACGCC
>DATCGU010000164.1:0-3210 GCA_036508735.1 Gemmatimonadaceae bacterium
AGCTGACGCGCGTCATCCAGAGCATTCTCGAGAACGCGCTGCTGTACGCCGAGGAGTGCCCGGTGACTGTCGGCGCACGCGGCTGGAACCAGGGCGTGCGCCTCTGGATAGAGGACCAAGGACCTGGGGTGCCGCCCGACGAACACGACGCTGTATTCGAGAAATTCTATCGCGGGCGGCGCGCCGGCGGCTACGCACCATCGGGCACGGGACTCGGCCTAGCGATCGCCCGCGAGATCGTCCGCAGCCACGGGGGCACCATCCGCATCGAAGACGTGGTCCCCCACGGAGCCCGTTTCGTGATCACGCTGCCCAGCGGCCGCGGACGCGAGGCGAGCGACAGGGAGGACACGGCATGACCGTTCCGGAGAGGCCGACGCGGATCCTCGTGGTCGACGACGAGGACCAGATCCGCAGGGCGCTCAAGTCGATCCTGTCCACGCGCGGCTACACGCTCGAGATGGCGGCGACAGCCGAGGAGGCGCTCCTCAGGGCGATCGACGCGCCGCCCGACCTGGTCGTCCTCGACCTGGCGCTGCCCGACCGCAGCGGCATCGAAGTCTGCCGCGAGCTGCGCACCTGGATGACGGCGCCGATCCTCATCCTGTCGGTGCGCGCCAACGAGGCCGACAAGATCCTCGCCCTGGACGAGGGCGCAGACGACTACCTCACGAAGCCGTTCTCGGCCGGCGAGCTGCTGGCCCGTATCAGGGCGCTCCTGCGCCGGGCGGCGGCCCTCACGTCGCCGCCGCCGGTCGTCATCTCGGGCGATCTCGAGATCGACATCGCTCGCCGCCGCGTCACGCGGGCCGGCGAAGGGATCGCCCTCACCCCGACGGAGTTCGACATCCTCGCCTATCTGGCGCGGAACGCCGGTCTCGTGGTGACGCAGAAGATGATCCTCGAAAAGGTGTGGGGACCCGAATGGGTCGAGGACGCGCAGACGCTCCGCGTGCACGTGAGCAACCTGCGCAAGAAGATCGAACCCCACCCCGGCGGGCCGCGCTTCATCATCACCGAGCCGGGCGTGGGCTTTCGCTTCTCCCTCCCGGAAGAAGACACGACGGCCTGAGTCACCAACGGACCGCCACGACGTCGGACTCGTCGTGGTCGCGGGGCGGCACTCCTGCACAGACCCGCGAAGACCGTCCTCAGCGTCCGAACAGGGCGGCTAGAAGTGATTGGGGACCGCGACGCTCTCGCAACGCTCGTGCAGCGCACCCCGCGTCAACTGTCTCATTGCAGCGGTTTCGATGATGCTGTCGGGCAGCTGGCCAGCGCGGAGGGTACGGGCGTGTTGACAGATCTTCAGGTACACCGTGCTGGCAACTGCCTCGCGCGGGAGTTGCCGAAACTCCGCGGTGAGGCCCCTGGCCTCACGGATGGCCATCGGTCGCTTGAGGATCGCGTGCGCCTTCGTCCCAGTCGCGATCGCCTGATGCGGGCCAGGTCCTTCGGCAGCTGCATTGCCTCCGTCTCGATGCCGCTGGAGACGGCGACGTGCCACACCCTCGCTGCTTGGGCGTCCCTGAATCACCGGTGCTTGATGCGGCTCTTCAGAAGCCGGTATGCGATCGCCAGCTCCGCCGCAAGCAGCACGAGCCACAAGACTCCGAACAAGTACATCTCGCTCCTTCCCCATCGGCCCGCACGAGCGGCTCACACGACCACTGTCGACATCATCATTCCCACCGACGAGTAAAGGCCGCGTGAAATCCCGGCGGCTTCCCTAAAGTCCTTGTGAAGCGTCCGGGAGTCTCCTAGCGGTCTGATGACAGCGAGGCAGATGAGCGGGACGGCCTCCAGGGCGGCGGCCATGGTTGGCGTGGACTGAGTGCCCCAGCCCAAGGCGCCGTACGTGGCGGTACGTCGCCGCACCTTTATGCAACCTTCACGCGTTTGAGCCTGGTGTTCACTCGACCTTTAGGCCTCCTCGGGTATGAATCACGGTGATGACGCCGTTAGCGGCGGTTTCGGTGTGCGTATGCGGAGGTGACCGATGATGGTGTTCGCGGAGATCTTGATCGATGTGGTGTTCGTGGCGGCACTGGCCGCCGCGCTCGGGTCCCTCGTGTACCTCGTCAGCTTGACGGTGCGCGAACGGCATCTGCGCCCGGGCTTGGAGGTACGGGCGGCCAAGACCGCCTCGGCACCTTCGCCGGTCTCGCGTGCCGTCGAGCGGGCGCACTCGCGCCGCGCTGTGCTGCACCGCAGCTAGAGACAACCCAGCGCCAACGCGCCGGTCGCATCAGGCGGTGGTGTGGCCGGCGCAGTCGTCTTGGGTCGTGTCATGGGTTTCGCGTTGACGTGCGCGTGAACGTTGCGCAATCTTCGGTAGTGGGTAGACGGCTCTTGGTGTGCCGCGGAGAAGTGCACCGCCGGAGGCAAAGGACTTGACTGGGGGACCTGTGGCGGACGTAGCGTTCATTCTGATCATTCTGGCGTTCTTCGTGCTGAGCGTTGCCTACGCGCGCATCGCACCGCGCCTCTAGAAAGCCATGAACTGGGGCTACCTTATCAACGGCGTCATCGCGTTCGCGCTGCTCGTCTACCTCTTCTACGCCCTCATCAGGCCGGAGAAGTTCTGATGGTGAGGGCGTAGCGCCGGTGGGCTGGGGCATCCTCCAGATCGTCGTATTCATCGCGCTGCTCGCGCTCATCGCCAAGCCGCTCGGCGCCTACATGGCGCACGTCTACAAGGGTGAGCGCACGTTCCTGCACCCCGTGCTGCGCCCGGTCGAACGCCTCACCTATCGCCTCTGTGGCGTCGACGAGACGCGCGAGATGGGCGTTGCCGCCTACGTCTTGTCGCTGCTGGTGTTCAACTTCGTCGTCCTGTTCTTCATGTACGCCATCCTCAGACTGCAGGGTCATCTGCCGCTCAATCCGGCGCACGTACCCGGCATGAGCCCCGCGGTGGCGTTCAACACGGCCGTCAGCTTCGCGACCAACACCAACTGGCAGGTGTACGTGCCGGAGACGGCGGTCAGCTACCTCACCCAGATGCTGGCGCTGGCGCGCGAGAACTTCGTCTCGGCCGCCATCGGCATGGCGGTGGCCGCCGCCTTCATCCGTGGCCTCACGCGCCACTCGACGCGCGAGCTCGGCAACTTCTGGGTCGACTTCACGCGCAGCTTCCTCTACATCCTGCTGCCGATCGCCATCGTCGGCGCGCTCTTCCTCGTCTCGCAGGGCGTCGTGCAGAATCTC
>DATCGU010000165.1:0-19066 GCA_036508735.1 Gemmatimonadaceae bacterium
CCTACCTGCTGGCTCTCGAGGAGATATCGGCCGCCGACGCGTCGGTTGGTGTCCTGATGAGCGTGCACAACTCGCTGCCGACGCAGATGCTGCTGAAGTTCGGGACCGGCGCGCAGAAGGCCGAGTTCCTCGGCCCGTTGGCGCGCGGGGAGAAGCTCGGCGCGTTTGCGCTCTCGGAACCCGACTCCGGCTCCGACGCGGCGGCGATGCGCGCGCAGGCGGTGCGTGAAGGCGACCACTGGGTGCTGAACGGCACCAAGGCGTGGATCTCGGCGGGAGGGCATGCCGGCGTGATCCTGGCGATGGTGCGCACCGATGCGCCGGAGGCCCGCAAGGGAGCCAAGGGGATCGGCGCGTTCATCCTCACTCCCGACCTGCCCGGGTTCAAGGTGGGCAAGAAGGAGAACAAGATGGGGCTGCGCGCGTCGGAGACGGTGCAGCTCGTCTTCGACGACATGCGGGTCCCGGCCAGCCGGCTGCTGGGGGACCCCGCGCAGGGGTTCATCTATTCGCTCCAGTCGCTCGAGCATGGGCGCCTGGGCATTGCCGCGCAGGCCATCGGCATCGCGCGCTCGGCGTTCGAGCACGCCGTGGCGTACGCCAGGGAACGCCGGCAGTTCGGCCAGTCCATTGGTGAGTTCCAGGGGATCCAGTTCAAGCTGGCCGACATGGCAACGCGGATCCACGCCGCACGGTCGCTGCTGCACACCACCGCGGCCGCCAAGGATCGTGGCGAAGAGGTGGGGGCACACGCCTCGATGTGCAAGCTGTTCGCCACGGAGACGGCGATGTGGGTCACCACCCAGGCCATCCAGGTCTTCGGTGGGTACGGTTATAGCAAGGACTATCCGGTGGAAAAACTCTTCCGCGACGCCAAGGTCACGGAGATCTACGAGGGCACGTCGGAGATCCAGCGCGTGGTGATTGGACGGGCAACACTGAAGGGGCTAGGTGCTAGGTGGTAGGTGCTAGCTGCGAGGTGCTAGCTGCGAGGTGCTAGCTGCCAGGAGCTAGGTGCTAGGTGCTAGCCGGCAGCCGCCGTCCGGAGTGTGAAGTTCCGTTGTAAGCTTTAGCCATCGACTGTTACTTATCACCTAACACCTAATTCCTATCATCTCATATCATGCATCTCTTCGATACGATGTCCGAGATGGGTCACGAGCAGATCGCCATCTGCCACGACAAATCCAGTGGATACCGCGGCATCATCGCGATCCACGACACGACCCTCGGTCCCGCCCTCGGCGGTACGCGCGTCTGGAACTACGCGTCCGACGACGAGGCGATCACCGACGCGCTGCGCCTCGCGCGCGGCATGACGTACAAGAACGCGGTGGCCGGCCTGAATCTGGGCGGCGGCAAGGCCGTGATCATCGGCGACAACCGCTCGCTGAACCGCGAGCTCATCTTCCGCGCCCACGGGCGCTTCGTCGAGTCGCTTGGCGGGCGCTACGTGACCGCCGAAGACGTCGGTACCAGCACGGCCGACATGGATTTCGTGCACATGGAGACCGACTACGTGGCCGGCCTGGCCAACAAGTCGGGTGATCCCTCGCCGGTCACGGCGCACGGCGTCTTCCGTGCCATCGAGGCGTCGGCCAAGTGGCGCTGGGACTCGCCGTCACTCGCGGGGAAGACCGTTCTCGTGCAGGGACTCGGCAACGTGGGCTACTACCTCTGCCGCGAGCTGAGCGCGGTGGGGGCGAAGCTCGTGGTCACCGACATCCGGCCGGAACGCGTGGAGCGCGTGGTGAAGGAGTTCAAGGCCAGGGCCGTCGACGGCGACGCCATCTACTCGACCAAGGGCGACATCTTTGCTCCGTGTGCCCTCGGCGCCGTCCTCAATGACGACACGATCCCGAAGCTCCAGGTGGAGATCGTGTGCGGCGGGGCCAACAACCAGTTGCACGTGCCGGACAAGCACGGCGCGGCGGTGGAGAAGCGCGGCATCCTGTACGGTCCGGACTTCGTGGCGAACGCCGGCGGCGTGATCAACGTGTACGGCGAGGTCGCCAACTGGACGAACGAGCGGGCGCTCCGCAAGGCCGATGAGATCTTCGACACCATGCTTGGCGTCTACCAGATCGCCAGGGAACAGGGGATCCTCAGCTATGACGCGGCCGACAAGCTGGCTGAGCGTCGCATCGCGGCCATCCGCGGCCTCGTGAAGACCTGGCCGCAGTGGCCGCGCAAATCATGATCGGCGAGCGCATCCCCATTGGCGCGGACCACGCCGGCTACGCGCTGAAGGAAAAGCTCAAGGCGACGCTGGCCGTCCTGGGATACGACGTCGAGGACGTCGGCACGAACTCGCCGGCGTCCACGGACTACGCCGACTACGCGCATGTCGTCGCCGGTGAAGTGGAGATGGGAAAGGCGCGGCGCGGCATCCTGCTGTGCGGCACCGGACTCGGCATGGCGTACGCCGCCAACCGGCACGCGCACGTGCGCGCCGCCGTGGCGTGGAACGCCGAGATCGCCGCGCTGGCGCGGCTGCACAACGACGCCAACATCCTCGTGCTTCCCGCGCGCTTCGTCAGTGACGAGGACGGCATCGCCATACTCAAAACCTGGCTGGACACGCCCTTCGAGGGCGGTCGCCATCAACGCCGCGTCGACAAGATCGAGCGCGAGGAGGAACTGTGAACCAGTCATGGATGTCGTGGGACCGGTGCCCGCCCGGGGACGCGCTGCGCGCGCAGGATCCGACGATCGCCGAACTCATCGAAGACGAGATCGCCCGCCAGAGTGACGGCCTCGAGCTGATTGCCAGCGAGAACTTCGTGTCGCCCGCGGTCATGGAAGCCATGGGATCGCCGCTCACGAACAAGTATGCCGAGGGACTGCCCGGCAAGCGGTACTATGGCGGCTGCGAAGTGGTGGACCGCGTCGAGCAACTGGCGATCGACCGGGCGAAGGAACTGTTCGGCGCCGACCACGCCAACGTGCAGCCGCACTCGGGGGCGCAGGCCAACGGTGCGGTGTACCTGGCGTTCCTCAAGCCGGGCGACACGGTCCTCGGTCTCGACCTCTCGATGGGCGGGCACCTGACGCACGGGTCGCCCGTGAACTTCTCCGGCCTGATCTATCACGCGGTGCATTACGGCGTGAACGAGCAGGGAATCATCGACATGGACGTGGTCGAGAAGCTCGCGCTCGAGCACAAGCCCAAGATGATCATCGCCGGCTACTCGGCGTATTCGCGCGTGCTCGACTTTGCACGCTTTGCGGAAATCGCCAGGCGCGTGGGCGCCATCCTGATGGTGGACATGGCGCACTTCGCCGGACTCGTGGCCGCGGGCCTGCACCCGTCTCCGATGCCGTACGCCGACGTCGTGACGACGACGACGCACAAGACGCTGCGCGGGCCGCGCGGCGGCCTGATTCTCTGCAGGGCCGAGCACCAGAAGGCGATCGACAAGGCCGTCTTTCCCGGGCTGCAGGGCGGGCCGCTCGAGCACGTCATCGCGGCCAAGGCCGTCGCCTTTGGCGAGGCCCTCGAGCCGGCGTTCAAGCAGTATGCCGCGCGGGTGATCGAGAACGCGCAGGCGCTGGCGGCGGCGCTCGCCGGGCGCGGGTACCACATCGTGAGTGGCGGAACCGACAACCACCTGATGCTGGTGGACCTGCGCAACAAGAACCTCACCGGCAAGGTGGCGGAGCAGGCACTCGACAAGGCCGGCATCACGGTCAACAAGAACACCGTGCCGCGCGAGACGCAGTCGCCGTTCGTCACCAGCGGCATCCGGCTGGGCACACCGGCGCTGACGACGCGCGGCATGGGCACGGCCGAGATGGCGCGCGTCGCTGCGCTCATCGACGAGGTGCTCTCGGCACCCGGCGACGCGGCGGTGCTGGCGCGGGTGCATGCGAAGGTGCGCGCACTGGCGGCCGAGTTTCCGCTGTATCCGGGGACGCGGGTTCCGGTGTAGCCCGACCGGACTGCACACCACGGAGACACGGAGGGCACGGGTGTGCAGTTCCGTGGTGTGCAGTGCGTCGCAAGCCATTGTCGCCCCACTGGCGCCGGATGCATCTTGTAGGGCATCCCCGAGGAGAACCACACGTGTCCCAGCTGGCGTTTCGTGATGGAGTGATGGACCGCATTCGCGTTCGCGAACCGCGGTTTCACGAGCACGCCTTCCTGTTCATGCTGTCGGCCCTCGAATTTGCCCAGACGCGACAGACCGAGCGCCGGCATTTGTCGGGGGGCGAACTCGCCGAGGCCTGTCGCGAGCTCGCGCTGCAACGCTACGGTGTGCTCTCGCGCCTGGTACTCGAGCACTGGGGCGTCACGACCACCAGCCACTTCGGCGACATCGTCTTCGCCCTTGTCGACCTCGGTCTCCTGCTCGCGCAGCCCACCGACAGCCGCGACGACTTCACGGCCGTCTTCGACTTTGGCACCGCCTTCGACCGAAACTACCCGTGGAACGTGTCCGCGGTCGGCTGACCCCGGCGTCCGCGTGACGCCCGTGTGGGTGGTGACGGCGGCGCAGGCCGCGGCGCGGGATGAGCGGGCGATTGCGGCGGGCACGCCGTCGCGCGAACTCATGAAGGCGGCCGGGCGCGCGGCGGCGGCCGAGCTGCTGCGTCATGCCCACGGGCGCGCCTCGGCGGGAGTCGACATCTATGCCGGGGGTGGCAACAACGGCGGCGACGCGTGGGTGGTGGCGGGTGTGCTGTCGGCCGCCGGCTTTCCGGTGCGTGTGCACGAGATCGAGACGCCGCACACCGCGGATGCCGCGGCCGAACGACTCGAAGCAGTGCGCGTGGTGCAGCGCGCCACGCATCCCGGCGGCCGGCCGGGTGTCGTGGTCGACGGCCTGCTTGGCACCGGCGCTCGCGGCGCTCCGCGCGGGGCCATGGCGCAGGCGTGCGCCCTCATCGATGCGGCACGAGTCGGCGGCGCTTACGTGGTGGCGCTCGACGTGCCCAGCGGGCTCGACGCCACCACCGGCGCACACGAGGGAGCGCCGCGCGCCGACCTCACCGTCACCTTTGGCACGATCAAGCGCGGCCAGTTGCTCGCGCGTGACTGGTGCGGTGCGATCGTCGTGGTGGATATCGGGCTCGGCGCACACGCTGCGCTCGACGACGACGCACCGCTGCTGGCCGACGCGGCGTGGGTGCGCGCGGTGGTGCCGCGCATCGGCGCCGACGCTCACAAGGGCGTGCGGGGCAAGGTCGCCATGGTGGGCGGGGCGCATGGCATGGTCGGCGCCGTGTTGCTGGCGGGGCGCGCCGCGCTGCGCAGCGGCGTGGGGCTCGTGAAGCTCGTCGTCGACCCGGCGAACATCGACCTGGTGCAGCGGGCGCTGCCCGAGGCGCTCGCCGCGCCATGGCCGACGGATGACGATGCCGCGGCGGAACTCGGCGCATGGGGCGACGCGTTGCTCATCGGGCCCGGCTTGGGGCGTGGAGCGCACGCTCGGGCGCTGGTCGAGCGCTGCCTGCGCGGTTCCACCGTGCCGGTGGTCATCGATGCCGACGCACTGAACGCGTTCGAGGGTGAGCCGGCGGCGTTCGCTCCACTCATCGGCGCGCGGCGCGCGCTGCTGACACCGCATCCGCTGGAGTTTGCCCGACTCTCGGGCATCGATGCGGCGGCGGTGAACGCCGGTCGATTCGAAGTGTCGCGCCAGCTGGCTCGCGTCACTGGTGCGGCCGTGCTGCTCAAGGGTGTCCCCACCGTGGTGACCGCGCCGGATGGCCGTTCCGTCGTGAGTGCAAGCGGGACGCCGGTGCTGGGGCAGGGAGGGAGCGGCGACCTGCTGGCGGGCATCGCCGTGACGCTGATGGCACAACTGGGTTCGGCGCTCGAGGCCGGGGCCGCCGCGGCGTGGGTGCACGGCCGCGCAGCCGAACTCGCGGCCCCCGACGGCGAGATTCGCGGCGTCACGCTGGACAACGTGCTCGATGCGCTGCGCGAGGCGTGGAAGCTCGAGCCGGCCCCGCGAACGCCGCACGTGATGGCCGAGCTCGCGGCAGTCGGCGAGCGATGGTAGGACGCCGGGCGTTGATTGCCGCCTGCACGTTGCAGCTCGCCGGCTGTGGCCCGCTGCCCGCCGGGGCGTCGGGTGGTCTGGCCCCACGAGTCGGCGCGGCTGGGAGCCTGCTGCGCGAGGATCGCGTCACCATTACCCGCGGCACCGAGGTACACGCCGTCGGCGTGTCGCGACGCTGGGTGTATGCCGTCACCGCCGATGCGCTCATCGTGTACGACCGTAACCGCCGCGCGTGGCTGCCGCCGTTCACCCGCGAGGGCGGCTTCGATCCGGCGCTCGTGCGCGCCGTGGCCGTCGATCCTGATGATGACAGCGCCTGGCTGCTGACGGCCTACGGTGCGTGGACGCTGCAGCCCCTGACGGCGTACGTCGCTCGCGCGCCGGGCGGGGCGTTGCCGACACGGCTCCGCGTCGGTTCGCTCGACGCCGTGTATCGCGAGTTCCCGTCGTTGCAGGCGTTCGCCGGCGTGCTCGCGCGCAACGCCGCCACGCTGCAGAGCTTTTCCGTGATCGCCGGTGGCCGCGCGCCCGATCGCACCGAGGTCTGGCTGGGCACGGCCGGGGGCGGACTCTTTCAGGTGGACCCGCTCTTCAACAGCGCGACGCCGCAGCCGTTTGGACTCGCGACATCTGGGGCCGGGGCCATCGCGCGTGCCGCCGACGGCGTCTGGATTGCACCGGCGCCGCGGCCGGGCGACGCGCGGCTGGCCTTGACGCTGGCCTCGCGGGACCTGCAGCAGTGGCGCTGGCTCGACGACGATGGACGCGGTGGATTCGGCGGCGCGCGGGCCACGGCGCTGGATGTGCGCGACGGCACGCTCTGGATGGGAACGACGCGCGGGCTGCTGCGCGTCTCGGCGAACGGCCACGGCGCACGCGCATTCACTCCGATGTCCGGCTTGCCGAGCGATCTCGTGCTGAGCGTGCTGGCCCGCGCCGATGGCATCTGGGTGGGAACGTCACGCGGCCTGGCGTTCCTGCCGTCGGATTCCGCCGAAGGTCGCGGAGTGGCCGTGCCACAGGGCGCCGTGGCGGACGTGCCGGTGAATGCGCTGCTGGCCACCGGGGACACGCTCTGGGTCGGCACGGACGCTGGCCTGCTGCTTCGCACGCCAGGGGCGACCGGCCGGTTCGTGCGTCCGGGTGAGGCGCCAGGCACGCAGCGCTTGCGCCAGCCGGTGCGCGCCCTGGCGCGTGCCGATTCGCTGGTCTTCATCGCCCTGCGCGATGCGGTGGAGACGTTCGACCTGCGTACCGGTTCGTGGCGCGATGCCTGGCCCGCGGCTCCCTGGCGCTCGGTGGGCGACATCGAGGTTGCGGCCGCTGATGCGCGCGGCATCTGGGTTGGCGGAGCGCTCGGGGTGCTGGCCGTCGACCGCGCCACGGGGGTTTCGCGCTCCCTGCGGTCGGGCAGCGATCTGCCCGACGCCGTCACCGGCATCGTGCTCGACGGCCCGTGGGCCTGGATTGCCACGCTCGGTGGCGTGGTGCGCGTGCGGCGTGCGGCAGACGGACTGATCCCCTGACAATCCAAATGACCGGCACTCGGAATCTTCCCTTGGGACCCGGCGGCGAGTTCGACGCCATCGCTGCCGCGCTCGCGCGTTGGGGGCCGCTGGCCGCAGGCGTCGGCGACGACTGCGCGGTGCTCGACGTGCCGCCGGGCGAGAAGCTGGTGATGAGCCTCGACACGGCGCTGGAAGACGTGCACTTCCGCCGCGGCTGGCTGACGCCCCAGGAGATCGGGTATCGCTCGACCATGGCCGCCATGAGTGACCTCGCCGCCATGGCGGCGGTGCCGCTGGGCGTCGCCGCCGCGATTTCTCTCCCCAGTTCCTGGCACGAAGACTTTCTCGGCCTCTGCGACGGCATTGGCGAGGCAGTGCGACTCGCCGGAACGCGCATCGTCGGCGGCGACCTCACGCGCAGCGCCGCGCTGTCCATCACGGTCACGGTGCTCGGGTGCGTGGCGACCCCGATGTCACGCGCCGGCGCGCGCCCCGGTGATGCGCTCTGGGTCACCGGCCTGCTCGGCGGCCCGCTGCTCGCGCTTGCGGCGTTGGAGCGGGGCAGTGTGCCGCGCGACGAGTTCCGGGTGCGCTTTGCCCGCCCGGTCGCCCGCTTCGAAGAAGCCCGCTGGCTCGCCGCGCATGGTGCCACGGCAGGCATTGACGTGTCCGACGGTGTAGTTGCGGACGCGTCGCACCTCGCCGCGGCCGGCCGCGTGCGCATCGTGCTCAACCTCGACCTCCTGCCCGTGCTGAGCGGCGCGTCGGTCGATGACGCCGCGCGCAGCGGCGAAGAGTACGAGTTGGTGGTCACGGCGCCTGCGGACCTCGACACGGCCGCGTTCGCACAGCGCTTCGGCATTCCGCTCACCTGCATCGGCACGGTGGAGGAACGCGCGAGCGGCGTTGCCATGCTGGAGACGCGCCGCCGCGGCGCGCTGGTCGATCCACCACGCGGCCACGATCACCTGGCGAGGTCCTGATTCGCACCATTCTCACCTTTCTCGCGGCCCTGATCTTCACGCCCATCATCAGTGCGATGGTGATCGTCGGCGGGCTGCTGCGCCTGCGGAACCGTCCGGGGTCGATCTTCGACTGGGCTCCGCGCACCTGGGCGCGCATCCTGTTGGCGGCGGCCGGCACGGAAGTGGTCGTTCATGGTGAGGAGCACCGGCACGGCCAGCAGCACGTGTTCGTGGCCAACCACGTCAGCCGGTTCGACGTGTTCGTGATGGCGGCGCACCTGCGCTGGTTCAAGTTCGTGGCCAAGGCCGAGCTGTTTCGCATTCCGCTGTTCGGGCCGGCCATGCGCGCGGCGGGGATGATCGCCATCGACCGCAGGAACCAGAAGGCGGCGCATGGGTCCATCCAGGAGGCGGCGGCCCGCATTCACGAAGGGGCCAGCGTCATCCTCTTTCCCGAAGGGACGCGCGGACGCACCTACGCGCTGCGTCCGTTCAAGAAGGGCGCCTTCGTGCTGGCCATCGCGGCGAAGGCACCCGTCGTTCCCGTGGCGATCCACGGCAGCATCGAAGTGCACGCCAAGGGGATGATGCGGGTCCGCCGCGGGCGCATCGACGTCCACTTCCTTCCGCCCATCGCGACCGTCGACATGACCTACGATGATCGCGACAGGCTGGCCCGCGCTGCCTATGCGCGCATCGCCGAGTGCCTGGAGCGCGAATATGGCGTGCGGAGTCCGGTGCTTCCGGAGCCGCGTTCGACGTAGGACCCCGGGTCGCGCCGCCGGACGCCAGCGCGTCACGCCGCGTGGTCCTTCGCGACAGGCGCGAACGTCGGGCGAAACGAGTAACTTTCCCTCACGCTGACGGATCGCAAATCCGCATCCGTCATCGCAATCCGCGTTCGCCATCCGTCATCCGAAATCCGGTTCTCTCCATGTATCCAATACTTGCCATCCACGCCCGCGAAATCCTCGATTCGCGCGGCAACCCGACGGTTGAAGTCGACGTCACGCTCGAAGATGGCACCATGGGCCGCGCGGCGGTGCCCAGCGGCGCCTCCACGGGCGAGAACGAGGCCCTCGAGATGCGCGACGGCGACGCCAAGCGGTACGGCGGCAAGGGCGTTCGCAAGGCGGTGCAAAACGTCGAGAAGTTCATCGCGCCGGAACTGCAGGGCATGATCTGCACCGAGCAGATGACGATCGACCGCGCCATGATCGCGCTCGACGGCACCCCCAACAAGAGCAAGCTCGGCGCCAACGCCATTCTCGGCGTCTCGATGGCCGTCGCCCGCGCCTCGGCCGACGCGCTCGGCGTCCCGCTCTACCGCTACCTGGGCGGCCCGCTGTCACGCACGCTGCCGGTGCCGATGATGAACATCCTCAATGGCGGCGCGCACTCCACCAACACGGTGGACTTTCAGGAGTTCATGATCGTGCCGGTCGGTGCCCCGAACTTCGCCGAGGCGCTGCGCATGGGTGCCGAGGTCTTCCACGCGCTCAAGAAGGTGCTGGTCAAGCGCAAGCTCAGCACCGGCGTCGGCGACGAGGGTGGCTTCGCCCCCGACCTCAAGAACGACGAGGAGGCGATCACCGTCATCCTCGAGGCCATCGAGGTCGCGGGGTACGAGCCGGGCAAGCAGGTGTGCCTCGCGCTCGACTGCGCCGCCAGCGAGCTCTTTGCCAAGGGGAAGTACACCTTCAAGAAGAGCGGCGCCGGCACCAAGGACGCTGACGCCATGATCGAGCTGTACGCCAAGTGGCTGGCCAGGTACCCCATCGTTTCCATCGAGGACGGCCTCGCCGAAGGCGACTGGGCGGGCTGGTCGCGGCTGACGGACGCCCTGGGCGATCGCGTACAGCTGATCGGCGACGACATCTTCGTCACGAACCCGACGTACCTGGCGCGCGGCATCGAGGAAGACGTAGCCAACGCGATCCTCATCAAGCTCAACCAGATTGGCACGGTCACCGAGACGCTCGAGACCATGGAACTCGCCCGCCGCAACGGTTACCAGAGCATCGTCTCGCACCGTTCGGGCGAGACCGAGGACACCTTCCTGGCCGATCTCGCGGTCGCCACCAACGCGGGGCAGATCAAGACCGGGTCCGCCAGCCGCACCGACCGCGTGGCCAAGTACAACCAGCTGCTGCGCATCGAGGGGGAACTGGGTGAGGCCGCCGAGTATCCTGGTGGCGCCATCTACGGGCTGGCGGGCAAGAGGTAGGGGGAAGGGGTCTCTCCTCCGGTCTTCGTGCGAGACCTCCGGTCTTCGTGCGAGGCCTCCGGTGTTCGTGAGAGACGTTTCCCGTCGCCCCGAGTGCTCGTCCTTACCCTGCAACCCCAATCCAGGCCGCGAAGTGGCCACAAAGTCCGCACAGAGGAAGAAATCTCCCGCCGCGCTCGCCGGTCTCGGCGCCGTGGCGATTGCCGTGGTCTACTTCGCCGTGCAGGGCGGGGAGTATGGCACCACCGACCTCGTACGCCAGCATCGGTATCTGGCCGTGCTGCAGCACGAGGTGGATTCGCTGCAGTCGCAGGTGGACAGCTTGTCGGCATGGAAGCGGGCCATTGAGACCGATCCGCTGGTGCAGGAACGCCTGGCGCGTGAGGAGTTCGGCATGGTCAAGGGCGACAAGGAAATCCTGTACCGCTTTGCTGACGCACTGCCGGCGAGCGACAAGCGGTAGGCACAGGCGGTCGGAGGTGCACAGCCACCGGCCACCAGCCACCACGCCTTTTTCGTCTTGCCTGCCTTGCCCGCCTTGCCCGCCTTCGGGGCACCCCTTACTATTCCAGCATCGACGCGGGGTGGAGCAGCCTGGTAGCTCGTCGGGCTCATAACCCGAAGGTCGCGGGTTCAAATCCCGCCCCCGCCATGAAGGCAGACGGCCGGTCCCTCGGGACCGGCCGTTTTGTCGTTTCAGGGGTCGTGCGGGTCGTCGGTTCTAGCGCCCGCTCGCCGACGCGATGAGTACGGTGAAGCGACCGCCGCTGACGACAAAGGGCGTTCCCGCCGGCGCGCGCCGGGCCATGGCAAGGGCCAGGCGCGGGTCGTCTCCCACCACGCTGATGCCGATGACCCGCGCGCCACTGGTGCTGTCGGCGGCGTACTCCCAGGCCAGCTGGTAGCGCGCGCGCCCAAACGAGACGCCGCCCGGGAGATACGGGAGCATGCCCTGCGGAGCCTGTCCGAAACGGCTGGGCTCGGGCCACCGGAGCGACGCGGCCTGATAGTACATGAGCGCGGCGTTGCGCGCCGTTTCCACATCCTGGAGCGCCGCGGTCGCGTCGCTCCAGCGTCGCCAGCCGTCGGGGCGGGGCGCCACCAGGCGGATGACGATGAGCACGATCGCGATCCACGTGGCCCAGCGGAGACGCGATGCGTAGCGCTCCATCCACGGCACCTCTTTCACTGGGGGCGCGGGTTGCGAGCGCTCGGCGAGGATCGAGCGCCGCCCACGTCCGCGGGTGTCCTCAAGGGCGGGACGCGGCCCGGTCACGGACTGTTCCCGCCGCCAAGCAGCGTGCTCAGCGCAGTGGAATTGTCGTAGGAGGCCGACGCGGAGCCGTCCGACGCCGACAGCGTGTAATGCGTGGCGTCGACCATGACATAGCGCACACTGCGCGCGTTGCCGCCAGCCACCGCCAGCGACTCCGGCAGCCGTCCCTCGGCGTCGCGATACGCGTTGACGCGCGCCGCTTCCATGGCCAGCACGACGCGGAGGCCAAGTTCCCGCTGTTCGCGTGAACGCACGTCGGGGGTGTTCTGCGGCAGCCAATCAGGAGGCGCCAGGAACAGCCACGCGGCGGCGGTGACGGCCAGCGCCGCGTTGAGTGCCCGCAGGATCGGCCGCCAGTCGGTGGGCACCCGGGTGAACGTCGGGCTCGAGAAATCCGTGGGGATCGACGCGGCGATCTCATACGCCTTTTGCAGCGCCTGCTTGCGCAGGTCCGCTTCGTCCGGCGGAACGTAGTTCTCGTCGGGGTAGGGGCGCTTGAATGGATCGTCAGGGCTCATCAGTATTGGACGATTTGCCGAGGGCGGGCGTTGCGGTCGACGAATGGGAAGCGTGGAGCCGGCAGGGCTTTGAGGCCGCGTTGCCGCTTCGTATATTATCAGGCTGCACGGCTGGGTAGCTCAGCTGGTGAGAGCGCACGACTCATAATCGTGAGGTCGAGGGTTCGATCCCCTCCCCAGCTATTCAAGGTACGTCATTGCCCCGTCAGCGGTTATCGCTGGCGGGGCTTTTGCGTGGCGCATGACAGCGCGGTCGCCTAGTTCCCCGCCGTCGAATCGTGCACGGTGAAGTCGATGTACGAACTCGTCGGCTTCACGCTGGGCTTGAGGCCCCGCGGCAGGCGGTTGGCCTTGGGCCCGAGCGACTTGGTGTACTGGTACATGGCGCGCAGATCCTTGTCGCTGAACTTCTGCGCGTCATGCCATGGCATCGGCAGCTTGCCGTCGCCGCCGTCGCCCGTGCGCATCACTTCAACCCAGTGATCCTCGCTCTGGCGGTCGGCCACTTGCCGCAGGTTCTTGGCGTACGACGTCCCCCACGGGCCATAGTAGCCCACGGTGCTGCCTGCCATGCGGTCCTTGGCCGGCACGCTTCCCTACGGTGTTCTCCCGAACGGGAATAAGGATGTGATGGGCGCGCGGCCTGTCCGCGCACAATGCTCCAGCAACTACAGTCGACGGCCCGATTCGTTAGGGCGGTCCCGAAGTGCGGGGCACGCTCAGCGCGAGGTCGCGATCCAGCACGCGGTCGAGCGCGGCGCGCACGTCGTCGAGCTTGGTGGGCTTGCTCACGAAGTCATCCATGCCGGCGTCGAGACAGCGCTCGCGCTCCTCGTCCAGCGCGCTTGCCGTGAGCGCGACGATCTGCACGTGGCGGCCGCTCCCTTCGGCCGCGCGGATGCGTCGCGTCGCCTCATACCCGTCGACGAGCGGCAGGTGGCAGTCCATGAGCACGGCGTCGTACGCATGCATCAGCGCCTTGTCGACGGCCTGCATCCCGTCCGCAGCGACGTCCACCTCGCAATGCAGCGACTCGAGCATCTTGCGCGCGATGATCTGGTTCACCACGTCGTCCTCGACCAGCAGGATGCGCAGCCGCGCGCGCGCCGCGGATCGCGGCATGGGGAGCGAACTCTGCCGGGTAGCGTCACGGGCCGTCGATGCCAGCTCGGCCAGCGTATGCTGGGTCAGCAGAGGAAGGTCGGAGCGGCCGGGTGTGTCGCGGGCCAGCACGGCCTCGATCATGGCCTGCAGCGTGTCGGTGCGCAGCGGTTTTGGCAGGTAGCCGTCGAAACCCGCCTGCTGAAAGCGGGCGGCGTCGCCGCGCAATGAAGCCGACGTGGCGAGGATCAGCCCCAGGGGCTGGAGTGACGGATCGGCGCGCACCGCGCGTCCCACGGCCTCGCCGTCGGCGGCGGGCATCAGGTAGTCGACCACGGCGAGGCGATAGGGCTCGCCCTCCAGCCGGGCGCGCCGGATCTCGGCGATCGCGCCGTCGCCGGTGGTCGCCGTGCCCACGCGCATGCCCCACCCGGCCAGCCGTTCGCGCAGCACGCGCAGGCCCACCGCGTTGTCGTCCACCACCAGCGCGTGTACTCCGCGCAGCTCCTGGCTGGGCGGCGGCACGGGCACGGCGTTCTGGTCGAGCGGCAGCGTGAACTCGAACCGGAAGACGGATCCCACGCCCGGCGTGCTCTCCACCGTGAGCGTTCCCTGCATCAGGTCCACCAGCCGTCGGCTGATGGAGAGCCCCAGGCCGGTGCCGCCAAAGCGGCGGGTAGTGGACGAGTCGCCCTGTTCGAACGGATCGAACAGCGTGGCGAGGTGGTCGGCGCTGATGCCGATGCCCGTGTCCTGAACGCTCAGGCGCACGCCGGCGAAGCCCGGCGGCGCCTCGCGCGGCTCGACGTCGATGAGCACGTGACCGCGCTCGGTGAACTTCACGGCGTTGCCCGCGAGGTTCACCAGCACCTGCCGCACGCGTCCGACGTCACCGACGAGGCGACGCGGGGCATCCGGGGCGATGCGCACCACGATTTCTATGCCCTTGTCGCGCGCCCGCGGGGCCAGCAGGTCGGCGACCTCGGCCACGGCGACGTGCAGGTCGAACGGAATGGGGTCGAGGCCGAGCTTGCCGGCCTCGATCTTGGAAAAATCGAGAATGTCGTTGATGACGCTCAGCAGGTGCTCCGCCGAGCGCTGCGCCGTTTCGACGTACGAGTGCTGCTCCGCGGTGAGCGAAGTCTCGGCGAGCAGCGAGGTCATGCCGATGACGCCGTTCATCGGCGTGCGAATCTCGTGGCTCATCGTGGCCAGGAACTCGCTCTTGGCGCGCGATCCCGCCTCGGCCTGGTCCCTGGCCGCGATGAGCGCCGCCTCGGCGGCCTTGCGCAGCGTGCGCTGCTGCTGCGCGTGGCGCCGGTTGAGGGCGGCGACCCCCGCATTGAAGAGCAGCACCGCGCACAGCGTGATGTACAGCCAGCGCAGGATGCGGAACTGGGCGAAGGCTTCGGCGGCGTCGATCTCGAAGATCAGTCCGGCGTCGATCTCGGGCATGAAGGTCCACGCGCCGACGACCGTGACGCCGCGATAGTTGCGGTAGCCGCCCATGTCGACATCGGTGGCTCCGCGCGTCACCTCGGCGGCGGCGCGCGTCAGCGGCCACACGGTGCTCGCACCGCGCGCCCTGCCGCGCGCCCTGCCGCGCGCCGAGAGGTCGGCGCCCGGGTCGCGCACGGCCAGCCGGAAGACGATCGAGGCAGAATCGTCCGCCACGAGCCCCGCACGCCGCAGCGTGCTTTCGAAGCGCGGCGCGCTGGCGAACAGCCCGTCGCGCCGCACGAGGTAGACGTCGCCGGTGCGCCAGGTGCGGCTCACGTCCAGTCGCACGGCCATGGGCGCGTCGAAGAGCAGGGCGCCCACGATCCCGCCGTGGTCATCGTGCACCGGCGTGGCGATGATGAACCCAGGAACGCCGGCCGACGTCACCGATGTCCCGGCTCCGGTGGCGCGTGGAAGTGGTGCCGGAGTGCTGACGACGGTGTTGTCGCCGAAGGCGCGGCGAAGGCGCGGTGCCCCCGTCCAGCGCTCGGCGGCTTCGGTGCGCGTGAGTCCCGACGCAGCGATCACGCGCCCCGTCGTGTCCACGAGGAACCAGTCGAGCCAGTTGGCGACTTCGAGCGCCGTGGCCATGCCGTCGAGCGCGGCGAGTTCGCGGTCGGCGTTCACCGGGTCGGCGAGCGCACGCCGGAGCCTGGCATTCACCGGGGGCGAGGCGGCGATGGCCTGGCTGGCGCGCACCAGGTCACCGTGCCAGCGCTGGATCTCGGCGCGCCGTTCATCGCGGCGCGACAGCAGCAGGGCCTCGTCGGCTTGGCTGATGCGCGACTCGAGGACCACGAGCGACACCCCGCCCACGACCACCGTGAGGAAGAGCGTGGTCCAGACGAGGGCGCGCGCCGCGGTGGGCGTGGAGAAGAGGCGCATCAATGGAGATGGCATGATGAGCAGGGAAAGTCGCCTCTGCCGCTGGTCGGGGCAAGCTTGGCACGCGCACTGGCGTTCTCCGTGCCGTCCATTATTCTTGGTGCATTGCCGCCAGGGGTACTTCGGTCATAGCCGAAGTTGAGAAAGACCCGTGGAACCTGATCCGGATCATACCGGCGTAGGGAGTGCGGCGTGTCGTGGCGGTCTCCGCTGCGCCACCTGCTCGATCGGAGCCGACCTGTCGAAGGCGGTCCCGATCGGGTCCCACTTCCGGATCGCAAACTTCTTCAAGCGAACCGGCCATGCACACACTCGTATTCGTCGTCGCGGCGCTCGTCGCCGCCCAGCAACCATCAGCGCCCGACTCCACCCGCCGTGCGCGCACCGACACGCTGGAACGCGTGACGGTGCGGGCGGTGCGGGCCGGCGACGCCGCCGCGCCCGTGAGCGAACGCACGCTGTCGCGCGAGGAACTCCAGCGCGGCTACTCGGGACAGGAGGCCCCGCTGCTGCTCACGCGCGTTCCGGGCATCACGGCGTACTCCGAAAGCGGGTCCTTTACCGGGTACAGCTACCTGCGCATGCGCGGCATGGACCAGAACCGGGTCAACCTGAGTTTCGACGGCATCCCGCTGAATGACCCCGAGGACCAGGCGTTCTACTTTTCCAACGTGCCCGACTTTGCCAACAGCGTCGAGTCCGTGCAGGTGCAGCGCGGCACGGGCACCAGCACGTTCGGCACGGCGTCGTACGCCGGCTCGGTGAACTTCCAGTCGCTCGACCTCGCCGCGGCACGGCGTGGCGGCGAGCTGCAGCTGTCGGGTGGCAGCTTTGACACGCGGCGGGCCGCGCTGCAGTGGCGCTCGGGGCTGGTGGGGGGGCGCTGGGCGATGGCGGCGCGCGCCACCTCACACCAGACCGACGGCTTTCGCAGCCATTCGGGAAACAACGCGTCGTCGGGCTTCCTCTCGGCAGCGTGGTACGGCACCCGCGACGTCGTGAAGTTCACGTCATTCGCCGGGCTCTCCAAGCTGCACTCGTCGTACAACGCGGCCGACGAAGCCACGGTGCAGGCCGACCCACGCGCCAACCCGATGGGGCTCAACGAGCGCGACCGGTTCTCCCAGGTCTTCTGGAACCTGCAGCACGTGCGCGCCATCGGGGAGCACGCCGTGCTCACCACCACGATATACCGGCAGGGGGCGGGTGGCTGGTTTGACGTGAAGGTGGATCCCGACCTCTGGCGCTTCAACCTGTCGTACTCGTGGTACGGCGCCCTCAGCACCTATTCGTACCGGCGCGGCATGGTGGCGTTCGACGCGGGGGCGCACGTGATGCGCTATCACCGCGACCACTACCTGGAAATCTGGCCGGCGCTGGCTAACCGCGTGTACGACAACACCGGCTTCAAGAACGAACAGACCGCCTTTGCCAAGCTGCAACTGACGCAGGGGCGGGCCACCTGGTTTGGCGACCTGCAGCTGCGCCGTGCCGCGTTTCGCTATCAGCCCGACCAGAACGCCGGTGTCGAGGGGCCGTCGATCGCGTGGGACATGCTGAACCCGCGCGTGGGCGTCACCTGGCGCCAGACCGGCGAGCTCTCGCTGTTCGCCTCGGTGGGCTCGGTGCGGCGCGAGCCGACGCGCGACGACATGTTCGTCGGGGCCGATAATCTCGACGCCACCAACGCCGCCTCCATCCTCCCCCTCGATCACGTGCGACCGGAGCACGTCGTCGACTACGAAGCCGGCGTGCACTGGACGCGAGGTGCGGTGCGCGCGAGCGCCAACCTGTTTGCCATGGAGTTCAGCGAGGAGATCGCGCCGGTGGGCGCCTTGAGCCTCACGGGGTCGCCCTTGCGCGTGAACGTCGGGGCATCGCACCGGCGCGGGATCGAAGGCGAGTTAAAGTGGCAGGCCGCAGGGCGCCTCTCCATCGACGCGACGCTGGCGGTCACCGACGCGCGGATCAACCGCTACACCGACGGCTCGAGCGGCGTGGTGTACCGCAACGTGCGTTCGCGGCTGACCCCGGCCGTGGTGGCCACGCAGGCCGCGACGTGGCGCGTGGGGCGGGGCTTCACGCTCCTCGCCGAATCGCGCGCCGTGTCGGCGTCGCCGCTGACGAACACGGGCGACCGCCAGGCGCAGCTGCCAGGCTACCTGCTGGCCGATGCGGCCGTGTCGTGGGGGCACGGCGCCACGCAGTTGACGGTGCGGATGAACAACGTGATGGACCAGCTGGCCTACGGCAGCGGCTACGCCAGCGACGGCGTCAACTACGTCTTTCCGTTCGCGACGCGCCATCTCATGATCGACATGAGGCGCTGGTTCTGAGCCCTCCCGCGCGGGGGTCGGGCGTCGGTGTGCCGGCATGGGCTCCAACGCCTCACCCCGCGGCGATGCGCGATGTATTTTTCTCCAGATGCGCGTTCACTTGCTGAGCGATTCCGGGGGACGTCGGCGCCCCTTCCTTGACGGGGGTGCCCTGGCGCTGCTCGCGCTGGCGGCGGTGGCGCTGGCGCTCCTGGTGGGGGAGCAGCGGAATCTCCGCCAGGCGTTCGAGCGCGAGGTGAATGTCGTCGTCCTGCAGTACAACCTGCGTGCCGACCTGCGGAGGGCGCACCTGGCGTTGGAGGAGCAGATACAGGGAACGCGGGGTATCGATCCGGCCCGCGACATCTTCGCGTGGTACGCGCATGCCGATCGGGACCTTGAACTCCTTGATGATGAGGTCATGTCCGGGGAGCGCGCGGTGCTGGGGGACGCGCTGCTGACCGACCGCATCAGGACGCTGCGCGGCCAGGTGGCAACCCTGGCGAGCATCGCCCGAGAGCGCGTGGGCGGCGGCAGGCCGGGCACGCTCGACGACTCCCTGCACGCGCGATTCGAGGCGACATCCAGCGAAGTCGCGGCGGAGGCGCAGGCCATCGACGAGAACATCGCCGCCGGCCTCGCCCGCAACCGCCTGCTGCTCACGCGCGTCGAGATCGGCATGGACGCGCTGCTGGCGGTCCTCCTGGCGTTCGGCGCCCTGTTCGTGGCGCGCCATCGCCGCGTGCAGCGCAACGAATTCGCC
>DATCGU010000166.1:0-19325 GCA_036508735.1 Gemmatimonadaceae bacterium
CGCCGTCGACGCCCGAAGTCTCCGTACCGCCGTTGCTGCAGCTGCGCCGCATGTTCATCGCCTTCGAGCGTGACGATGGCCTGGTGCTCATCGACCAGCATTCGGCGCACGAGCGCGTGCTGTACGAGCGGTTCATGGGCAATCTCGAGCGCGGCGGCGCGCCGGCGCAGCGACTGCTCTTTCCCCTGACCTTGCATCTCTCGCCCGCCGAAGCCGATGCCTTCGACGCCAATCGCGATCTCTTCGCGCGGCTCGGCTATGAGGCCGAGGCTTTTGGCGGCGCCTCGGTGCTCGTGCACGCCACGCCGCATCCCCATCCCCGCTTCGATGCCGAGCGGTGCCTGCGCGACACCCTGCAGGCCCTTACCGGCGACCGCGTGGCCAGCACGCACGCCCGCCACGAACGGCTGGCGGCCACCGTCGCGTGCAAGGCGGCCATCAAGGCCGGTGACGTGCTGGCGCCGGCCGAGATGCGCGGGCTGTACGTGGCCCTCGCTGGCACCACGCTGCCCGCGCACGACGTGCACGGACGCGCCACCATCGTCCACGTGTCGTGGGATGAACTCGAGCGACGCTTCGGCCGGCGCTGAGACACGCTCCGCGCTGCGCATCGTCTGCGGCCCGACGGGCGCGGGCAAGTCGGCGCTCTCCCTGGCGCTGGCTGGGCGCCACGGCCTCACCATTCTCGTGGCCGACTCGCGGCAGGTGTATCGCGGCTTCGACATCGGTACGGCCAAGCCGACCCTGGCCGAGCGCAGGCGCGTTCCTCACGAGGGGATCGATCTTGCCGATGCCACCAAGCGCTACAACGCGGCGGCGTGGGCGGCGCATGCCACGCAGGTCATCGCACGGATGGGCGCAGCACAAGTGCTCGTCGTGGGCGGCACCGGGCTCTACCTGCGCGCGCTGGTGCAGCCGCTGTTCGAGGAACCGCAGCTCGACTCCGCGCGCCGTGCCGCGCTCGCCACCGAACTCGATGCACTCGACACGGCCACGCTCCGACGCTGGGTCGCGCACCTCGACGCCTCACGCGCCGCGCTCGGGCGCACGCAGCTGCTGCGCGCGCTCGAGGTGGCGTTGCTCACCGGTCGCCGCATCTCCGAGTTGCATCGCGAGGCGGCCCGGGAGCCGCGCTGGCGCGCGCGGTGGCTGGTGGTCGACCCAGGCGAACAGCTGCACGCTCGCATCGAACGCCGGCTCGACGCCATGCTGGCCGCCGGCTGGCTCGACGAGGTGCGCGGACTCGCGCGCACGGTGCAGGACGACGCGCCGGCGTGGAATGCCTGCGGCTACGGTGCCATACGGTCGCTGGTGCGGGGTTCGGGGAACCTGGAGGAGACAAAACGGGCTATACTTGTGTCCACGCGTCAGTACGCCAAGCGGCAGCGCACCTGGTTCCGGCACCAACTCGAGGGCCAGGCGGTCACCTACATCGATCCACACAGCGCGGATGCCGAAGCCGGGGCCGACCGCTGGTGGCAGGGCGGGAGTGCGGAGTGAAGATCGGCATCACCTGTTATCCGACGTACGGTGGCTCCGGCGCCGTCGCCACCGAGTTGGGCATGGCGCTCGCCGCGCGCGGCCACGAAGTGCATTTCATCACGTATGCGCAGCCCTTCAGGCTCCCGGCCTTCTCTCCGCGCATCGTCTTCCACGAAGTCAGCATCGGCCAGTACCCGCTGTTCCAGTACCCGCCCTACGACCTCGCGCTCGCCGTGAAGATGCACGAGGTGGCCACCCAGCAGAAGCTCGACCTGCTGCACGTCCACTACGCCATTCCGCATGCCACCAGCGCCTGGCTGGCCAAGCAGATGCTGCTCGAGGCCGGCGTCGATCTGCCCATCGTCACCACGCTGCACGGCACCGACATCACCATCGTCGGGCAGGACCATTCGTACCACGCCATCACCAAGTTCTCCATCGAGAAATCCGACCGCGTCACCGCCGTGTCGGACTACCTCAAGGAGGAGACGCTGCGCGCCTTCGGCTGCGGCAACTGCCGGGTCGAGGTCATCCCGAACTTCGTCGACCCCGTGGTCTTCGATCGCCAACGGTACGACGGCGCGCTGCGGCAGCAACTGGGCGACGGGCGCAAGGTGATGTTGCACATCTCCAATTTCCGTCCGGTGAAGCGCGTCGCCGACGTCGTGCAGATTTTCGCCGCCGTGCGCCGCGAGATCCCGTCCGTGCTCGTCATGGTTGGCGACGGCCCCGATCGCTCCGCCGCCGAAGAAGAAGCACGCCGCCTCGGCGTCGAGGCCGACGTGCGCTTCCTCGGCAAGATCGACGCCGTCGCGCCGCTCCTCGCCAGCGCCGATCTCTACCTCCTCACCACCGACCGGGAGAGCTTTGGCCTGTCGGCGCTCGAGGCACAGGCCTGCGGCGTGCCCGTGCTGGGCTACGACGTCGGTGGACTCCCCGAGGTCGTGCAGTCGGGCGTTACGGGACACCTCGGCGTCGTGGGTGATATCGTCGGCATGGCCGGAACGGCCATCGAAATTCTGCGCAACGACGCCCTCTGGCAGTCCATGAGCGCCGCGGCGTCGCGCCGGGCCGCCCAGCGCTTCGCGACCGACAAGGTGCTCCCATTGTATGAGTCGCTGTACGCGACCGCAGTGCGCTAGCGCCGGCGCGCCCCTACCTTTGGCCGCATGAATCACATCACCGTCTGGCAGGCGGCCGTGCTTGGCACGCTGCAGGGCCTCGCCGAGTTCCTCCCCATCAGCAGTTCGGCGCACCTGACGCTTGCGCCCTGGGCGTTCCACTGGCCCGAACCCGGGCTTCCGTTCGATGTTGCGCTGCACGTGGGCACCCTCGTGGCCGTCGTCAGCTTCTTCTGGGCCGAATGGGTGGCGCTCACCCGGGCCGCCTTCAGCGTCATGGGCAAGCGCCGCGCCGACACCATCGCCGAGAAGCGCGTCGTCTTTCTCGTCATCGCCACCATCCCGGCCGCCGTCTTTGGGTTGCTGCTCGAGAAGCAGGCCGAGACCATCTTTCGCGCACCGGCGCTTACCGCCACGGCGCTCATCATCATGGGTGTGTTGCTGTGGTGGGCCGACCACGCCGCGCCGGCCGACGGCGCGCTCGCCGGCATGACGTGGAAGCAGGCGTTGCTCATCGGATGCGCCCAGGTGTTCGCCCTCGTCCCCGGCGTCTCGCGCTCCGGAGCCACCATCACCGCGGCGCGCGCCTTGCACTTCGACCGCCAGTCCGCTGCCGTCTTCAGCTTCCTCATGTCCATGCCGGTCATCGCTGCCGCCGCCGTGCTCAAGCTTCCCAAGCTGCTGGCCGACGGCATCGACGCGCCGATCGTCGTCGGCGTTGCCGCGGCGGCCCTCAGCAGCTGGCTTGCCATCGCCGTGCTGCTGCGCTTCATCCGCAGCAACGGATTTGCCGTCTTCGCCATCTACCGGTTCGTGCTCGGCGCCGCCGTCTACGCGCTCGTGGCGTATCGTGGCTGAGGTGCGCTTTGACGGATTCGATGCGGCCGCGCTGGCCGCTCGGCTCGCCCTGCCGGCGTGCGAACTCTACGAGTCGGTCAGCTCCACCATGGATGTGGCGCACGCCGCCGCCGGGCGAGGCGCGAGCGCGGGAACGGTAATCCTTGCCGACGCGCAGGAGGCGGGGCGCGGCCGGGGCGGCAAGCGATGGGCGTCGCTGCCGGGGCGCGGCGTCTGGATGACCCTGATCGAGCGGCCGGAGTCCCCGCGCGGTCTCGATGTCCTGTCGCTTCGGCTCGGCCTGCTCGCCGCCGAGGCGCTCGACGGCCTCGCCGAAGAGCGCGTGCAACTCAAGTGGCCGAACGACCTGTATGTCGGCGACCGCAAGCTCGCCGGCATCCTGGTGGAAGCCCGCTGGCGGGACCAGCGCGCCGAGTGGGTCGCCATCGGCATCGGACTGAACGTGGCGCCTCCCGGCGTCGAGGGGTCCGCGGCTGGACTCGCTCCGGGAACCACGCGCATCGCCGCGCTCGAACTGGTCCTGCCCGCGCTTCGCGCAGCGGCCGCCACCGAGGGGCCGCTCACCAGCCAGGAACTCACGCGCTATGCGGTGCGCGATCTCGCGGCGGGGAGGCGAGTCGTCCAGCCCGCTGCGGGGGTTGTGGCGGGACTCACCGCGGCAGGAGAATTGTTGGTGGAAACTGGTGCGGGCCGCGTGGCCTGCTGCACTGGGTCGCTGGTCTTTGCGGAGGAAGCGTGATGCTGCTCGTGTTCGACGTGGGAAACACCGAGACCACCATCGGCCTCTGCGCGGGCGATGCGGTCGTGGAGCGCTGGCGCGTCACCACCGACGGCGGCCGCACGCCCGACGAAGTGTTCCTGTTGCTGCGCGCACTGCTCGACGCGTCGGCCGTGGATCCTTCGGTCATCAAGGGTACGGCCATCGGGTCGGTGGTGCCCTCGGTGACCGGGCCGCTCGCCGAGGCCTGCGCGCGGCTGGTGGGACAGCCCGCACTGCTCGTGGGAGCGCAGTCCGGGCTTCCCATCACACTCGATGTGGATGAGCCAATGACCGTGGGGGCAGACCGCATCATCAACACGCTCGCCGCCAGCCGACTGCACGGGCGCGACTGCATCGTGGTGGACCTCGGTACCGCGACGACATTCGACTGCATCACCGGCGACGGCACCTTCCTTGGCGGCGTGATCTCGCCGGGAGTGCAGATGTCGGCGGATTCACTCTTCCGGAAGACCGCGAAGCTCACGGCCACCGAGCTCGTGCCGCCGCGCGGCGTCATCGGACGGCGCACCGAGGAGTGCATCCGTGCCGGTGTGGTGCTTGGCGCGGCCGACTCCATTGACGGGCTGGTTCGCCGCATCAAGGCCGTGTGGCCGGGGACCGAGGAACCGCTGGTCATCGCCACGGGCGGCTTGGCGACGGCCTTCAAGCCGCTCTGCCAGGAACTCGACCTGGTGGAACCGGACCTGACATTGCGGGGCTTGGCCATGGCGTACGCGCTTCTGACCTAGTCAAGCCCAGTCAAATCGACAGGGGTCGAAGGCCGGCTTGGCAGCCGGCCTTCTGCTAATTTGGCATGCGTAACCCTTTGATTTTACACAAGTTACGATGGAATTCGGGGATGCTTGGGGACTTGCGCGGGCATGTTTCTCGCATCAGATTCCAAGTGTTGTTAGCACTCGGGGTGGATGAGTGCTAATACTAGAATCCTTCCTGTTCCCTTTTTACCTACAAGCACGAGGAGTGCATACCATGGCAGCCAAGACCGCTCCTGGGTCGAAGGTCGCGCCGCTGTCGGACCGCGTCGTCATCAAGGCGCTAGAGGAAACCGAACAGATGCGCGGCGGCCTGTACATCCCGGACACGGCGAAGGAGAAGCCGATGCAGGGTGAGATCATCGCCGTTGGTCCGGGCCGCTACGAGGACGGCAAGCTCGTCCCGATGGGCGTGAAGGTCGGCGACAAGGTGCTGTACGGGAAGTACAGCGGCACCGAAGTCACCATCGACGCCGAGCAGTACCTCATTCTGCGCGAGTCGGACGTCCTCGCGATTGTGCACTGAGCCACCCAAACGCATCAGGGAGTACATACAAATGGCATCGAAGGAACTCCATTTCAACGTGGATGCGCGCGCCGGTCTCAAGCGCGGCGTCGACAAGCTGGCAGAAGCGGTCAAGGTCACCCTCGGCCCCAAGGGCCGGAATGTCGTGATCGAGAAGAAGTTCGGCGCGCCGACGATCACCAAGGACGGCGTGACCGTCGCCAAGGAAATCGAGCTGCCCGATCCGATCGAGAATCTGGGCGCCCAGATGGTGAAGGAAGTGGCCACCAAGACGTCGGACATCGCCGGTGACGGCACGACGACGGCGACGGTGCTTGCCCAAGCCATCTTCCGCGAGGGCCTCAAGAACGTGACGGCCGGCGCGAACCCGATGGCCATCAAGCGCGGCATCGAGAAGGCCGTGACCGCCATCACCGACGAGCTCAAGAAGATCTCGGTGCCGACGACCGGCAAGAAGGAGATCGCCCAGGTCGGCACGATCTCGGCCAACAACGACAAGGAGATCGGCGAACTGATCTCCAACGCCATGGAGAAGGTGGGCAAGGACGGCGTCATCACGGTCGAGGAAGCCAAGGGCCTCGAGACGACGCTCGAGACGGTCGATGGCATGCAGTTCGACCGCGGCTACCTGTCGCCCTACTTCATCACCGATTCAGAGAAGATGGAGGTCGCCCTCGAGGACGCCTACATCCTCATCCACGACAAGAAGATCAGCTCCATGAAGGACCTGCTCCCGGTGCTCGAGAAGGTCGCGCAGGCGGGCAAGCCCCTGCTGATCATCGCCGAGGACATCGAGGGCGAGGCGCTCGCCACGCTCGTCGTCAACAAGCTGCGTGGCACGCTGAAGGTCGCCGCCGTCAAGGCGCCGGGCTTTGGTGACCGCCGCAAGGCGATGCTCGACGACATTGCGGTGCTCACCAACGGCAACGTGATCAGCGAGGAAGTCGGCTTCAAGCTCGAGAACGCCGTCCTCAGCGACCTGGGCCGCGCCAAGCGCCTGGTCATCGACAAGGACAACACGACGATCATCGACGGTGCCGGCCAGGCCGACAAGATCAAGGGCCGCATCAAGGAGATCGAGGTCGCCATCGAGAAGTCGACGAGCGACTACGACAAGGAGAAGCTCCAGGAGCGCAAGGCGAAGCTCGCGGGCGGTGTGGCCGTGATCAACGTCGGCGCCGCCACGGAAGCCGAGATGAAGGAGAAGAAGGCCCGCGTCGAGGACGCGCTGCACGCCACGCGCGCCGCGGTTGAAGAGGGCATCGTCCCGGGCGGCGGCGTCGCGTTCATCCGCGCGCAGGCCGTGCTCAAGGGCCTCAAGCTCGATGCCGACGAACAGATTGGCGTCGACATCGTCCGTCGCGCCATCGAGGAGCCGATCCGCATCATCGTCGCCAACGCCGGTGGCGAAGGCTCGATCGTCGTGGAGAAGGTCCGGGCGTCGAAGGACAAGAACTTCGGCTACAACGCGCTGACCGACACCTACGAGGATCTCGTGGTGGCCGGCGTCATCGACCCGACCAAGGTGACGCGCACGGCGCTGCAGAACGCCGCGTCCATCGCCTCGCTCCTCCTGACGACGGAAGCGCTGATCGTCGAGAAGAAGGAAGACAAGCCGGCCATGTCGCAGGGCGGGCCGGGCGGTGGAATGGGTGGGATGTACTAGATCCGAAATCGGATTCCGGATTCCGGATAGCGAATCCGGAATTCGAAGGCGGATCACGATGCGGAATGGGGGCCCGGACTTTTGTCCGGGTCCCCGTTCTCTTTGCGAGCGCCAGCAGCAGCTAGCCGCTAGCTGCTGCCGTTCCCGCCGTTCGCCCCGTCGCCCACGCCCACAGAAAGTTGTAGCCGCCGATCGGGCCGAACGCGTCGAGCATCTCGCCGCACATGAACAACCCCGGGTGCCGGCGGCTCTCCATCGTGCGCGGGTCGATCTCGGCGAGGCTCACGCCACCGCCGGTGACCTCGGCCTTCTTGTATCCCTCGTCGCCCGTACATGGCAAGACGCCGCGCACGAGGGTCTCGATGAGGCGCAGTCGCTCGTCGCGGCGGAGCTCGGCAAGCGAACGCGTGGGATCCACCCCGGCCACGTCCAGCAGCACGGCGGCGAGTCGCTCCGGCATTTCCGCGCGCATTGCGCCCATGACCGTGCGCGCACCATGCGGCTTGAGTGCCGCCTCCCATTGCCGGTCATCCAGCGCGGTCCACTTCACGAGGAGCCGTCCCGGCGCCTCCCCGCTGGCACGCGCACGAACAAGGACGTGCGAGACGTCCAGCACCGACGGCCCGCTGTAGCCGTGATGCGTGAACAGGAATCCGCCGGTTGCCGTCGCCGAGCGATCTCCCGCACGAGCCGTGAGCGTGACGGTCAGCGACACACCGGCCAGGCTCGCGAACGCGGCCGAGTCGCCCAGCAGGGGCGTCAGCGCCGGGTACGTCGGGTGGACGGTGTGCCCCAGCGACCGGGCGATGCCAAGCCCCGTGCCGTCGCTGCCGGTCTGCGGCACCGACAGCCCGCCGCAGGCGAGAATCACGGCGTCGGCGGTGAGCGGCGGCGCAACATCGCGGACGATGCGCCAGGCGCCATCCGTGGGCGACACGTCGAGCACGCGCGAGTCGAACTGCACCCGGACGCCATCGCGCGCGGCCCGAGCCAGGAGGGCATCGCGTACGTCGCGCGCCCTGTGCGAGGCGGGGAAGACCTTCAGCGCCTCGGGTTCATCCACGAGCGGCACGCCAAGTTCCTGCTCGAAGAAGGTCCGCTGCCCGGCGAGCGGCCACGACCGGATGATGCGCCGCATGGTGTGCACCGAGGACTCGGTGACGAACCGCGACTCGTCCACCCGCATCGGCAGTACGTTGCATCGGCCGCCGCCGCTGATGAGGATCTTGCGGCCGCCGTCTTTCGTGCGCTCGAGGAGGATCGTCTCCGCGCCGGCGGCGGCGGAAAACAGCGCGGCCATCGTGCCTGCTGCGCCGGCGCCGATCACCACGACCCGGTGGCGGGGTGACTCTTCGGGCATGTGGCGTGGATTGGGGAAGCGGACCTTGGTCCAAGCTCCACCGCGTGCGCCGCCAGCGCAACCACGTCCCGGGGGGCCGGGGGGCCGGGGGGGCGCTGACAACCGTGGGCCCAAGTGCTACCGTATCATCAACTCCTCAGCCCATCACATATGCGTTCCCTTCTCCGCACTCGCCCTCTAACCGCCTGCATCGTTCTGCTGGCGGCGCCGCTGCTGGCGGCGCCGCTGCCGGCGCAACAAGCGTCGCTCGTGTATCGGCTCGGCAAGGACACCCTGGCCATCGAGCAGTATACGCGAACGGCCACGCGTCTTGCCGGTGAAATGGTGCAGCGTTCCGGTGCGGCCGTGGTGCGCGTGCAATACGACGTGGCCATCGGACGCGACGGCCGTCCCACGGGCGCCACCATCCGTCGCCTCCAGGCCGACGGTTCGCTGGTGCCGAACGCGCCCGGTGAAACGCGGATCGTCATGGGTGCTGATTCGGTGGTGCGCGAGGTCGTATGGGCGGACAGCGTGCAGCGTCGTGCCTTCGCCGCCTCGAAGGCGTTCGTGAACTTCCCGACCTTCGTGTACGGTCCCACCGAGCTTCTTGCGTTGCTTCGGCGGGGCGGCGCCGCCGGGGGGGCCGCCGATTCGGTGCCGGCACTTGGCCTCGCCGGGAACCTGGGGTTCGCCGGTCTCGCGCCGGCGGGCGGCGATTCGGTGCGGCTGCGGGGCGGCGCCTACCCGATGGTCCTGCGCTTCGACGCCAATGGAAGGCTGCGGTCGGTGGATGGGTCGGGTACGACGAACAAATCAATGGCCACACGCGGCAGCGGCGGCCTCGACATCGCGGCGATTGCGCGCAGCATGAAGCCCACCGGCGTGCTGTCGCCGCGAGACGTGGCGCGTGGCGCGTTCGGCCCGGGTGGCATGGTGCTCATCGACTACGGCCGTCCGCAGGTGCGCGAGCGCACCGTGTGGGGGGGCACGCTGGTGCCGTTCGACTCGGTCTGGCGCGCCGGTGCCAACGATGCCACCCACCTGTTCACGACGCGCACGCTCACGCTCGGCACGCTCACCGTGCCGGCCGGCATGTACACGCTGTGGGTACAGCACACGCGCGATGGCACGTTCCTGATCGTCAACACGCAGACGGGCCAGTGGGGCACGCAATACGACGCGACGAGGGATCTCGGACGGGTGCCCATGCAACTCGCGGCCACGCCGGCGCACGTGGAGGAGTTCATCATCGCCGTGCGTGCGCTGGGTGGCAACCGCGGGGTGCTCGAGATGGCGTGGGGGCCCAGTGTGGTGTCGGTGCCCTTTACGGTGTCGGTGGCAAGGCCGTAAGCGCACCCGTCGGCCCCCGGCGGTGCCCCGTTGCGTGAGAGCAGTAACCACGCCGGTGGGACGACGGGCGACTCGTTCACGAAGGCGAATCAGATGATGGCCGTCGCCCTCGAGCGGGGCAGCAACGGCCGCTAGTCGGGGCACGAACGCTGGTCTGGCGTGTGCTCTAGATCGCCAACTCCATCTGAGCGCCGCGCCGCGCCCCCGGATGCGTCACCACATCCTGCGAGGCGCACCCGATGACTCCCCTGAACCCCGTGCTCTGCAGGGCCGCCGTCGCCGCCGACAGCGCCACCGCCGGCAGGTTGTTCTTCTGCGACAAGTGCGCCAGCAACACCTGCCGCAGCCCCTTGTGCGCCACGCGCTGCAACAGCGCGCCCGTCTGCCGATTGCTCAAGTGCCCGGTGACGCCGGCAATGCGAGCCTGCAGGAAGGGCGGGTACGGCCCGTTGCGGAGCATCACCTCGCAGTGGTTGCTCTCGAGCACCAGGAAGTCGAGCCGCTCGAATGCCGCGCGCAGCGTGTCCGGCACGTCGCCGAGATCGGTCGCCAGGCCGAGCCGAACACCGCTGTGCGTCGAGGTCACCACCACCGCCGCCGGCTGCGCGGCATCGTGGGGCACGGCCACCAACTCCACGCTGCACGCGCCGATCACTCGCGGCACGCCGTAGCCAAGGGCCACCCGGCGCTGCGCCGGCACATCGCGCACGCCAGCCAGCGTTCCCTGCGTGCCCACCACCGGCCATCCCCACTTGGCCACCGCCTGCGCCAGTCCCTTCACGTGGTCGGTGTGCTCGTGCGTCACCACGACCGCATCGATCGATGACGGAGCAACGCCGGCCTCGGCCAGTCGCTTCGCCAGGATGCGGGGCCCAATCCCGCAGTCTATGAGGATGCGGGTTGCGCCGATCTCCACCAGCGTGGCGTTGGCCTTGCTCCCGCTGGCGAGCGTGCAGAACCTCACCGCGTCCCGCGCCGTGCGTGGGCACCGGCCAGCGTGCGCCTGAGCCCGTCGGTCAATGACGCTCCGCGGCGGGCATGCACCTTTTCGGCCACCAGGAGAAACTTCTCCAGCGCGAACACGGCGCCGGTGTCGCCCCCCCAGGCGAACGGCGGCACCAGCCGCGCCGGTGACCCGGCGCCGAATACGTTGGCGCCCGCGCCCACCACGGTGCCCGTCATGAGCAGCGTTCCGATGGCCAGCTTGGCGTGATCGCCGATGAGCGACCCCAGGAACTGCATGCCCGTGTCGGTCGAGCCGCCGGGCGCCGGCATCTGCACCGTGCCGTAGCTGTTCTTCAGGTTGCTCGTCGTCGTGCCCGCCCCGATGTTTGCCCAGCGCCCGACGACGCTGTGCCCCACGAAGCCATCGTGCGCCTTGTTCGCCTGACCGAAGAACACCGACACGCTGACTTCACCGTGCACGCGGCACTGCTCGCCGATGGCAGAGCCGGCCACGCGACCGCCGTGCACTACGCTGTCGACGCCTACGTAGCACGGGCCAACCAGCCGGGTGAACGCCTGCACCTGCGCGCCATGGCGCACCAGCAGGGGTCCGCGCTGCGCGTCGAGCAGGACGAACGACTCCACCACGGCGCCATCCTCGATGAACACGGGGTGGGTGCCCAGGACGCGCACTCCGTCGAGCGCGCCGGGATCCCGCGTGGCGAGCGTCGAAGCGATGACGGGAAGGTCGGAGGCCAGCATCGCGCCGAGGTGGCGCACCAGGTCCCACGCGTGGTCCAGCCACCAGCCGCGCAGCAACGCCGGGCGACCTGTGGGGACAACCAGCGACTCCAGCGCAAGCGAGCCGTCCGAGAGCAGGGCGGCGTCGAGGGGAAACGATAACCGCACGGCGGCTACCCGGCCGTCGGCCATCCATACGTCGGCGTCGTCGAGCGGCGCATCGAGTGCCGGCGCGAAGCGCGCATTCGCCACCACCGTCCCCGCGTCGATCACGCCAGTTGCGCTGCGCGGTGTGCCGGGCTCGTCGAACGACGCGAGGTGCGGCGCGCCCACGCGCCCCGTAATCACGCCGTACGAATGCTGCGCCCAGCGCTCGCGTTGCAGCACCGCGCCCGTGCGAAATTCGGTGGCCGGCCGCGTGAGCGAAAACGGTTCCAGCGCGCGAGCCGCCGCGTCATCGTACAGCACGATGTTTCGGCTGATCACCGGCGTTCCCGCAGCCCCGGGGGAAGGCTCTCGAGCAGCGGCTTGAGGTTGCGGGCCTGCTCCTCGGTGGTCACCAGTACCACGCCCGCGTGCACCACGACCACCAACCCCTGCACTCCGTACAGCACCACGTCGGCCCCGGTGGCGTGCACCACGTTGTTGCTCGCCTCGCGCAGGTGCACGCGCCCATGGGTCACGTTGCCCGAGGCGTCCCGCGTGCGCACGGCACGCAGTGCCGACCAGGTGCCCACGTCGTTCCACCCGAAGCTGCCGGCGAGCACGTAGACCTTCGCACTTTTCTCGAGCACGGCCGTGTCCACGGCGACGGGGTCCTTCACTCCCGCGAAGAACGCCGCCGCGTCATCGCCGGCGCGGTCGAGCGCCCCGGCGACGACAGGGCAGTGGGCGTGCACTTCGTCGAGGAATACTCCCACGGGCCAGGCAAAGATGCCGGAGTTCCAGAGGGCGCCGGCGGCCACCAGCGCCTCGGCCCGGGCCTGCTGGGGCTTCTCCACGAACCGTGCCACGCGGCGCGCGGCACCGGCGGTGGGTTCACCCGGCTCGATGTAGCCCAGCCCCGTGTCGGCGTGCGACGGCACGATGCCCACGGTCACGAGTCCCTGGGTGCGCGTCGCCTCCGATGCGGCCAGCCGCAGTGCGTCCTGAAAGCGCGGCACATCGCTGATGGCCCAGTCGGCGTGCACTGACACCATCACCGCGTCAGGTCCGGCGCGCTGCGCGATGCGCGACGCAGCCCATGCCAGCGCGGCGGTGGTGCCGGCAGGGCGCGGTTCGGCCACGATGTGGCCGTCGGCGAGTTCGGGCGCGATGCGCGCCACGCCCGCCGTCAGCTCGGCGTTGGTCAGCACCAGCGTCTGCGCCGCGGGCGCCACCGGCGCGAGCCGGTCGAGCGTGTCACGCAGCATCGGCTGGTCGCTCAGCAGTGGCAGGAACTGCTTGGGACGCTCGGGAGTGCTCAGCGGCCAGAAACGCGAGCCCACGCCGCCCGCGAGGACCACCACCCAGGTGGGCGCGGCGCTCATGGCGCCGCCGACGGGGCGTCGTCGCCGTCGTCCATGCCCGTGAGTTCGACCACTCGCGCGTAGAGCCGCTTGGGACTGAACGGCTTGGTGATGAAATCCGACGCTCCCAGTCGCATTGCCTCATCGTAGCGCTGGTCCTGGCCGGCCGCCGTGAGGATCACGCACGGCAGCGACGACCACCGGGCGTCAGCCCGCATCCGTTCCAGCACCTCGAGACCGCTGAGGTGGGGCATCATGAGGTCCAGGAGCACCAGCTTGATGTCATCGTGCGCGGCCAGGGCGTCGAGCGCCTCGGTGCCGTCGAACACGAGGGTCACCCGGAACGGGCCCTGCTCGAGCTTCGTCTTGACGATGCGTCCGATGTGCGGCTCATCGTCGGCCACGAGCACGTGGCACACCATGGCGGGGATGGCGCTCAGACGAGCGCCGCGATGTTCGCGCGATTGCGCCGCAGTTCGTACAGGAGCTGGGCGAGGTTCGCGGTCGGGTTCACGAGCACGAGCAGCACGGCGTCGGGAGACACCGATGCGACGATCGCGTAGCCGTTCTCGTGCTCCATGACGGTCGTTCGCAGGGAGCCAAGATTCCCCGACACGCCCAATTCCTCGGCGGCCACCAGCACCGGAGGGACGTGGGCGGCCACGTTCTCGGCATCCACGGCCGATGCGGCCTGGCTGTCGATCAGCAAGCCGTCGCGGCCCAGGATGACGGCCGCTTCGACTCCCTCCCTCTCCCGGATCGCTGCCACGAGGTCGCGAATGGTAGGCATCGCCCCACTCCGGTGTATGAAAAGGTTGCCGAAGTGTACGACCTGCCGGGGCGAAGTCAAGGCGACTTCGCTTGCCCCGTTCGCCGTCCGACCGCTACTTTCACTCCCAGACTATGCACACCACTCATCCGACCCTCCGGCGCCCCCTTCTCGGGGTGCGCGGCCTGGCCGTTCTGGCCCTCGCCGTCTTCGCCGTCGCTGCCTGCAGCGACCCCTTCGCGCTCAAGGCGCAATACGCGAACGTGCCGTTCACGTATTCGCTCTACGCCATCTCCGGCACGACACTGGTCAATGCGCCATCGGCGCTCGACCTGACCACCACTTCCGCTGTGCGCGTCGACGGCACACTCGCGTTCGACGTCGCCTTCGACTTCGACGGGACCGGCAAGATCCGCATCATCCCGCAGCGGCTCGTCGGGGCATCCACCACGGGTGGCCGCACCATCGGGCTGCAGCGGCTCACCGGCACTTACGAGTCGGTCCTCCTGGCGCCCGTGCACGGCTGGGTCTTCGACTCCGTGCTCACGGTGCTCCCCGGCGAGGTCATTGGCGTGCGCCTGACGACCGCCGCCTGCGCGTACCAGCTGTCCACCGAGACCTACGCCAAGCTCGTCGTCGACACGGTGAAGGCTGGTGGGCTCCTCGTCGGCCGCGGCGTGATGAACCCCAACTGCGGTTTCGCATCCTTCGCCGACGGCATCCCGTCCAAATAGGTCATGCACGATATCAGGATGGTCCGCGAGCAGGCGGCGGCGCTTCGAGCCGGGATGCAACGGCGCGGCGCCCTGGACCAGCTCGAACCCGTGATCGCCAGGCTCGAGGCACTCGATCGTGAGCGCCGCCTGGCCATCCAGGCGGCGGAAGAGCGCAAGGCGGCCCGCAACGCGGCGAGCCAGGAAGTGGGGCGCCGAAGGAAGGCGGGTGAGGATGCGTCCGCGCTGCAGGCCGAGACGCGCGCGCTCGGCGAGGAGATCGCCCGGCTGGAGACCGAGTTGCAGGCCACCGAGGCAAGCATCCAGCAGGGGTTGTACGAGATCCCCAATGTCACGCTTCCCGCGGTGCCGGCCGGCGACGAGACCCACAACACCGTGATCCGTTCGTGGGGCACCCCGCGCGCTGCCGATGGGGTCAAGCCACACTGGGAGGTCGGCGAGGCGCTCAGCCTCATCGACCTGACGCGCGGCGCCAAGATCTCCGGTTCGGGGTTCATCGTCTTTCGCGGCGCCGGCGCGCGCATGGTGCGCGCCTTCATGAACTTCATGCTCGACCTGCACACTCGTGAGCACGCGTACGAGGAGTGCTGGGTGCCGGTGGTGGTCAACCGCGCGGCGATGACGGGCACGGGACAGCTGCCGAAGTTCGAGGACGACATGTACGCGCTGGGCGACGAGCAGGGGTTCCTCATCCCCACCGCCGAAGTCCCGGTGACCAACCTGTACCGCGACGAGATTCTCGCCGCGGCCCAGTTGCCCATGGCCATGTGCGCATACAGTCCGTGCTTCCGTCGTGAAGCGGGGGCGGCCGGCAAGGACACGCGCGGCCTGCTGCGCGTGCACCAGTTCGACAAGGTGGAATTGGTGCGCTACTGCACGCCCGCGGACGGCCCCGCGCAGCTCGAGCTGCTCACCGGCCACGCCGAGGCCGTACTGCAGAAGCTCGGGTTGCCGTATCGCGTGGTCCTGCTGGCCGCCGGCGACACCGGATTCAGCAGTGCCATGACCTACGACCTCGAGGTCTTCGCCCCGGGGGTGGGGAAGTGGCTCGAGGTGTCCTCGTGCTCGCTGTTTGGTGACTATCAGGCGCGACGCGCCAACATCCGGTTCCGCGCCGCCCATGGCGAGAAGCCGCAGTACGTCTACACGCTCAACGGGTCAGGGCTGGCGTTTCCGCGCGTCTTCGCGGCCATCCTCGAGCACTACCAGCGCCCGGACGGCTCGGTGGTCGTTCCCGAGGCACTGCGTCCGTACGTCGGGCTCGACGTGCTCGGCTAGGCCATGCGACGCCGGGTGCCGGTGATCCTCGTCGCGCTCGGCCTCCTGGTGCTGCTGGGGTCGTACCTCTGGTATGCGCAGCGGGTGGTGAACGAACTGCGCGGCGAAGCCGAACGCAACGGCCGGATGTTCGCGCGCGTCTACGGCGCTCTCGTGGACACCGACACGTCGTCGTCCGCCGGCACTTCGGCGCTGTTCGACCTCTCGCGCGAGATCCGCGAGCTCGGCGTGCCGGTGATCGTTACCGACGCGCAGGGACGTCCCACGGCGTTTGCCAACCTCCCGGACTACGGCTACGGCATCGCCAATCCCAACGACCCACGGGTCCTTGAATACGTGCGGAGCCTCGATCGGGTGAACCAGCCGGTCAGGGAGCCGAGCGGCGGCATGATACACTTCGGCAACACGCCGGTCGTGCGCGGTCTCCGCATCATCCCGCAGCTGCAGGTCACCATGCTTGCGTTGCTCATCATCGTGGGCGTCATGGTGCTGGGTGTCAGGGCGCGCGCCGAGCGCGAGCGCGTCTGGGCGGGCATGGCCCGCGAGGCGGCGCACCAGCTCGGCACGCCGCTCTCGTCGTTGCACGGCTGGCTGGAACTCATGGCCGATCGCTCCAGCGATCCGGCGTCGGAATCCGCGCGCCGTCACATGGAAGGCGACGTCGAGCGCCTCGAGCGGGTGGCGCACCGTTTCGAGCGCATCGGGCGCCCGCCGAAGCTGGTGCCGATCGACATCGGCGAAGCCGTGGAAGGCGTGGTGGACTACTTCCGCGCCCGCGTCCCCACGCTGGCCAACACCATCGTGGTGAACTTCGAGCGCGGCGACGGGCCGCTGACCGTGCCGGCCGACCGCGTGCTGCTGGAGTGGGCCGTGGAGTCCCTGGTGAAGAACGCCGTCGATGCGCTTGTGGGCCGCGGCGGCACCATCAACGTGCGGGTCGACCCGGCGGCGGGCGGCGGCGCGCGGGTGCGCGTGGCCGATGACGGCCCCGGCGTTCCGCCCAGGCTGCGCCGCCGCATCTTCGCCGCCGGATTCAGCACGAAGGAACGTGGATGGGGCATCGGGCTGCCGTTGGCGCGCCGCATCGTCGAGGAGTCGCATCATGGGCGGCTGGTCCTCGTGCCGTCGGATCGTGGGGCGGTGTTCGACGTTATCTTTCCCGGATGACGTCGTTAGCCCCCATAACTGAAGTAACCCTCAACGCCGCCCAGCGGGCCGCCGTCGAACACGGCACCGGGCCGCTCCTCGTGCTCGCGGGCGCCGGCTCCGGCAAGACGCGCGTGCTCACCTCGCGCGTGGCCCGCATCGTGGAAGAACTCGGGGTGAGCCCGCATCGCGTGCTCGCCGTCACCTTTACCAACAAGGCCGCTGGTGAGATGCGCGAGCGCATCGGACGCCTGCTCGGCGTCGAACCCCGCGGCATGTGGATCGGCACCTTCCACGGTATCGGCGCGCGCCTGCTGCGCCTGCACGCCGACCGGGTCGGCCGCACGTCGAGCTACACGATCTACGATGAAGACGACACGCTCACCGTCGTCAAGCGCCTGATGGAGCGCGCCGGGGTGTCGGCCAAGGAGTTTGCGCCGAAGGCCGTGGCCGCGGCCATCGGCGACGCCAAGAATGCGCTGGTCGCGCCCGAAGAGTACGCGCGACTGGCGCTGACGCCCCTGGCCAAGGCCGTCTCGCTGGTCTACACGGCCATGGAACCCGCACTGCGCGGGGCCAACGCGGTCTCCTTCGACGACCTGCTGGTGCTGCCGGTGGCCATCCTGCGGGAGCACGACGACATCCGCGCGCACTACGCCGGGCGTTTCGAGCACGTGCTGGTGGACGAGTACCAGGATACCAATCATGCGCAGTACGAATTCGTGCGCCTCATCGCCGGCCCCGGTGGCAACGTCGCGGTCGTCGGTGACGACGACCAGTCCATCTACGGCTGGCGCGGCGCCGATGTGCGTAACATCCTCGACTTCGAACGCGACTATCCGGGCGCGCGGGTCGTGCGTCTCGAGGAGAACTACCGTTCCACGCCGGAGATCCTGAACATCGCCAACGTCGTCATCGCGCAGAATGCGGCGCGGCGCGGCAAGACGCTGCGTGCCACGCGCCCGGCGGGTGAGCCGGTGACCATGCTCAAGGCGCTCGATGACCGCGACGAGGCAGACGCCATTGCCGAGGAGATCGAGAAGCGCCGCATGAACCTGCGCGAGCGCCCCCGGGAGATGGCCATCCTGTACCGCACCAACGCGCAGAGCCGGGCGCTCGAGGAGTCGCTGCGCCGCCGGAGCATTCCGTACCGCCTCATTGGCGCCGTGCGATTCTACGACCGCCGCGAGGTGCGCGACCTGCTGGCCTGGCTGCGCCTGGCCGCCAACCCGGCCGACGACGAGGCCTTCCGTCGCGCCATCACCGTGCCCAGGCGCGGTATCGGCGAGTCGACGGTGGACCTGCTGGCCGGAGCGGCGCGCGAGCGCGGCATCCCGCTGCTCGAAATGGCGCGTCGGGCGGCGGAGTTCGACGGCCTTCGTCCGGCGGCGCGCGCCGCCCTCGGCGTCATCCTCACGCTCGCCGACCGCTTCCGCGAAAGCGCCGAGGAGTCGAGCGTCGATCGCCTGATTGTCGACATCCTGCAGGCCACCGGCTACGACGAGGCATTGCGCGCCGAAGGGCCCGAGGGGCTCGACCGCCTCGACAACGTGCGGGCCATGGTGGAGGGAGCCGCCGAGACGGTGGTCGATGATGGTGGCGAGCTGGGGCTGCGCCCCCTCGACCACTTCCTGCAGAAGGCAATGCTCGTCGCGGCCGTCGACCAGTTGGGACCCGATGGCGACGCCGTGACCCTCATGACGGTGCACACGGCCAAGGGACTGGAGTTTCCCGTGGTCTTCATCACCGGGCTGGAGGACGGACTCTTTCCGCTCGCCCGCGCCTTCGACGATCCCGAGGTGCTCGAGGAGGAGCGCCGCCTCCTGTACGTCGGCATCACGCGCGCCGAGCGCAAGCTTTTCCTGACGTGGGCCACGGCGCGACGCCGCAACGGCGAACTGATGCCCGGCATCCTGTCGTCCTTCCTCACGCGAGTGCCGGCCGACCATTTCGAGTCGCGGATGACGTCCAGGCTGCGCGGCAGCGCCAGCGCCTTCGCCTATGCCTCGCCGTCACAGCGCCGCCCCGGCACGCCGATGGGGCGCCCGAGCGCATGGGAGATACCCACCGACGAGGAGTCGCAGGTGGCGCCGCGCTACGTCGCGGGCGAGCGCGTGAAGCACAAGGCGTTCGGCTCGGGTACCATTCTCGATCTTTCGGGCACCGGACGCGACACCAAGGTCACCATCGAGTTCGACGACGAGTCGATCGGCCGCAAGCGGCTGGTGGTTGCCTTTGCTGGCCTGGAGCGCGCGGACGAGTAGCCGCCGAGCGCTCAATCAGTTGGTGGTGGAGCGCGCCGGAACGTAGAGTGGCTCGCTGAGCG
>DATCGU010000167.1:0-3453 GCA_036508735.1 Gemmatimonadaceae bacterium
CAGCGCGCTCCCCCTGGCCCCCCTGGCCGCGCAGCGCCCCGCGCCGCTCACCACCCCGCCGCAGTGGCTGAATGCGGACACCGCGAAGAAAACCAACCAGTCCAACTTCCGCGCAGTCGAGCAGTGGCCGACGCCCAACGAGTACCGCACGGCCAGCGGTTCGCCGGGACCCAAGTACTGGCAGCAGAAGGTCGATTACGTCATCAGGACGTCGCTCGACACGGTGCTCCACGAGATCAGCGGCACCGAGCGCGTCACCTATCACAACAACTCGCCCTCCGCCCTCCCCTATCTCTGGTTCCAGCTCGACCAGAATGTCGAGAAGCCCGACTCGCGTGCCGCCGTCTCGGCGCGTCCACTGCCCAAGGGGCTGGCCCCCGTGTCACCACAGGCCATGCGGATGCTCGGCCTTGGCGGCGAGGAAGCGCAGAAGCTCGGCATGCGCATAGGCCGCGTGCGCACCATCGGCGCCGACGGCGCCCGCAAGGACGCCCAGTTCTTCGTGAACGGCACGTCGATGCGCATCGAGCTGCCGGCCGCCGTCGCCACCGGGCAGTCGACGCAGCTCGAGATCGAGTGGGCCTACGCCGTGCCCGAGATCGGGCGCAACACGCAGCGCAACGCCCGTGACAAGGTGATGGACGGGTGGGAATACGAGATCGCGCAGTGGTACCCGCGCGCCGCCGTGTATGACGACGTGAGCGGATGGACCAACGACCAGTTCTACTCGCAGGGTGAGTTCTACCAGGAATTCGGCGACTTCGACGTCACCATGACGGTGCCGCGCGACCACATCGTGCGCGCCACCGGCGTGCTGCAGAACCCGCTGGACGTGCTCACCGCGACGCAGCGCACGCGGCTGGCGCAGGCGATGGCCGCCGACACGCCGGTGTTCATCGTGCGCCCGTCCGAGGTGACGAAGCCCGAGACGCGCCCGGCTGGATTGGCGCCGCTGGCGTGGCACTTCAAGGCGCAGAACGTGCGCGACTTCGCGTGGGCCAGCTCCAAGACGTTCATCTGGGACGCGATGGGCTTCCGCTACCAGAAGGGCGGCCGGCTCATCGAGCTGCACTCGGTGTACCCGCGCGACGCCATGCCGCTGTGGGACCAGTACAGCACCAAGGCCATCAGGCAGACGATGGTGACCTACGGCCGCATGGTGATCGAGTATCCGTATCCCGTGGCCAGCAACGTGCACGGGTCGGTGGGCGGCATGGAGTATCCCATGATCGCCTTCTGCGGCGCGCGTCCACGCCCCGATGGCACCTTCGACGAGTCGCTCAAGTGGCGCCTCATCTCGGTGACCATCCACGAGGTCGGGCACAACTGGTTCCCGATGATCCTCGCCACCGACGAGCGCCGCTGGGGATGGATGGACGAGGGGATGAACTCGTTCATCGAGTACTACGCCGAGAAGGACTGGGACCCCGCGTACCCGAGCAGCCGCGGCCCGGCCAAGAACATCGTGGCGTACTTCAGGGACCCCGCGCAGGTGCCGATGATGACCGAGTCGGACCTCGCCTACAACAACTACAGCGCGCAGGCGTACGCCAAGCCGGCGGCCACGCTGGTGATGCTGCGCGAGCAGGTGCTCGAGCCGGCGCAGTTCGACCGCGCGCTCCACGAGTACGCGCAGAAGTGGATCTTCAAGAAGCCGCAGCCCGCCGACTTCTTCCGCACCGTGGTGAACGGGGCCGGCGAGAACCTCAACTGGTTCTGGCGCGGGATCTTCTACACGACGTACGCCAACGACCAGGCACTCGGCGGGGTGGAAACCCAGGATGCGAAGGACGTCGCGGGAAATACCAGCCGCGGCCGGTACTACCATCGCATCACCATCGAGCAGAAGGCCGGCCTGGTGATGCCCATCCAGCTTGGCATCACGTACGATGACGGCACGAGTGCGCTGGTGAAGCTGCCGGCCGACGTCTGGCGCTACAACGAGAAGACGTTCACGTACGCCTTCTTCTCCGACAGGGGGCTGTCGCAGGTGGTCATCGATCCCAACGAAGTGCTGGCCGACATCAACCGCGACAACAACACGTGGAAGGCGGTGACGAAGGTGGTGCCTTGATTCTCGCCCTCGCCGCCGGCCTGCTGCTTTCGGCGCCGCCGCACAACATGCACGTGGCGAACACGCGCATGGTCGTGGAGGGCGCGGTGGTGGTGGCACGGGTGCGCATGTTCCGCGACGATCTGCAGAAGGCGCTCAAGCGTCCGGCGACCGATGACGCCGCATGGCGAGGCGCCGTGGCCGCCTACGTGGGCCAGAACTTCACCGTCGTGGCCGACGGGGCGAAGCTCGCCGGCGAGGTGCTGGACGGCGGCGCCGACATCGATGGCGACCAGCCCATCTGGTGGGTGATCGTGCAGTGGAAGGCGACCCGACCGGTGACGGTGCTGGGATTGAAGGTGCACTTGATGTTCGACACCTTCGGCGACCAGCAGAACATCGTGCAGGTCAGCAAGCAGCCGGGCGACGAGCGGCACGGGCTGTACTTCCAGGCCGGCGACCGGAGCGAGCAGGTGCTGAAGTTCTGAGGGGGCGTGCCCCGGCATTCGGCTGGCGCGGCCTGAGGCACCAGCAGCCGCATCACGAGGCCTGCCGTTCGAGCCGCTCCGCGAGCCACATCTTGATGATTGACTGTCGGGTCACCCCGAGACGCGCCGCCTCGTCGTCGAGCGATTCGATCATCCACGTCGGGAAGTCCACGTTCACGCGACGCTGCTCGCGAGTCGGGCGCCGGACAGTCGTGAGATCGAGATCGGCCGTGACGTCTTTGCCCTCATCGAACTTGCGATCAAGGTTCCTGGCTTTCATACAGCACAACCTCCTCAGGACGAGACCGGCGGACGGAGATCAGCCGGGTTCTGCTGCCGCGGTAGGTGATGATCGCCGACCAGCACACGCCGACAATCTGACCGACGATGAGAAAGCGGGCCTCGTCCTCGGTGCGCGCCCGTATTTCGATGAGCCGGTCGTCGGACCACAAGAGTTGCGCGTCAACGAAGTCGATGCCGTGCTTGGCCTTGTTTGACCGGCTCTTGTGCTCGTCAAACTCGAAGTCCAAGCGAGCGCCTCACCATAACGGTATAATAAATATACCTTTTTGCCTACTCCTGTCAACACCGACAGGCCGCCCAGGTCGGCGAAATGCTCGACGAGGACCGAAGATCCGGGGCAAGGTACCGGTATTGCTTCCTCTCGGTCCTGCGACGCGGAAACCCGCGTGACGGGAACCGCCGTGGACACTTGAGGTCACAAATTGTGACCTCAAGTGCGTGACTTCTGCGGCCGTGAGCTGGAAGGCAAAATCAGACGGGAATCGGGTGGCATTCCTCGAGACCGCCTGGTTGAGCACCTTCGTCTGAACGCCGTACAACTCGGCGAGGTCGCTATCCAGCATCACCCGCAGGCCGCGAATAAGATGGATGCGCGTTGCGATCGATTCC
>DATCGU010000168.1:0-11208 GCA_036508735.1 Gemmatimonadaceae bacterium
CCACACGCTTGGCGCACCCGGCGCGGCGGCCCGCGTCGCCGGCATGGCGAGCGCGATGCTGCCGGCGGAGCGAACGCGGTGAACGCCGGCGTCACGCAGGCTGACGCGGAGCACGATGCCAAGGCTGAGCGCCGCGAGCGAAAGGTGCGCTGGCTCTCTCGCATCGGGTACTGGGCCGTGCAACTGTTGGCACGCACGTGGCGGATGGAGCTGCTGGGTGAGCCCAACTGGCCGACGAAAGACGGCGCGCGGGTGCCGGTGGTGGTGGCGGTCTGGCACGGCCTGATGCTGGCGCCCATCTGGACGCAGCGGAACCGGGGGATCATGGCGCTGGCGAGCGAGCACGGCGACGGCGAGATCATCGCGCGCATTCTCGAGCGCCTGGGGTATGCCCGGCCGGCGCGCGGCTCAAGCACGCACGGCGGCGTACGCGGCATGATCACGATGATCCAGGCCCTGCGCGCCGGCACCTCGCTCGCGTTCACGCCCGACGGACCCCGCGGCCCGGCCCGCGTGACGCAACCCGGCCTCTTCGTGGCGGCGCACCGGGCGAACGTCCCGATCGTGCCGATGTCGATGCACGCGGCGCACACATGGCACCTGCGAAGCTGGGACCGGTACGCCATCCCGAAACCGTTCGCTCGCGTCCGCGTGACGATCGGTGAGCCGTTCGTGCCGCGATTCGACGGCGACGCGCTGGCGGCGGGAGAGTCGGAACGGTTCGCGGCGGCCATGGACGCGACCGAGGCACGCGCCAGTGCGTGATCGCCTGGCGGCCCGCGTGTGGCACGGCGACGACTGGCTGGCGGCGACGGCCCGCGCCCTGCTTTGGCCCGCGGAACGGCTGTTTGCCGTGCTCAGCGCGTCCTCGGGCGCGCACAAGGCGCGCGACGCGGGGCATACGGCGGTGCCGACCGTGGCGGTAGGCAACCTGACCGTCGGCGGTACCGGCAAGACGCCGGTGGCCGCCTGGTTCGCGTCGCGCCTCGCCGCGCGGGGGTTCCACCCAGCGGTGCTGCTGCGCGGCTACGGCGATGACGAGCCGCTGGTGCATGCGCGCCTCAACCCCGGCGTGCCCGTGCTGGTGGACCGCGAGCGGCGGCGCAGCGGAAAACGTGCCCTGGCACAAGGGGCCACGGCGCTCGTACTCGACGATGCCTTCCAGCACCGGCAGATGCCGCGCGACGTCGATGTGGTGCTGGTGAGCGCCGATGCGTGGGACGGTCGCGTGCGGTTGCTTCCGGCGGGGCCGTTCCGCGAACCGTTGTCGGCGCTGCGGCGCGCGCACGTCGTTCTCGTCACGCGGAAGGCCGTCTCGGCGGCGCGGGCACGTGCGGTGGCCGATGCGGTGGCGGCCTCGGCTGGCCGTGTACCGGTGGCCGTGGCGTACCTCGCACCTGATCAACTGGTGCCGTGGAGCGGCGGCTCCGCAGGGGCATTGACGGGCCTGGGCGGACAGCGCGTGGTCGCGGTCTCGGGCATTGGCGCGCCGGGGGCGTTCCTCGCGCAGCTTCGGGCGGCGGGTGCCGATGTGCACGAGATGGCCTTCGGCGATCATCACGCGTTCACCGCAGCCGATGTTCGCGCCATCGTCATGCGGTCGGTGCAGTCCGATCGCGTGATCTGCACGCTGAAAGACGCCGTGAAACTGGGCCCCCTGTGGCCTCCCGACGCCCCGACGCTGTGGTATCTTTCCCAGACTGTCATTTGGGAGGCGGGGAGGGAGGGTGTAGAGGTCCTGCTGGACCGTCTCGTACCCGCAAGGGCACTCATCACGCCGGCTTGAACCGGCCCCGAGACAGAAACCGATGACGACCCTGATCCTGCCGACCCAACCGCTCGTGCGACCCGACAAGGATCGCTTCCTGAACGAAGTGAACCCGTTCGAGGCGATGATGGCGCGGTTCGACCGCGCTGCTGAACTGCTCGACCTCGAACCCGGCATCTACAAGGTACTGCGCAACCCCGAGAAGCAGATCATCGTGTCCATCCCCGTGATGATGGACAACGGCGAAGTCGAAGTGTTCACGGGCATCCGTGTGCTCTACAACACGTCGCGCGGCCCGGCCAAGGGCGGCATCCGTTTCGACCTGAACGTGACGCTGGACGAGGTGAAGGCGCTGGCCGCCTGGATGACGTGGAAATGCGCGGTGGTGAACATCCCATTCGGCGGCTCCAAGGGTGGCGTGATCTGCGATCCGCTCAAGATGAGCATCGGCGAGATGGAGCGGGTGACGCGCCGGTATACGGCGGCCATCATCCAGACGCTCGGCCCCGATTCCGACGTGCCGGCTCCCGACGTGAACACGAATGAACGCGTCATGGCGTGGCTGATGGACACGTACTCGATGCATGTCGGCTATACGGTGAATGCGGTCACCACCGGCAAGCCGGTGGCGATGGGCGGTTCGCTCGGGCGTCGCGAGGCGACGGGCCGCGGTTGCATGATAGTGACCAAGGAGGCCTTGGCGCATCTGGGGATGCCAGTGAAGGGGACGACGGTGGCGGTGCAGGGTTTTGGCAACGTGGGCTCCATCGCGGCGCAACTGCTGCAGTCCGAAGGCTGCAAGATCGTGGCCATCAGCGACCGCACCGGCGGCATCGTCAACCGGAAGGGAATCGACGTCGAACACGCGATGGCGTGGGTGCAGGAGCATAAGACGCTCGAGGGCTACGCCGGCGGCGAGAAGGTCTCCAACGAGGACCTGCTGCTGCTGGACGTCGACGTGCTGCTTCCTGCGGCGCTCGAGAACGTCATCACCACCAAGAACGCCGCGAAGATCCGGGCGAAGATCATCTGCGAGGGGGCAAACGGTCCGACGACGGCCGGCGCGGAATCGATCCTCGACGACAAGGGCGTTTTCGTGATTCCCGACATCCTGGCGAACGCCGGCGGCGTGACCGTCTCGTACTTCGAGTGGGTGCAGAACCGCGGCGGTTACTACTGGACCGAGAAGCTGGTCAACGACCGCCTGAACGAGATCATGGTGAACTCGTTCGCCGAGGTGCTCAAGCTGTCGAAGCAGCACAAGGTGAACATGCGCACGGCGGCGTACATGCTTTCGATCAGCCGCGTGGCCACGGTGCACCGGCTGCGCGGGATCTACGCGTAGGAACGGCGCGCCGTGAAGGTCTTCGTTGCCGTCGTCGGCAAGCCGCGGAACGCAGGGTTGGCGGCGGCGATCGAGGAGTACGAGAAGCGGGCGGCCCGCTACTGGCCGCTCGAGCGCATCGAGGTCCGCGAGGAGCCGGCAAAATCGGCGAACGCGGACCTCGTGCGTGAGCGGGAAGGTGAGCGGCTTGGCAAGCGGATTCCGGCGGGCGCGGTGGTGGTGTGCTGCGATCCGGGCGGCAAGCGGCTCGATTCGGCGGCCTTCGCCGCGTGGCTGCAGGGGGAGCGCGAAGCGGGCCGCGACGTGGCGTTCGTCATTGGCGGTGCGTACGGCCTGGCGCCGGCACTGCTCGGCCGCGCCCGCGTGCGCCTCGAACTGGCACCCTGGACGTTGCCGCACGAGCTGGCGCGCCTGGTGCTGGCCGAGCAGTTGTACCGCGCGGGTACCATCGTGCGCCGGGAACCCTATCACAAGTGAGTGACGGCGCATTCCGCGACGCCGTAGCAAGCGATTAGGTTATGGACTGGCGCCGAGCGTTGAGCGTCGAGAACCCGGAGGCAGGAAACGCATGGCGTGTAGCCGTTGCCCCTTGGTGCAGGGGAAGGGAGCAGGGGGACTGACATGACGCCACCACGCGTCGTCGCTGAGCCAGTTGGTGGCGGCTCGCTGGCCCGGGCGGCCGTCGAGGGGCGCACGCCGGCCGGCTGGTACGCGCCGCGCCCCGCCGGAGCCGCGGCCTGGCGTGCACACGCCGACGCGACGCGTGCCCAGGCCAACCCCGACTGGCTGACGGCGCTGGCGCCGGCATTCAACGCCAGCGGTGCCGCCGCACGGCGGCTCGAGTCGGTGGCGCAGGGGCGCGGCGTGGTGGTGACCACGGGGCAGCAGCCGGGCCTCTTCGGCGGTCCCGGCTACACGTGGCTGAAGGCGCTGAGCGCGCGGGCGCTCGCCGACCGCATCGAGCAGGCCACGGGCATTCCCGCGGCGCCGGTGTTCTGGGCGGCCACGGATGACGCCGATTTCGACGAGGCCAGCTGGACGGCGGTGGCGTTCGACGAGGAGGTGCGCCGGCTGGTCATTGATCGGCTCGGCTTCGACGGACAGGTGATGGCGGCGCAGCCGCTGGGCGATGTCACGCGGCTGCTCGAGGAACTGGCGGCGGCCGCGGGCTAGGCGCCGCACCTCGAGATTCTCGACCATGTGCGGCGCGCGTACCGAAGCGCCGCCACCGTCGGCAGTGCGTACGTGGAGCTGATGCGCTCGCTGTTCGAGCCCATGGGGATTGCCGTGCTCGATGCCTGGCACCCGTGCGTGCGCGACGCAGCGCGCCCGACGCTCGTGGAGGCGCTGCGCCGTGCCTCGGTCATCGATGAGGCGGTCTCCCTGCGAAGCGTGGCCATCGAACGGGCAGGCTACCGCGCGCAGGTGACGCGTGTGCCCAAGCTGTCGCTCGTTTTCCGCATTTCCCCGAACGGGGTGAAGGAGCGCATCCGGATCTCGGAGGCCGGCGACGTCGCGGTGCAGCCGCAACTGGTACTCTCGGCCAACGTGTTGCTGCGCCCGGTCGTGGAGCGCGCCATCCTTCCAACCGTCGGGTACTTCGGCGGGCCAGGCGAGGTGGCGTACTTCGCCCAGGCCGGGGCTGTGGCCGAGGCGCTGGGGCAACCGGTTCCGCTGGTACTGCCGCGCTGGTCGGCGACCATCATCGAACCCGTCATCGACCGCATGCTCGGGCGCCTCGGCATGGTGTTCAACGACATCAAGCCGCCGCACGAAGCGGAACGCCGCATGGGCGATCGCGCCATGCCGGCGTTCATCCGCGACTCACTCGATGCGATGCGGACGGAGCTGGACGCGCGGCTCGACGCGCTGCGTGACTCGGCCGAGGGCGCGTCGATGGTCAACGTCTCCACCATCGAAGGGGCGCGGCACCAGATCAGGTTCCGCATTGACCGCCTGGAGCGGCGCTATCGCACCGCCGTGCTCAAGGCGCAAACCGCAGCCATGCGCGATCTCAGGAGCGCCCGCGCGGCGCTGATGCCGGAAGGGCAGCGTCAGGAACGCGTGCTCAACCCGTTGCCGCTGGTCGCCCGGCACGGTGAGGCGCTCATGGACCAGCTGCGCGCCGGCGCGGCCGCCCACGCCGCGCAGCTGCTCGGCGGCGCGTGATCGCGGAGCGGCCAGCCGCGCCGCGTTCCGGCGGCGGCGCGGCGCTGGTTGCCGCCGGCATCCTGCTGAGCCGCATCTTCGGACTCGTACGCAACCGGCTGCTCGGCCACTACCTTGGCACGAGCGATGCCGGCGACGCGTTCAACGCCGCGCTCCGCATACCCAACATCCTGCAGAACCTCTTCGGCGAAGGCGTGCTGTCGGCATCCTTCATACCCGCCTACAGCCGGCTGCTGGCGGAGGGCGACGAGGAGGAGGCCGGGCGCGTTGCCGGGGCTATCGGCACGCTGCTCGCGCTGACCAGCGCCGTCCTGGTGCTGCTGGGCGTGCTGCTCACTCCCTATGCCGTCGCGCTGATCGCGCCGGGCTTCCACGGGGAAAAGCGCGAGCTGACGATCCGGCTCGTGCAGGTGATCTTCCCGGGAGTCGGCCTGCTGGTGCTGTCCGCGTGGGCACTGGGCGTGCTCAACTCGCACCGGAAGTTCTTCCTGCCGTACGCGTCGCCGGTGGCGATGAACCTCGTGATGATCGGAACACTCGTGGGCTTCGGCCCGTCGCTCGGGGGCGACACGGCGGGGCAGGCTCGGCTCGCCCTGCTGCTGGCGTGGGCATCGGTCATCGGCAGCGCGGCGCAACTGCTGGTGCAGCTCCCCACCGTGCGGCGCGTCGACCGCAGGCTGCGCCTGGGGCTCGCCGCCGGCGATCCGCACGTGCGCGGCGTGCTGGCGCAGTTCGGGCCGGTGTTCGTGGGCCGCGGCGTAGTGCAGATAAGCGCATACGTGGACAACGTCCTCGCCTCGCTGGTGAGTTCGGGGGCAGTGGCGGTGCTGTCGTACGCACAGGTCGTCACGATGCTCCCGGTGTCGCTCTTCGGCATGGCCGTGTCCGCCGCCGAATTGCCCGCCATGTCGGGCACGGTCGGAACGCAGGATGAGGTGGCGCGCGTGCTGCGCCAGCGCCTCTCGGACGGGCTGCACCGCATTGCGTTCTACGTGATCCCGTCATCCGTTGCGTTCCTCGCCATCGGCGACATCGTCGGGGCGACGCTCTACCAGACAGGGCAGTTCGGGCGCGACCAGGTGGTGTGGATGTGGAGCGTGCTGGCGGGCTCGGCGGTGGGCCTGCTGGCCGGCACGCTGGGGCGCCTGTATGCGTCCACCTGGTATGCCCTGCGGAACACCCGCACGCCGCTGGGCTTCGCCGTGCTGCGCGTGGCGCTCACGCTGGGTCTGGGCTGGCTTTCGGCGCTGTGGCTGCCAGGTGCCCTGGGAGTGGACGTGCGCTGGGGGGTGGCCGGACTGACGGCTTCGGCGGGCGTCGCCGCCTGGGTGGAGTGCCTGCTGCTGCGCCGCTCGCTCGTGCCGCGCATTGGCGACGTCGGCGTGGACCGCCCATACCAGGTCAAGCTGTGGGGGTCGGCCCTCAGCGCCGCAATGGTAGCCTGGGGTGCCAAGATGGTGCTGGGCGTCGAACACCCGCTCGTCCTGGGGCTGGTGGCGCTTCCGCTCTATGGAGCGACGTACCTCGCCGCCACCGCAGCACTGGGCATTGCCGAAGTCGGTGCTCTATCCGGGCGGCTGAGGCGCCTCACCGCCAGGCGCTGACGGTTCGCTAGCTTTCGGACAAGGCCCCATGCGCACCCTCCCCGACGCCATCACGCAGAAGCTGTCGCACCTCCCCGACACGCCCGGCGTGTACCTGTGGAAGGCCGAGGACGGAACGGTGCTGTACGTGGGCAAGGCCAAGCGCCTGAGGCCGCGGATGCGCAGCTACGTGAACTCCGATCATGCGGAGAGTCCCAAGACGCGCGTGCTGATGTCGTACGTTGTCGACTTCGAGACGATCGTTGTGCCCACCGAGGAGCACGCGCTCATCCTCGAGCACAACCTGATCAAGGAGCATCATCCGCGGTTCAACGTGATGCTGCGCGATGACAAGACCTACCCGTACATCAAGGTGACGGTGCAGGAACCGTACCCGCGGCTGCTGGTCACGCGCCGGGTGCTGGCGGACGGCGCGCGTTACTTTGGGCCGTTCACGGATGTCGGCGCGATGCGCCGTGCGCTCAACGTGGCCAAGCGCGTCTTCACCGTGCGATCGTGCCGGTGGAACATGCCGGTGGAGATGCCCGAGCGCGCCTGCCTCGACTATCACATCAAGCGGTGCAAGGGCCCGTGCATCGGCGCGCAGTCGCTCGCCGAGTACCGGGCGATGATCGACGAGGTGATCGCCTTCCTCGACGGGCGGGCCGATGACGTGATACGCCGCGTGCAGCAGCGCATGCAAGAGGCGGCGGAGGCGCTGGAGTTCGAGCGAGCCGCCGAGATGCGCGACGCGCTGCGCCACCTCGAGCGCTTCGAGGAACCGTCGATCATCGTGGACGTGGAGGGGCACGACCGCGATGTCATCGGATTCGCGCGTGACGGCGACGACGCCTGCGTGACGCTGCTGCGGGTGCGCGGCGGCAAGCTGCTCGCGCGCGACCAGCGGTTCCTCGAGCAGGCCGAAGGGGAGAGCGACGCCGCCGTGCTGGCGGCATACCTCGCCGCGAGCTACCGCTCCCTGCCGGAGCGCACGGCGGAGTTGCTGCTTCCGTTCGCCCCCGATGACCTCGACCTGCTGGAGCCGGTGCTGCGACCCACCCGCGTGCTGCTGCCGCAGCGCGGGCTGAAGCGCGAACTGCTCGACCTCGCGGAGAAGAACGCCCGGCACCTGCTGGAGGAGTTCAAGCTGGCGGAGGACGAGACCGAGGAGCGGGCCGGCGATCCGGTGTACGAACTGGGGCGTGCGCTGGGGCTCACCAAGATCCCGCGTGCGATGGTCTGCTTCGACAACTCCACGTCGCAGGGCACCGACAACGTTGGCGCCGTGGTCTGGTTCGAGAACGGGCGGGCGCGCCGGTCGGAATACCGCACCATGCGGGTGAAGACGGTGGATGAAGCCAATGGTCCAGACGACTTCGCGTCGATGCGCGAGGTGGTTGGGCGCTACTTCCGGCGACGCCTCGACGAGGGCAAGCCGCTGCCCGACCTGGTGGTGATTGACGGCGGCAAGGGGCAGCTGGCGGCCGCGCACGAGGCGCTCGCGCCCCTGGCCCTGGGCGCGCTGCCGCTGGTGAGCCTCGCCAAGCGCGAGGAGGAAGTGTTCGTGTTCGGGCACGCCGAGCCGCTGCACCTCTCACGACGATCACCGGCCCTGCGGTTGCTTCAGCAGGTGCGCGACGAGGCGCACCGTACGGCGGTGGGCTACAACCGGAAGCGGCGGTCGATGCGCACCATCACATCGGCGTTGCTGGAGATTCCCGGCGTGGGCCCCGCCAAGCGGCGCGAGTTGCTGCGCGTGTTCGGGAGCGTGGATGGCGTGCGCGCGGCAACGCCCGAGCAGGTGGCACAGCAGAAGGGCTTCTCGTTGAAGTCGGCCACCGCACTGCTCGACGCGCTGAAGGCGGCCGCTCCCGACCGTGCCGGCGCCGCCGGAAGCCTTCCGTCAGCGCCCGACGACATCTTGCCGTAACTTTGTAGTGTTGCATTGGTCTATCGACTATCGCCTATCATCTATCAACTGTATCTCACAATGTCCTGGACCCTTCATTGCACGGCCGGCTGCAACTACACCGCGCCTGGGCATCAGCTGGCCACGGTCTGCCCGCTGTGCGCGCAGCCGCTGACGGCCAAGTACGATGCGCCGGTGGCCAGGAGCGCCATCACCGACGAGTGGTCGCTGTGGCGCTATGCGGCGGCACTGCCGCTGGCACCGGGCGAGGCTCGCGTGACGCTGGGCGAGGGGATGACGCCGCTCCTCGAACTGCCGCAGCTGGCGCGGGAAGTGGGCGTTCGTCGCCTCTGGGTGAAGGACGAGGGCCAGAACCCGACGGGGAGCTTCAAGGCGCGCGGGCTGATGATGGCGGTGACGCGCGCCCGGGCGCTGGGCCTGCCCGGTGTTTGCGTTCCCACGGCTGGCAATGCGGGAATCGCTCTGGCCGCGTACGCGGCCGCGGCCGGCATCCCGGCGCGCATCTACGCGCCGCGCACCACGCCGCCGCCCATCCTTGGCAGCATCCGCGCCTACGGTGTCGAGCTCGAACTGGTCGATGGGCACATCGGCGATGCCGGGAAGGCCACGAATCAGTTCGCCAAGGAGAGCGGTTTCTTCAACGTGGCGACGGTTCGCGAGCCCTACCGCGTGGAAGGGATGAAGACGATGGGTTACGAAGTGGCCGAGCAGATGGGATGGGAACTTCCGGATGCCATCGTGTATCCCACCGGCGGCGGAGAGGGAACCATCGGCATCTGGAAGGCCATTGAGGAGATGTACGAGTGGGGATGGGTGTCGTCGGACGTCGCCAAGCCGAGGATGATCATCACCCAGGCGTCGGGGTGTGCGCCGCTGGTGCGCGCGTTCCACGCCGGCGAGGAGAAGGCGACGCCGTGGGAGAATCCGGCCACCCACGCGGCCGGGCTGCGCGTGCCGGGGCCGTTCGGCGACCGGTGGACGCTGCGCACGTTGCGGGAAAGCCAGGGCGACGCCGAGGCCGTGGACGAGGATGCGATTCGCGCGGGGACGCTGGCCATCGCATCGCAGGGCGGCATCGATGCGGCACCGGAAGGCGGCTGTGCACTGGCCGCCACAGCGCAGCTGGTGAAGACGGGTCGGCTCTCTGCCGACAGTACGGTCGTGGTGTTCAACACGGGGTCGGGTGCTTCTTACAGGTTCTGAGATGAAACGGAACTCGGATGACGGAACTGGAATTCGAAGGCTGAATGCGAAACGGAATGCGGAATTGAATCGCGTCCCAGGCTGCGCCATTCCGCTATCCGCTTCGAATTCCGAATTCGAATTCCAGATCCGTCATCCGCGTTCCGATTCATGAAGATCGCCATTCTTGATGCCGCACATGGCATCAGTGGCGACATGATGCTCGGCGCGCTCGTCGACCTCGGCCTCGACGCGCAGTGGCTGCTCGCGCTGCCCGGGGTACTCGGGCTCGACGGCGTCGTGGCGCGCATCACGGATGTCACGCGTGGCGAGATTGCCTGCAAGAAGGTGGACTTCGACATCCCGCCCCAGCCGCACGGCCGTCACTTGAAGCACATCAAGGCCATCGTGGACGGCTCGCCGGCGCCCGATGATGTGAAGGCGGCGGCGTTGGACGCCTTCACGCAGCTCACGGCGGTCGAGGCCGCCATTCACGGCACCACGCCGGAGCGTGTGCACCTGCACGAGGTCGGCGCGGTGGACGCCATCCTCGACGTCGTGGGATCCATCTGGGGGCTCAAGCTGCTCGGGGTCGAGGCCGTGTACTCCGGCCCGGTGACGGTCGGCGATGGCTTCGTGGATGCCGCGCACGGCCGCGTGGCCGTGCCCGCGCCGGCCACGCTGCGATTGCTCGAGGGCATTCCCCTTCGCCCGGGCCCCGACGGAGCGGGGGAACTGGCGACGCCCACGGGCGCTGTGCTGGTGCGCGTGCTGTCGCGCGGCGCTCCGCCAGCCGTCTACACGCCCTTGCGGAGCGGCTACGGCGCCGGCACGAGGGATCCGGCTGGACGAGCCAACGCGCTGCGGATCATCCTCGCGACCATTGATGGCGACGCGGCCGGCGAGACCCTGGTGCAGCTCGCCTGCGACGTCGATGACCTGAGTGGGGAGTTCCTGGCCGGCGTGGCCGACGCGCTGCGTGATGCGGGCGCGCTGGACGTGACGTTGCTCCAGTCGCTGATGAAGAAAGGGCGGCCGGGTGTGCGCATCGAGGTTCTCTGCGTTCCCGCCGACGCCGACCGGCTGGAGACGCTGCTGCTCACAGAGAGCACGTCCATCGGCGTGCGCCGGTCCCTTGTGACGCGGCGGGCGCTGCCGCGTCGGACCGTGACAGTGGAAGTCGAGGGGCAGGTGATACACCTGAAGGAAGTGACTCTTCCCGATGGTACAA
>DATCGU010000169.1:0-13345 GCA_036508735.1 Gemmatimonadaceae bacterium
ACGAAGTGGAGCGCTGGCTGCGTGGCGAGTTTCGGCCAGCGGTGCAAGGGCGGCGAAACCCCGGCACCGCGCTCAGCCGCGGCATCAAGACGCTCGCATCGCGGCTGCTGGGCGGAGAGCGACGGGAGTACGAGGAGCGCACGGCGGTGTTCGGAACTCTGGACGATAGTCGATAGTCGATAGACGATGGACCTCGAGTTTGGCGACGGGAAACGCGAAGGGCGGACTCGGGTTGAGTCCGCCCTCATCGCTGTCGCACCCTGGCGTCTAGGCCCTGACTTCCGTCATCACCGTCTTCTCCACCTCGTGCAGCATCGCCGCGCCGTAGAACATGCGAATGTACTTGCTCTGCGTTGGCGTGAGCTTGCGCACCGCCCACGAGAGGTGCACGAAGTGCGGCTCGACCGGTATGCGCAGCAGGCGCATGCCGATCTCCGCGGGAAGCCGGTTGGCCTTCTTCGTGTTGCACGTGCTGCACGCGGCAACCACGTTGGTCCACGTGTTGCCCCCGCCGCGCGACAACGGCAGGACGTGGTCACGGGTGAGCGACTCGCGGGGCTTGAGCATTGCCGAAACGCGACCACAGTACTGGCAGCGGTAGTGGTCGCGGGCGAAGAGGAACGTGTTGGTGACGTGGCGGCGGAAGCGCCGGGGCACGTGCACGTACTTGGTGAGGCGGATGACGACCGGATGCGGAAAACGCTGGTTGGCGGAGCGCACGGAGCGCGCGCCGTCGGCTTCGACGATCTCAGCCTTGCCGTCGATGACGAGCCGCAACGCCCGGCGCAGCGGCACGAGCGTCAGCGGTTCGAACGACGAGTTGAGAGCGAGACAACCGACGAGCACGGAGTCCTCCGATCAGGCAATGCGCGGCAACCGCACCTTCATCCCTTCGCGGCAACCGGGCTGGGAACCGGGGTCAGCCAGCCGTGGTCGTCGGCCAGTCGTCCGGTGGCAATACCAAGAAAGCGTTCCTGAATGCGCTGGGTGATGGGCCCGCGGTGCCCGGCCCCGATGGTGATCCGGTCGATGGCGCGGATGGGGGTCAGTTCGGCCGCGGTGCCGCAGAAGAACACCTCGTCCGCCACATAGAGCATCTCGCGCGGAATCGGCGACTCGCGCACCTCGATGCCGAGGTCTCCGGCCAACTGGATGACCGAGTCGCGGGTGATGCCATGGAGAATGCCGGCCCCGATGCCCGGCGTGTACAGCACGCCTTCGCGCACGAGAAACAGGTTTTCGCCGCTACCCTCGGAAACCTGGCCGTTGACATCGAGCATGATGCCCTCGATGTAGTCATCGACCTTGGCTTCCATCTTGGTAAGCTGGGAACTCAGGTAGTTGCCGCCGGCCTTGGCCATCGTCGGGAACGTACTCCCCGCCGCCCGACGCCAGCTGGAGATGCGCACGTCCACACCGTGCTCGAGCGCCTCGGCGCCCAGGTAACGGCCCCAGATCCAGCAGATGATGAACGTTTCGACCGGAGCGTTGCCGGGGTGAACGCCCATCTGCTGGCCGGTGCGCGCGACGAGCGGCCGGATGTAGCACTCCTTCAGGCCGTTGGCGGCAATCGTATCGAGCACCGCCTCGCACAGCTCGTCGACCGAATACCTGAGGTCCATGCGGTAGATCTTCGCCGAGTCGGCAAGTCGCCGCATGTGCTCGCGCAGGCGGAAGACTGCGCCGCCGGCGGGGGTTTCGTAGCAGCGGATGCCCTCAAAGACGGATGATCCGTAATGCACGACGTGGCTCATGACGTGGATCGTGGCGTCCTGGAAATCCACGAGGACGCCATCACGCCAGATCTTGTTCGTCGCGCCGTTGGCGATGGGCTGGTGAGACAAGAAGCCTGTGCTCCCGAAGGGTCAATGAATTCTAGTCGATGGGGTCGCGATGGCGCCACCGCGCCAGCGCCTCGGCGCCATCGTGCACGCGCGCGGCCAGTGACGCATCGTCGTGCAGGACGACGCCATCGCGCACGCGAAGCTGACCGGCCACGACGACACGGCGCGTCACCGCCGTCTCGGTGTTGACCACGGTCGCGGCGACGTCCTGCGCGCGGCTGACGGCAGCCTCGACGGCGAAGGCGGCCAGATCGGCTTGATAACCTGGGGTCAGCACGCCAACGACATCGCCCAGGCCGATGGCCCGCGCACCGCCGCGGGTGGCGAGGTCGAGCAGCTGCAACGGCGGCAGCGCCGCCGAATGCCGGGTGCGTGCATGCTGCTGCCGAGCGGCCAGTCGCCCCTCGCCCAGGATATCCATGCGCGTGTTGCTGGCCATCGAGTCGGAGCCCAGGCCGACGTCGAGTCCCGACTGGAGCATCTCGACGAGCGGCGCGACGCCGTGCGCAAGCCACGCGTTGCTCGCCGGGCAGTGTGCCACGCCGCAGCGGTGGCGCACCATGGCCGCAATATCGGCGGCGTCGGCGCGCACGGCGTGGATGAGCAGCGGCCGCACGGCCAGCACACCGCAGCGTTCGAGCAGCGCGATCGGTGACCGCCCGCGGGGCGCGACGGGGATGCCGCGCGACCGCAGGAAGTCGGCGAACGGCCCCTCCCCTCGCTCCACCAGCAGCGACTCGTCCTCGCCCTCGGCGATGTGCACCGCCACCGGCAGTCGTTCGTCGGCGGCATACGCCGCCACCGCCGCAAAGAGCGCGTCGCAGACGCTGTACGGCGCGTGCGGCGAGACGCCGACGCGCACCAGTGGCGTCTCGCGTGCACGCATGGCGTCGACGTTGGCGCGCAGCCCCGCCAGCGAATCGACAACCTGCGCCGGATCGGGCCCAAAGGCCTCGCGATAGGCAATGCCGCGCGCGCCCAGCTCCAGCAGCGCGTCGAACGGCGCCGAGGAGTTGCCGGTGTCGGCAAAGGTGGTGATACCGACCCGCAGGCCTTCGACCACGCCGAGGCGGGCGCTGTCGAGCAAGGCAGCCTCGCCGAGCACGTCACGGCGTGCGCGGGTGAGCGTGCGCACCCAGGGGAAGAACGCAAGCCCGGCGAGGAAACCGCGCATGACCGTGAGCTCGAGATGCGTGTGCGCGTTCACGAGGCCCGGCATCAGCACCGCGTTGCCGAGGTCGTCGTTGTCACCGCCAACCGGCGCGGCGGCGCGCGGCCCCACCCACGCAATCCGGTCACCCTCGACGACCACCGTGCCGTCCTCGATGGGCTCCGACGCGATGGGGAGCACCCAGCGAGCGTGATAGCGGGTGCGCAGGGCGGTCACGGCTTGCGCGGGGGCGTCGTGTGCGCCGGGCGCTTGTCCTTCACGGGCTCGGGCGACGGCCCCGCCGCGCGCGGCGGGCACTCGGCGATCGGAGCCGTACCGGCGATGAACCACTCGTAATAGGCGTCCTTGGCCGGGCAGCCCGGATTGGCGAGCAACCCCGTGACGGCATCGATCTGCCGCGACACGAGCGAGGACGGACGCGGCCAGTCGGGCGGCGCGGGCTTGCGCTGATACGCTTCGATCATGAACTGGGCCCAGGCTGGCGCGGCGAGCCGTCCGCCCTGCGCATTGGGCATGATCTTCTGCGGCTTGTCGAAGCCCATCCAGACGCCGGCGACGAGATCGGCCGTGTAGCCAATGAACCAGACGTCAGTGTAGTCGTTGGTGGTCCCGGTCTTGCCGCCCGCCGGCAGGTTGAAGCCCGTGTTGGCCACGGCACCAGCGGCGCTTCCGCGGGTCAGGACATCCTTCATCATGTCGACCATGAGCCAGGCTTCTTCCGGCGTGAGCACCTGTTCACGCGAGATTTCCGGTTTCCACAACTCCTTCCCCTGCGCGTCCTCGACCCGGAGGATGCCGACGGGCTCGACGCGCCACCCGAGGTTGGCGAAAGTGGAGTACGCGGCGACCAGCTGCAGCGGATAGACGTCGGCCGAGCCGATGTGGATGGACGGGTACTCCGGAATGGGCGTGGTGATGCCGAACTTCCGCGCCATATCGACCACGCTCTGCTCGCCAAGCTCCATGCCCAGGCGAATGGCCGGCATGTTGCGCGACTGGTAGAGCGCACGGCGCATGATCATGGGTCCCTCGAACTTGAGGTCGTAGTTCTTGGGCTGCCACGTGTCGCCGGCCGCCTGGGGGATTTCCACCGGCGCGTCGTCGAGGATGTAGGCGGGGGAACGCCCGCTCTGGATGGCAGTGGCGTACACGATGGGCTTGAAGGTCGAGCCCGGCTGGCGCAGGGCCTGGGTGGCGCGATTGAACTTGGAGTCGTCGAAATCGCGCCCGCCAACCATGGCGCGCACGGCGCCGCTGCGCGGGTCCATCACGATGAACGCGCCCTGCAGGTACTGCGTCACGGTTCCCGGCACCGGATCGTCGGCCGCCGCCGCCATGAGTTGCTCGTAGGTGGGATGCGGGAAGACCCCGGCCACGCCACCCTCGATGGCCTTGAGCTGCCGTTCGAGTGCACGCTCCGCGGCCCCCTGCAGCTCGAGGTCGAGCGAGGTGTAGACGCGCATTCCTTCCTCGTAGATGCGCTCGCCGAATTTGGCCTCGAGCTGCTGGCGTACCCACTCCACGTAGTACGGCGCGACCTCCCCCGAAACGCCGCCCCCGTGCGCCAGGCGCAGCGGATAGGCCTTGGCCAACGAAGCATCGGCATCGCTGATGGCACCAGCGCGTCGCATCAGCTCCAGGATGGTGTTGCGGCGCTGGACGGCGCGCTCGGGAAAGCGGCGCGGGTCATAACGCCCGGGCGCCTTGGGCAGCGCGGCGATGGTGGCCGCCTCGGCGAGGTTGATGTCGCGCACCGACTTGCCGAAGTAGCGCTGACTGGCCGTCTCGACGCCGTAGGCGCCGCTCCCCAGGTAGATCTGGTTGAGGTAGAGTTCGAGAATGTGGTCCTTGCTGTACTTCGACTCGATGGCCCGCGCGATCTTGGCTTCACGCAGCTTGCGGACGATGGTCTTCTCGCGCGACAACTGCCGCGGATAGACGTTGCGCGCCAACTGCATGGTGATGGTCGAGAATCCCTGGGAGAATCCGCCGCGCCGCAGGTTGCTGAGGCCGGCGCGCAGCACGCCGACGAGATCGATGCCGCTGTGCTGGTAGAACCGCTTGTCCTCCGTGATGATGAAGGCTTCCCGCAGGACCTTCGGGATCTGGTCGATGGGCACGAGCGTGCGGCGTTCGAGGCCCATTTCGGCCACGAACCGGCCGTCAGCGGCGAAGAGCTTGGACGTCTGGCGCGGGCGGTACTTGTCGAGCCCGCTGATGGACGGGCACTCGTTGCCACGGCAGACGAGGAACCATCCGAGCGTGACGAGACCCACGGACACCGTGGCGACGACGGCGCCGGCGATGAGGGCGTAGCGGAGCGGCTTGCGCATTACGCGGGAATCTATGGGGGCGGAAGAAGGCGTGTCAGAGATGCCATCTGCTAGATACTAGGTGCTGGGTGCTAGGTGCTAGGTGCTAGGTGCTAGGAAACGACGTCACCCACCTAGCACCTAGCACCTAGCGCCTAGCACCTAGTTCCTGTCCTCTGCCGCCTGTAGCTTTTGCTCATGCCTCGCCTCCTCGTCACCGGCTCCTCGGGCCTCATCGGCTCTGAAATGGTCGCCCACTTCGCCGGCCTGGGCTGGGAGGTGGACGGCGTCGACAGCAACCAGCGCGCGGTCTTCTTCGGTCCCGGCGGCGATACGCGCTGGATGCAGCAGCGGCTCGCCGAGACCTACCGAAACTTTCGCCACCACGAGGTCGACGTGCGCGATCGCAGCGGACTCGAGGCGCTGGTGCGCGAACGCCGCCCCGACGCCATCGTGCACACCGCGGCGCAGCCCAGCCACGACCGGGCGGCGGCCATTCCGTTCGACGACTTCGACACCAACGCGGTCGGCACGCTGAACCTGCTCGAAGCCGCCCGCCGGCACTCGCCGGATGCACCTTTCGTGCACTTCAGCACGAACAAGGTGTACGGTGACGCGCCCAACGAGTTGCGGCTCACCGAACTCCCCACCCGCTGGGACTATTCCGACCCCGAGTACGCGCACGGGATCGCCGAGCACTTCCGCATCGACCAGTCGACGCATTCGCTGTTCGGCGCGTCGAAGCTGGCGGCCGACGTCCTCGTGCAGGAGTACGGGCGCTACTTCGGCATGAAGACGTGCGCGTTGCGCGGCGGCTGCCTGACGGGGCCGAGCCATGCAGGCGTGGAACTGCACGGCTTCCTGAGCTACCTCGTGAAGGTGAACGTCGAGGAGCGCCTGTACCGCGTCTATGGCTACAAGGGCAAGCAGGTGCGCGACAACATCCACTCGCGCGACGTGGCGCGGTTCGCCGAGGCGTTCATTGCCGCGCCTCGCGTGGGCGAGGTGTACAACCTCGGCGGGGGCAAGGGAAACGCCTGTTCGATCCTCGAGGCGTTCCAGATGGTGAGCGATCGCACGGGCAAGCCGATGCAGTACGAGTACGACGAGAAGAACCGCATCGGCGACCACATCTGCTACTACAGCGACCTGCGGAAGATGATGGCGCATTACCCGGACTGGGCGATCACCATTCCGCTGGCCACGATCTTCGACGAGATCGTGGAGGCCTGGCAGCAGCGCCTCAGGTGAACAGGGTGCTGCCGCGCGTCCTGCTGGTCACCGACGCGGACCTGACCGCGGAGAGCCGTGGCGCGGGGCGCACGCTCGTGAACCTGTTCTCGCGGTATCCAGCCGGCGCTCTGCTGGCCATCAGCGGCAGCGCGCGGGCGTCATACGTGATGGAGGGCGGACATCGCGTGCTGGCTGCCGCGCCGGGCCTCCCGGGACGGCTGGTGAGTCCACTCCGCGGCGTGGTTGGCGACGTCGATGCGCTGTGGGCACGATGGAAGCCCCTCGCCGATCACGCTGCCGTCGCCGCGTTCGCCCCGCAGCTCGTCCTCGGCATGGCGGTGGGTCCGGTGGGTGTCGCCCTGACCGGGCGCTTCCAGTCGACGGCTCCGCTCGTGACGTACTTCATGGACGACTGGCTCGCGCAGATCCCGAGCGTACCGTTCGCGTTCAACACGCGCCTCCGCGCGCGGGCGCTGCTGCGGAAATCGAAAGGATGGCTCGCGATCTCTTCGTACCTGCTGGAATCGATGCGCACCTTCACGGGCACCGATCGCCCCGCGCTGGTGGTGCACAACGCGGTGCCACTCGGCGACGGCGAGCCCGCCGCGCTCGCGGCGCCGCGCACGGGGCGATTTCGGGTTGCCTACGCCGGGTCGGTGTGGCCGATGCACTGGGATGCGGTGGCGGCGGTGGCGGCGAGCGTCGCGCGAGCGCGCGCCACGGGAAGCGACATCGAGTTTGTGCTGTTCACCGACCGGTACTTCTGGGGGCGCCACGAGAACGACTGGCGGCAGTGGGGGGTCGTGGACGGCGGCCTGATACCCTACGCCGGGCTCGGCGCCGCGTTGGGCGGCTGCGACCTGCTGGTGGTGTCGTCGTCGTTCGACGACGCGCAGGCGCACATGTCGAGGTCGTCGGTGCAGACCAAGGTGACCGACTACATGGCGGCGGGCCGTCCGATCCTTGGCTGCGGACCGCACGACGCGGCGTCCAACCGCTTCCTTCGTGAGCACGGGTGCGCGCATTTCGCCGAGGATCCCTTGCCCGTGGCGATGGATGCCGCGCTCCGGGCCTGTGTGGACGCCCGAGCCGACGGGCCGTCCATGGCGCGCCGGGCGTACCAGGTGGTGCGGCGCGAGCATGAGATTAGGGCGGTAACGGCGCAGCTGTACGAGTTTCTGCGGCGGATGGCCGATGAAGCGACGGGTGGGAATCGACTATCTTCTCTTCCATGATCGACTTCCTCTCCGAACTCAAGTGGCGCGGCCTGCTGTACCAGCAGACCGAGGGCGCCGAGGCACATTTGTCGGCGGGCCCGGTGGCCGGTTACTGCGGTTTCGACCCCACCGCAGATTCGCTGCACGTCGGCAACCTCGTGGCCATCATGGGGCTCGTGCACCTGCAGCAAGCCGGCCACCGCCCGGTGGCGCTCGTCGGCGGCGGCACGGGGATGATCGGTGACCCGAGCGGCAAGGCGAACGAACGCCAGCTGCTGACGGTCGAGGAGATCGATGCCAACACGGCCAGCATCCGCGCGCAACTGGAGCGGTTCCTCGACTTTTCCGGGGAGTACGCGGCCCGCATGGTGGACAACGGCGAGTGGCTGCGCGAGCTCAAGGCCATCGAGTTCATGCGTGATGTCGGCAAGCACTTCACGGTCAACCTGATGATGCAGAAGGACTCGGTGAAGTCGCGCCTGGACATCGGGATCTCGTACACCGAGTTCTCGTACATGCTGCTGCAGGCGTACGACTTCCTCGAGCTGAACCGCCGCTACGGCGTGACGCTGCAGGTCGGCGGCAGCGACCAGTGGGGCAACATCACAGCCGGCACCGAACTGATTCGTCGCACGCTGCAGAAGGAGGCGCACGGGGTGACGCTGCCGCTGGTGACGACGGCCGGCGGCTCGAAGTTCGGCAAGTCGGAAGCCGGCGCGGTCTGGCTCGACGCATCGCGGACGTCGCCCTACCAGTTTTACCAGTTCTGGGTGAATGCCGACGACGACGACGCGGTAAAGTACCTCAGGATGTTCACGCTGCTCGGACGCGACGAGATAGACGTGTTGACGGCGGCGCTGGCCGCCGCCCCGCACGAGCGCGCGGCGCAACGGCGCCTTGCGGCCGACGTGACGGCCAGGGTCCACGGCGCGACAGCGGCCGGCCTCGCCGAGCAGGTGTCGCGGGTGATCTTCGACAAGCGCGTCAATGCCCGTGAGCTGTCGGTCGAGGTCTTCGAAACGCTCGCCGCGGAACTGCCGCACGTCCTGACGCGACGCACCGACAGCGGCGTGAACATCGTCGAGGCGCTGGAGCAGGCCTTTGCGCTCTCCCGGACCGCGGCGCGAAAGCTCATCCAGCAGGGAGCCGTGCACGTGAACGGCCACAAGCTGGCCGCCGAGGCACAAACCGTGGATGCCGTGGACGCCGTGCACGGGCGGTGGTTCCTGCTGCGCAAGGGCGGGCGCGACGTCGCGGTGGTGGAACTGGCCTAGGTGAGTTGGGCTTGGCGGAGAGTACAGCCCGCCGAGCCCCCTTCAAAGTTGTTGCGGCTCTTCGTGTACTTCGTGCTCCTCCGGTCTCCGTGAGAGACCTCACCTGACCCCGAGCAGCGCTCTCCTCTGCTTCGCCGGCAGGTACTTGGCTCCCTCGCGCAGCGTCAGCCCCGCCACGTCCGCTCGATGCGCGCGCAGGAAGGCAGCGACTGCGGCCGGGTTCTGCTTGCTCACCTCGCGCAGCACCCAGCCGATCGCCTTGCGGATGAAGAACTCGCGCTCGCCGAGCATGGGCACGGCGAGCACGGCGAACACGCTGAAGGGCACGTCGCCGCGCTTCACGGCGGGCGAGACGGTGAGCAGGGCGGCGCGGCGAATCCAGAAGTCCCCATCGGTCGCCCAGCGCGGCAGCCATTGCCGCAGCCTCCGCTCCCGCAGCAGCGTGAGCGCCAGCACCTTCATGCTGATCCAGTCGACGTAGGCCCATGTGCGCGACTCGCGCAGCATCCGCTCGAGCAGCGGAAGGTCGCGCGATATCAGCCCGACGTTCATCGTGGCGCGAGCGCGGCCAAGGCGACGTCGAGGTCGCCGGTGGTGTTGTACAGGTGCGGCGACAGGCGGATTCCCCCTTCGCGCACGCTGTGCGACACTCCGGCGGCCTCAAGCCGCGCGCTCGCCGCCTGGAGGTCATCGACGGCGATGCTCATCACGCCGGCGCGGCGCGCATGCTTTCTCGGCGTGATGAGCCGCACGTCGCGGCGCCCCTCGCACCAGGCCACGACGTAGTCGGCGAGCGACGCCACATGCGCCGCAACGGCCGCCGGCCCAAGTTCGAGGAAGAGGCCGAGCGACGCGCCCATCGCCTTCAGGTCGTGCATCGGCGCCGTAAAGACCTCGAACTTGCGCGCATCGGGGTAGTACGTGAGGTCGTAATTGAGGAATCGCGTGAAGTCGGCCGACGCCGGCAGCGACAGCCATCCCACCGTCGGGGGATCGAGATCGGCGATCAACTCGTGCCGCACGTAGGCAAACCCGGTGCCCCATGGCGAGAGCAGCCACTTTTGCGTGCCGCTCGCCAGGATGTCGATGTGGCACGCCTTGACGTCGAGCACGGCGGCTCCGAGTCCCTGAATGGCATCCACCACGAACCAGATGCCCCGCTCGCGACAGGCACGCCCGAGGCGCGCCAGGTCGAGCCTGGCACCGGAGGCAAAGCTCACCCAGCTCACCGTGAGCGCGCGCACGCGCGGACCATCGAGCGCGGCGAGGATCGCGTCCTCGTCGGGGAGCCGGTCGCGCATCGGCACCATCTGCAGCGTGACGCCCCGCGCCTTCTCGAGCGCCATCCACGGATAGACATTCGCCGGGAACTCGCCGGCGCTCGTCACCACCACGTCGCCCGGTGCGAACGGGAGCGTGCGCGCCGCGAGGTTCACGCCCTGCGAGGTGTTGGTGGTGATGGCGATCTCTTCGGGCGTGGCATTGATGAGCCGCGCCGGCAGCTCGCGCCCCTGCAGGACGGCATCCCAGAAGTACTCGAAGCCGATGCGCCACGGCTCGGCCCGGTACGCGTTGGCTTCCGCCTGCGCGTCGCGGGCGCGCTGCGGCAGCGGACCAGTGGAGGCATGGTCGAGGTAGACGCGCTCGCCGCGCGCCGCCCATGGGAACTCACGGGCGCGAAGCGCCTCAACGTCATACGTCACGATGCGTCTCGATGCGCGGTCATGGTTCGCGCAGTTCAGGTGGAGTGTCGTCGGGCTGTCGTTTCCAGCGGCGGTGCGCCCAGAGGTACTGCCCGGGGTACCGCCGCACCCACTTCTCCAGCACGGCGGTGAAGCGCGTGACGGTGGCGTCGACGTCGGCGTCGAGGTTTCCCGTTGACTGCACCGGCACCTCCTCGAGGTGGAGAACGAAGTTGCCGTTTGGCTGGCGCGCCGCGAGCACGTAGATGAGCGGCGCGCCAAAACGCAGCGCGAAGACCGCCGGGCCGCGCGGCGTACGCGCCGGCCGGCCAAAGAACGGCACGTGCGTGGCGGCACCCAGCCCCGACTGGTCGGCGAGGAGGCCGATGCCGTAGCCCTCCTTGAGCAGGCGCGGGAGCTTGCGCACGGCGTCCTCGTCGAAGACCACGACCATGCCGAGCCGACGTCGCGTACGGTTCACGAAGCCGTCGACCAGCAGGTTGAGCTGGCGCTTGGCCACCGCCACGAGTGGAACGCCAAGCGCCGAGAGGCAGGCGCCCGACAGTTCCCAATTGCCCAAGTGCCCGGCCACCAGCACCAGGCCCTTGCCGCGCGCGCGGCCACGCTCGATGACGTCCCAGCCCTCGACGCGCTCGAACAGCGCACGCAGCGACTCGGGACCCAGCCGCGAGAGCAGCGCCGACTCCATGGCCACCCGCCCGAGGTGTTCGTACGACGCCCGCGCCAGCGCCCGCCGCTGGGACGCGTCGAGACCAGGGAAACAAGCCGCCAGGTGCCTGGCAACGACATCGCGACGAATGCCGAGTGGCCAGTAGCCCAGCGCGCCGATGCGCGCGCCAACATTGCTGGCGCGTCGGATGCCCAACGGGCTCACCAGGGCGATGACCGCGCGCAACAGCGCGTACTCGATCCGGTTGTTCCACGTCGCCGTCACGCCCTGTTCCTCACGCGACCCACGCAGTCGGCCGCAAAGACGAGATATGGCACGTCGGCGCGCCGGCAGAGTTCCACATGGCGGCGCGCCATGCCGCCGAGATCCGGCGTGTAGTCCTGCGTGATGAAGAGGTGGCGCACTAGGTCGTCCAGCGCGTGCGGTCACGCGCGGCCTCGGTCACCTGCACCCAGCCGTCGGCGCCGGCATCAAGCGGCCAGCGCGTGGCCGCGTTCAGCGCGCACGCCCCCATGCGCTCCATCCGGTCGGCATGGGCGAGCGTTGCCGCGATCACCGAGGCCCACGCGGCTTCGTCGGCATCGTGCCGCAGCACTCCGGTGACGCCGTCCTCGACGACCCGGCTCGTCATCGGCGACCGCTCGGCCAGCACGGGCACGCCGTGGGCGAATGCGTCGAGCATGGCGAAGACGGCATCATCAGCCGTGGCGATGACCCATGCCAGGTCGGCCTCGGCCAGCGCGTCGTTGCGCGGCGTCCCGCTGGCGCGCCAGACGATGCGGTCCGCGACGCCGAGGGCGGCCGACTCGAGCCTGACGGTATCGATGTCGGCCGCCGGCCAGAAGACGGTGGCACGCAGCCGCGGCAGCCGGGGCGCCAGCAGGGACAGGGCGCGCAGGGCAACGAGCGCCTCGTGCTTGCGGTCGGCGCCGGCGAAGACGACCAGCCGTTGTGCCTCGGCGTCCCCGATGGCGCCGACCGCGGCCGGAGGCCGCGGCGTGGCGATGGCCACTCCGGGCGGCGCGACGCAGGCGGCCAGCGCGCCACGGGGCGGCGTCATGCCGCGCTGGTCATCCGCATGCGCGAAGACGAAACCCGTTGCGGCGAGGCGCATGGCCAGCCGTCCATCTCGTCCGAGCGTCAGGCGCTCGCCGCATGAAGTGCGCCGAATCACGGCGCCGCGCCCGGCCATTCGCACGGCCGCGGCGGCCGTGAGGTGCTCGCGGTCGTCGTGCACGAAGAGCACTTCGCTGAGCCGGCTCGCCACCACCTGCCGCAGCCGCCATCCGGCACGCAGCCATCCGCCACCCTGCTTCATGCCGACCACTTCATGCCCCGCCATGACGAGGCAGCGCGCGGCCTCGCTCCCCGCCGGGGCGGCGAAGCAGGTTTCGTAGCCGCGCGCGGCCAGCAGCGTGGCCGCATCGGCAAAGGCGCGCGTTGCCCCCGACCAGGCTGCGTCGCGCACCACGAAGCAGACTCGCACGCCCTAGCCGGCGACGGCGTCGTGGAACTGCAGCGCATGCAACCGGGCGTACGTGCCACCCATCGTCAGCAGTTCCGCGTGCGTACCTCGCTCCACGATGCATCCCCGGTCGAGCACGAGGATCTGCGTGGCGTGCTGTACGGTGGACAACCGGTGCGCGATGACAAAGACGGTGCGCCCGGCCAGCAGGCGATCGATGGCCTCCTGCACGAGCCGTTCGCTCTCGGTGTCGAGCGCCGAGGTGGCCTCGTCGAGGATGAGCACCGGCGGGTCGACCAGCAGCGCGCGCGCAATGGCAATGCGCTGGCGCTGGCCCCCCGACAGGCGCGTTCCGCGCTCGCCAAGGACCGTCTCGTAGCCCTCGGGCAGCTCGCTGATGAACCCGTGGGCGTTGGCAGCTCGCGCCGCGGCCTCGATCTGCTCGCGGCTGTACCG
>DATCGU010000170.1:0-12143 GCA_036508735.1 Gemmatimonadaceae bacterium
CGCCGCCGTCAGCCGACTCGCCAGAATGCGTCGCCCGCTGAAGGCAACGACGAGGCGGTGGCTCGTATTCTCGGCGTTGTGGTCACTCAGCACGCCACTCGAGTTGGTGGGCACGTGGTAGGTCGTCGCCTGCCAGCGCGCGCTAAGCGTGGCCTCGGTGCGCGCATCGGGCAGCAGATGCAGCGAGGCGTCGGCCACGCGATTGCTGTAGGAGTTGTTGTACGCCAGGATCCCGTCGGCGGCGCGATCGGCGACCGAAGCACTCAGGGAGGCACGGCTGAATCCCACGCCTCCGCTGAGGACGGCGTCGCGCTGTCCGTAGCTGCCGGCATCGACGGCGAGCGCGCCGCGCGTGCCACGGGCGGCGGTGCGCGAAACCAGCTGAATGACGCCGGTGACGGCGTCGGCGCCGTAGAGCACGCTGGCCGGCCCGCGAACGACCTCCACGCGGTCGATGTTGTCGAGCGTCAGCGTACCGATGTCGAGGGTGCCGCCGGGTTCATTGAGCGGCACGCCATCGAGCAGGACGCGCACGAAGTTGCTCTGGCCGCCGCGCAGGAACAGCGAGGACTGCGAGCCGAAGGACGAGGACGTCACCACGGTGGCACCGGGAACAAGGCGCAGCGCGTCGGCGAGGTGCGTGATGCCGCGTTCGCGCAACATGTCGCCTGAAATCACCGTAACCGACGCGGGGACGGCGACGGCCGTCTCGACGCGCGTGGCCGTGATGACCACGCTGGGGAGGCGCGTGGAATCGGGGGAGGTCGCCTGGGCGAACGCGAACGACGGAAGCAGGGAGAGGAATATGGGGCGCATGATGAGAGCGGAGGGGGGAACAGATGCTAGAGGCTAGGAGCCAGGAGCTAGGAGCTAGGTGCTAGGTGATAGGTGTTAGTTGCTGGATGGCAGTTGACGGACAGCGTAGAACGTACAGCGTACAGCTTACAGCTTCCCTTCTTCACCGTTTCCTCAGCGGCACCAATACTGGTGCGCCTACCGCCGGGTCGCGCGACACGACGAGCGGCCAGTGATAGACGGGTTCCAGCACGTCACCGCGCATCACGTCCGCGGGCGTACCGGCGGCCACCACGCGTCCGTGGTCGAGCAGGACGATGTGCGCCGCGAAGCGAGCCACGAGATTGAGCTGGTGGCTCACGAGCAGGATTGTGCGTCCCTCGCGCGCGAGTCCGTCGAGAAGCTCGAACAGTGCCATCTCGTGGGCCACGTCGAGGAAGGTGCCGGGTTCATCGAGCACCAGCACGTCCCCGCCCTGCGCCAGCGCACGCGCGAGGCGCGCGCGCTGCCACTCGCCGCCCGACAGTTCGTCGGTGCGACGGTCGAGCAGGTCGGACGCGCCAACGCGAAGCGCGGCGGCATCCACCAGGCGGTCGTCGGCGGCTCCCAGCGCACTCCACGCACCGTGGTGCGGATAGCGCCCGAACATCACGTATTCGCGCACCGGCAACGGAAACGCGAGCTCCTCGCGCTGCGTGACGACGGCGAGCGTGCGCGCGAGCAGGCGCCGGTCGGCCATGGCCACATCCACCGCGCCGACGCGCATGGCGCCCGACGTGAGCTCCACCTGCCCGATGAGGGTGCGCACCACCGTGCTCTTGCCGCTGCCGTTCGGGCCCACCACTGCCGTGATCCTTCCGGGAAGCGCCTCCAGCGAGGCACCGTCGAGCGCGTTGTCGCGCGCCCCCGGGTATCGCACCACCGCGTTCGAAACGGAGATCATGACACCCTCCGCAGTCGCACGAGGAAGAACGGCACGCCGATGAGCGCGGTCACCGCGCCCAGCGGGAGCTCGGCCGGCGCGCGCACGGTGCGCGCCACGACGTCGGCGCCGACCACGAGCGCGGCGCCGAGCACGGCGGACGCAAGGAGCACGACGCGTGCGCGGCGTGCGCCGAGCGCGCGGGCCAGCGCGGGAACGATGAGTCCCACGAAGCCGACCAGTCCCGCACCCGCTACGGTGACGGCCGCCAGCAGCGCGGCGAGCAGGAAGATGCGGCGCGTGGCGCGGGCGACGTGCACGCCGAGCCCCGCCGCCGCATCTTCGCCCAGCGCAAGCAGGTCGATGTCGCGGGCGACGGCCACCAGGGCGGCGGCGCCGCCGATTGCGTACAGTGCAAGCCAGCGGATGGTGGACCAATCGGCGCCGGCCACCGAGCCCATCATCCACCAGAGCGCATTGCGCACGGTGCCCTCGCCGGCGCCGGCGAGCAGCACCATGATGGCCGCGTTGGCGAAGGCGCCCACGACGACTCCGGCCATGAGGAGGATGCGCGGGTCGGCGCGACCGCGGGCGGCGCGCGCGATGAGCAGCACGAGCACCACGGCGCTGAGCGCCCCGGCGAACGCGGCCACCGGCAACGCAATCGCCGTCGTGAGGCCGGCAACGACGGCGAGCACGGCGCCCACCGCCGCCCCGCCCGAGACCCCCAGCAGGTAGGGTTCGGCCAGCGCATTGCGCAGCGTTCCCTGCAGGGCGGCGCCGCTCATGCCGAGCCCGGCGCCGGTGATGATGGCGAGCACCATGCGCGACAAGCGAAGGTCGCGGACGATGGCGATGGCCTGCGGCTCCCCAACGCCCACCAGCGCGCGCGCCACGTCACCAAGGCCGATGGGCACGGGTCCCAGTGCCAGTCCGGCGGCGCAGGCGGCGACGAGGGCCACGGCAAGAAGCATCCAGCGCGAGGCGCTCACGGGCGATGCACGGCGGTGGCTGAATCCAGCAGGGCGCGCAGGTAGCGCGCCGCCTCGCCCATGCGCACTCCAGGGCGGCCGACGATGGACGTATCGACGGTGATCACGTGATGCAGGCGCACGGCCGGCACGGCCTGCCATCGCGCTTCGGCGCTCAGGCGCGAGGCCGTCACCGGACCTGCGAGAATGAAGTCTGGATTGCGCTGAGCCACGCTCTCGAGCGTCACCTGCGGCGACGGTTGCGAGAGGTCGCCGAACACGTTGCGCGCACCGGCGATGTCGACGAGCTCGTCGAGATAGCTTCCATGGCCAATGGTGATCACCGGAGCATCCCACACGTGCCAGAAGACGGTGCGGCGTGAGCCGGCCGGCGCCATCGCGCGCACGGCGTCGAGCGAACGGGTGACCGAGTCGGACACCAGGCGGGCTATTACGGTGTCGCCGATGACGCGCCCCAGCCGATACAGCGCGCGCGGCAAGTCGGCGACGCGGTCGGTGTGCATGGCGAGCGTCGGCACACCGGCACGGCGGAACGCCGCCGCCGCCGCACGGTTGCCATCGCTAGCGTAGAGCACGACGAGATCGGGGCGCGTGGCCAGCACGGCCTCGACGTTGGGCTGCATGCCGTTGCCCAGGTCGGGCACGGCGAGAGCCTCCGCGGGCGAGGAGTCCCAATGGGTGCGCCCGACCAGGCGACGGCCGGCGCCCAGCGCAAAAAGCGCCTCTGTAGTGACGGGAATCAGCGAGACGATGCGAGCCGCCGGCTGCGCCAGGCGCAGTGTGTCACCGAAGTCGTCCACGATGTCGCCGCCGGTGGCGCGCGAGCCGTCACGGACCGGCGTCGCACAGGCGGCGATGGCGGCAGCGATCGCGACGCCGGCGACCAAACGGAACATGGGGGCGGAAAACACGACGGGCTCGCTCCAGTCGGGGAACGAGCCCAGCACACGCCGGATGCACGAACCGCGCGCATCCGCCGCCACCTGGCCTCCCCCGAGGCTTCTGTTGTGGCACGGACGCGAGGCGTCTCCTGGCTTCGGGCCCGAGCTCCCCTTCCCGGCCATGTGGCAGCCAGTGGGTGTGAGCAAGGCGTACTGCGCCCGTTACAGTGGCGGGGCCGCGCCGGGATTGCACCGGCTTCCGTTACCCGCGTCCGTCATCGATTCAGTTGTCGCGGTGAACCTATGCCAGCCCCTGCTCACGCGCAAGCGCGGCGGTGAGTTGCTGGCTGAGGTGCGCGCGCTTCTGCCAATGATCGGCTCGCTGGTCGGCCGTGGGATGCTCGAGGTTGGCGTACGACTCGTCGAGCGCGGCGAGTTGCGCGCGCAGGCTGGCCACGTCAAAGGAGCCGGCTTTAGCCGCTGCAGGACGGCGCATCATGGCGCGCGCCAGGCCCACGAGCAGTGCGGCGCCCAGCGCGGCCACGATGATGAGCACGCGCACCTGGTTGTCCGACACCGGCCCCCGGCTGGGCACGCGCACCCGCACCACCGCGTTGGCGCTGACGTCCTGGCCAAGGAAGCGCGCGAACGATCGACCACTCACCGTCGTGGGGCCGGCCGCAACGAGTCCTCCACCCTCGGCGCCCCCGAACGGATCCTCCACCAGCACTTCCATCACATCGGCCGGCGCGGCGACCAGCAGGCTCAGCTCCTTGGCGTTTGCCGGCACCGTGTAGGAAAACGAGAGTTGCTTCAGTCCGGGGGCAAACGGCGCGAAGACGCGCACGCGACCGCCCGCGAAGCGCACGGCCTCGGACGAGAAGTCCGACTGGCCAACGCGCGCGTCGCGCGCGCCGTCGAGCAGGACACTCTTCCACACGGCGCCGGTATCGGCGCGGGCCACCCGCGTGACCGACGAGTCATTGGAGAGCTCGAAGATCTCCACCACCGTGCGCGTCCCCGCCGTGTCGGGCGCCGAGACCACCACATGGCGCGCCCGCACCCGTATGGTCACCGGCGCGCTGGTGGTGTCGTAGGCGACGAGTTCGGCGTCCTCGCCGCTGACATTGCTGGTGCGCAGCGGGGACGTGAAGTACGCGATGCCGCCATACGTGCACGACGCGAAGTAGAGCGCCCTGGAATCGCCCGACGTGCGGTACCGGAACGCATAGCGGCCCGCCGCGTCGGTACGGATGGAATCGAGCGGCCCGGCGCGGTCGGTGCCCACGCGGTGGAGCACCACCCAGGCGCCGGCCAATGGGCGAACGGCGGCCTCGCCTCCGCGCACCACGCGTCCGCGTACGGAACGCACCTCGCCCGCGGCGCCGGCGTGGACGCCAAGAGGGCTCCCCTGCGGCGGTGCGGCTGCGGGCTGCGCGCCGGCGCCGCGCGCGCACGAGGCGAGCCCGGCACAGAGCGCCAGAGTCTGCGCCAGCCGGCCTAGCATGTCAGAGCGAGAATTTGCCAAAGTCTTCAGGACGCAACTGCTCGAGGTAACGCTGCAGCTGCTCGGCCGAGAGCGCGTCATCGTCGCGCCCCGCCGGCTCGGCGGGCCCATCCTCGAGGTCACCGTCAAGGAGCGACTCCTCCACGTAGATGGGCGCGTCGAGGCGCAGCGCGATGGCGATCGAATCGCTCGGGCGCGCGTCGACGATGACCGGTGTCCCGCCGCGGACGAGGTGCAGCTCGGCGAAGAAGGTGCCGTGCTGCACCCGCGTGACCTGCACCCGGGTGAGCGTGGCGCCGAGCCCGGTGATGATGGACTGGCAGAGGTCGTGTGTCATGGGGCGCTCGCGCGGCACGCCCTTGATCTGCACGGCGATCGACTCGGCCTCCGGGCGACCGATCCAGATGGGGAGGATCCGGTCACCGTCGCGTTCCTGCAGCAGGACGACATACGTGTTGGACGCACTGTCGAGGCCCAGCTTGGCGATGGTGACCGGTACCACGGTACCTCCCGATGCAGGCTCAGCGGGCGCGCAGGGCGCGCCTCAGTTCAGCCACCTTGTTCGTGCGCTCCCACGTGAAGAGCGACACCTTCTTGCCAAAGCGCTCGGCCTTCTCCGGCGCGCGGCCGAAGTGGCCATACGATGCCGTGGGGCCGTAGATGGGCTTCTTGAGGTCGAGAGCCGTGATGATGCCCTTGGGCGTGAGGTCGAACACGGCGTTCACCGCATTCATGATGATCGTCTCGGACACCGTGCCGGTGCCGAACGTATCGACCATCACCGAGACGGGCTGCGCCACGCCGATGGCGTAAGCGACCTGCACTTCGCACTTGGTGGCGAGCTTGGCGGCCACGATGTTCTTGGCCACCCAACGCGCGGCGTACGACGCCGAGCGGTCGACCTTGGACGGATCCTTGCCCGAGAACGCGCCGCCGCCGTGGCGTCCTGTGCCGCCATAGGTGTCGACGATGATCTTGCGGCCCGTGAGGCCGGCGTCACCCTGGGGACCGCCGACCACGAACCGGCCGGTCGGGTTGATGTGGACCTTCATCCGCTTGGAACGCAGCTCCATGGGGATGACCGCCTCGATGATGTCGCGACGCACCGCCGCGTGGATCGCCTTGTTGTGCACCGAGTCAGCGTGCTGGGTGGAAATGACCACCGTGTCCACCTCCACCGGGCGCCCGTCCTCGTACACCACCGAGACCTGGGACTTGCCGTCCGGGCGCAGCCACGGCAGCGTGCCGTCCTTGCGCCGGTCGGCGAGCGCATGCGTGAGCTTGTGCGCCAGCATGATCGGGAGCGGCATCAGCTCCTCGGTCTCGTCGCAGGCAAAGCCGAACATCATCCCCTGGTCGCCGGCCCCACCGGTGTCGACTCCCTGCCCGATGTCGCGCGACTGCTGCCCGAGCGCGTTGAGCACGGCGCACGAATCGGCGTCGAAGCCAATGCCGGCCTCGGTGTAGCCGATGCCCTTGATGGTGTCGCGCACGAGCTGCCGCAGGTCGACCCACGCGTTCGTGGTCACTTCGCCGAAGATGGTGGCAAGCCCGGTGGTGACCATGGTCTCGCAGGCGACGCGCGACTGCGGGTCCTGGGCCAACAGCGCATCGAGCACGGCGTCGGAAATCTGGTCGGCGACCTTGTCGGGGTGGCCTTCGGTGACAGACTCGGACGTGAAGAGATGTCTATGAAGCACGAGATCGGGTGGTTGGAGAACCGAACGGCCGGCAGGAGCGCCGGCCGTTCAATGAATGTCGCGTCTATCTGGAAGAATACGGGTATCGACGAGGGCGAGCAAGCCATGCGCCGCACCGCCGTGCAGGCTGAGTTCGGAGAGCAGGCGCTCGCGCAGGAGTTCCTCCACCGCAAGTGCCGTCCCTGCCTGTACGGCCGCGCGCGCCGCCTCGGTGGCCGCCGAAGCGCGAATGCTGCGGACGAGCTGTTTCACCGCCGGCACCGAGCGCGGCGCGACGCTGAGCTCGCGGATGCCGAGGCCGAGCAGCGCGAAGGCCATGAGCGGCTGCGACGCCATCTCGCCGCACACCGAGACGTCTATGCCGGCCGTCGCGCCCTCCGCTTGCGTGCGCTCGATGAGCCGCAGGACCGACGGATGCAGCGCGGTGAAGCGGCTGACCAGCGCGACGTTGCCACGGTCGACGGCCAGGGTGTACTGCACCAGGTCGTTGGTGCCGACGGAGAAGAACGCGGTCTCCCGCGCGAGGATGTCGGCGCCGACGGCAGCCGCCGGGGTCTCGATCATCACGCCCACCGGCACGTCCGCACGATGCGGCACGCCGAGCGCCGCGAGTTCGCCGGCCGCCTCGGCGATGAGCACCTTGGCCTGGCGCACCTCGTCGACCGAGACGACGAGCGGCAACATGATGCGGAGATCCCCGTGCATCGCGGCGCGCAGGAGCGCGCGCAGCTGCACCTTGAACATCTCGGGCTGGTCGAGGCACATCCGGATGGCGCGCCAGCCAAGAAACGGGTTGGGTTCGTGCGGAAACCCGCCCACCGGAAGCTTGTCGCCGCCGATATCGAACGTGCGGATCACGACCGGATGCGGGGCGAAGGCGCGCAGCACCTTGACGTACGCGGCGTACTGCTCCTCCTCATCCGGCATCGCGGCGCGGCCGACCACGAGGAACTCGGTGCGCATCAACCCGACACCCTCGGCCCCGCTGGTTGCGCCGGCGGCCGCCTCGTCGGGAAAGTCGACGTTGGCCCGCACGGTGATGCGCACGCCGTCGGCGGTGATCGCCTCCTTGCGCGCGTAACGCCGCATGACCCGTGTCTCGTCCTTCTCAACGCGGGCGCGCTCGCGGTATTCGCCAATGCGCTCGGGGGTCGGGTCGAGGACGAGGATGCCATGCGTGCCGTCAAGGACCGCCATCGCACCGGACTTGAGCTGCTCGGTCGCGTCGCGCAGGCCGACGACGGCGGGCAGCCCGAGTGAGCGCGCGAGGATGGCCACGTGCGACGTACGCGTGCCGGCATCGGTGGCGATGCCGGCGATGGCGTCGCGGTCGAGCTGCACGGTGAGCGACGGCGTGAGGTCTTGCGTCACGAGGATGGCGTTGCTTCCCTTGGGGAGCCCCACCGGGTCGTGGTCGGGCAGGTCGAGCAGGAGCGAGAGCACACGGATCTGCACGTCGGTGAGGTCGCTCACGCGTTCACGCATGAGCGCGTTGGTGGACCGCGCGAAATGTTCGCGCCATTCGAGCAGGACCAGCTCGAACGCCTTCTCGGCGGCGAAGCCCTGGTGGATGAGCGCCTCGACGCTCGAGTGCAGGTCGGCGTCCTGGCAGATGGAAATCTGCACGTCGAAAATGGCCGCTTCCTCGGGTCCGGCGTGCCTCTCCGTGCGGTCGCGCACCAGGCGCAGGCGCTGGACGGCACCATCGAAGGCGACGCCGAGGCGCGCAATCTCGTGGCCGACCTCATGCGGCTCGACCATGCGCGACGGAACCTCCGGCACCTCCCAGCGCAGGAGGAACACCGGCCCGATCACGATCCCGGGCGACGCGGGGACCCCGGTGTAGACGTCGCTCACGTCAGTGCTCCCCGAACTTGGAGGTGATGACCGCGGCGAGCGCATCGACGGCCGCTTCGGCGTCGTCGCCGTCCGCGCGAATGACGACCGTGGCGCCGCACTCGGCAGCGAGCATCATGACCCCCATGATGCTCTTTCCGTTGACTTCGAGATCATCGCGGACGATGGTGATGTTGGCGCGGAACCGGCCGGAGACCTTCACAATTTCCGCCGCCGGGCGGGCGTGAATGCCGTGGTGGTTCTGCACCAGGACTGAGCGTTCGACCATCAGCGCATCACCGAGTAGAGGACGAAGACCGCGAGCAACCCGACGCCGACATGCCAGCCGTCGACCCGACCCTGCCAGCGGGCAAGCGCCGCGGCGAGAACCGCCGCCAGCGCCAACTCGACGCCGAGCGCCGAGGCCTGCTGTGCCCCAATGCGTTGCATCACCAGCGGAAGCGCCGCGCCGGCCACAAGCGCCGACCCCCGGGCCACCTGCAACGGACCCTGGCGCAACACCGGATTCCCGAGCGCCGCGGCGACCTTGAGCCCGTCGCGATACCCCGCCCACAGGCCCCACGCACGCAGCGTCACGTGCCCGAGGTTGAAAGTTCCGACAAAGACACCGACGACGCCAGCCGCCGGGAATCCAGCGCCAAATGCGAGCAGGGCGAGCGCGGAGCAGAACGGAAGCCAGCCGGCCCAGACCAGGCGGTCGCCAGCGGCTCCCAGCGGGCCGCAGCAGGCCGTGCGAAAGCGCTCGATGCGCGCCGGATCTTCACCGTCGAGCTCCGCGCGCACGAGGGCTCCCACGGCCAGCGCTGCCAGGTACGGGTGTGCATTGAAGTAGCGGCTGTGGCGGGCGAGGGCAGCCTTGTAGGCAGCCCCGCCGCGGCCACCCGGGAGCAGGCGAAAGGCCGGCTCGGCAGCATACGCAATGCCGTTGCCAATCATCACTTCGTAGTTGTAGCCCGCCTGCACGGCAAAGAGACGTGCAAAGACGCGTAGCCAGGTGCCTGCGGGGAGCGACGGCGCGCCACTCATCGCAGGGCCACCGCGGCGAGGCCGGCGCAGACGCCGGCAAGCAACCACCACGCATACCCCTTGGTCGTGTGCACCACCTTCCAATAGGCGCTTCCCGCCACCCCGACGCCGAGCGTGCCGGCGACGGCGACCGCCAGCACGCCGGGTGCTCCCGACTCCGCCAGCACCATGTCGCGCACCGGGACCAGCACGAGCACGAACACGGTGGTAAGGACGCCGGCGCGCAGGAAGTCCATGGCGAAGCCGGCCCGCTGCAGGCCAACGATGGCCGACGCATCGCCGGCGGCGATGTCGTCGCGCCGCCGGGTCGCGGCGGAAAGGTTGTACCGGCGCAGCCGAAGCAACGTCCGGCCGCCGAGCATGGCAGCGCCGAGCCCTGCCACGACAGCGAAGGGAACGATGCGCGCCAACGCCTCGGGATTTCCGCCGGGGATGGCGGCGACGACGCCAGCGGCCACTGACGCTGGTCCCCACTCGGGATAGCGTGACGCGCCAAAGGGCATGGTCTCGAGCGCGAAGCACTCCAGCAGGATCCCCACCAGCAGGCCGGCCACGGGGTTGCCGCAGACGGCGCCGCCAAGCGTGGCCGCAACGAGGGGCCGCGACAGCATGGCCTGCGGAAAGGAAACACCGTCGAGCCCGACCACGGCGCCGAGCAGCGCGAGGAGCGCCAGCGTGCCGGGTGCGATCATTCGCCGTGGCCGACGAGCACGTCGGCGAGCGACACCACCGACGCGGAGGGCAGGTCCTGGGCCGTCACTTCGATACCGCGCGCCGCGATCGCCTTGAGATCGGCTTCCTCGCCGGGCGTCAGGAAGACGTATCGCAGCCGCGGCAGGCGATCGGCCCGGTGGTGCACACCGCCGATGTTCACGCGCACAATGGCGGCGCCGCCCTCGACGAGACGGCGCATGGTCGCCGTATCACCGGTGAGCAGGAGGCCCGGCTGCGTCATCTGCTGGTACTCCGGAAGCCGCGCCAGCGCGCTTGCGACGGTCTCGAAGTGGATGCGCATCTCGGGGGGAACGCCCATGCGGTAGAGATCCTGCTCCCATTCGCTCGCCGCCACTTCGTCATCCACCAGGACCACGAACGCGAGCCTAAGCGGCTGTCCCCAGCCGACCACGACCTGGCCGTGCACGAGGCGATCATCAACGCGATAGACCTCAATTGCCATACGCACCCTCCTCGGCCACCAGCACGGCGGCCCGCGCCTTGTCGACGGCCAGGTGCAGCGAGAACGGGCTTTCCTGCAACGACACCGCAAACGACAGCAGCAGCGGGAGGTTGATGCCGCAGACGACCGCGAGGCCGGGAACCTCGCGCGCAATGCGGCGCGCGGCCACCGTGCAGCTGCCGGCGGGAAGGTCGGTGAAGACGACCGTCGCCCCCGACGACGACACGGCCACGCGCAGCGCCTCGGCCAGCTCGGCGCCGCCGAGTGTGCGATTGCTGAACGGAACCAGTCGCGCCGCCGCCGCCTCGCCGGCGATGCTGGCGACCGCGCTCACCAGGCCGGCGGCGAGGTCTCCATGGGCCGCGACGATGGCGCGTGGCCGTTCACTCATCGTCGTGGAGCAGGTAGTTGTTCACGTTGGCGGTGCGCTTGACCATCTGCGACTTCAGCCGCTCGTTGAACGAGTGCGCCGCGTCCACCCCGGTGAAGCGCAGCAGGTGATTCATGGCGATCACCTCGGAAATCACGGTGATGTTCTTTCCCGGGTTCAGGGGGACGGTGATCTTGGGCAGCGTCACGCCCAGGATGACGGCCGTCTCGCCATCAAGTCCGGTGCGGTCCACCTGCAGCGTGCTGTTCCAGACGACGAGGTCCACGATGACCTCGATGCGCTTCTGCTGGCGCACGGAGTGGATGCCGAAGATGGCGCGGATGTCGATGAGGCCGACGCCGCGGATCTCCATGAAATGCCGCTGCAGTTCATGCCCGCGGCCGATGAGGACGTCGGCGCCCTTGCGTCGCGCGAGCACGAGGTCGTCGGCGACGAGGCGGTGGCCGCGCTCGACGAGGTCGAGCACGCACTCGGACTTGCCGATGCCGCTCTCCCCGGTGAAGAGGAGGCCGACGCCGAAGACGTCGGCGAGCGACCCGTGCAGCGAGATGGCCGGGGCGAACTCGCTCTCGAGGAACGGCACGATGAGCCGGTAGAACTCCTGCGTCTTGAGTGCCGACACGAGGATGGCGATGCCGCTGCGCCGGGCCTCGCCCTCCATGCCCTCGGGGAGCGACAGCCCCTTGGTGATCATCACGCACGGAATGGGATAGCCGAAGAAGGTGCGCAGGATCTGCTGGCGCGTGTCGGCGTCGAGCGAGTGGAGGTAGCTCACCTCGGTCTCGCCGAGGACCTGCACGCGCTGGTGTACGAAGCGGCCGGTGTAGCCGGCGAGCACGAGCCCCGGACCCGACGCGTCCGACGACGGAATCTCGCGGGCGAGTCCCTCGGGGCT
>DATCGU010000171.1:0-6517 GCA_036508735.1 Gemmatimonadaceae bacterium
GTCTGGGGAGTCTGGGGAGTCTGGGGAGTCTGGGGAGTCTGGGGGGTCTGGGGGGTCTGGAGGGCCCGGGGGGCCGGTGCGGGAGAAGGTCAGGCGCCGCGGACTACTCGCGCGTCACCACTTCCAGCGTAAAGTGGTTGGCCAGCGCGGCAATCGCTCCCAGCGCCACCCACACCGGCAGCATCACGGCGCCGACGATACCCATCGTCAGCGGAATCTCGATGAGCGTCTGCCCCTGCTCTTCAGCCGGTGTGCATGCGCCGGTGTGTGGCGATCTTCGCTTCCTCAGGCAGCTGTTCCGCCGCGCGCTCCAGCAGCGTGCGCACCTCGTCGTCCTCCAGCCGTGGGAACTCCCGGTACCACGCCCCCACGGCGCGGAAGCGGTGCGGCATGCTGAGCACCACGACCTCGTCAGCCTCCCGCGTAATCAGGGGAAGACTGTCAAAGGCGGCCACCGGCGCGGCCACCACCACGCGCTGGGCGTGCTGGGCGCGCAGTGCGGTCACCGCCGCACGCATCGTGGCCCCGGTGGCGATGCCGTCATCCACCACGATCACGGTGCTCCCGTGCACGTCCACCGGCGGGCGATTGCCACGATACCGGAGTTCGCGCTGGCGGATCTCCTCACTGGTTTGGGCAATCATGCGCGTGACCTCGGCGTCCGGGACGTCGAAGGCACTCACGATGTCGCGGTTCATCACGCAGACATCGCCGCTGGCCACGGCCCCCATGGCAAGCTCCTCGTGGCCGGGCACCCCGAGCTTGTGGGCAGTGAAAACGTCACAGGGCAATCCGAGCGCCACCGCCACCTCAAACGCCACCGGTACGCCGCCTCGGGGAAGTCCGAGCACCAGCACGCCCGGGCGACCCGCATAGCCAGCGAGTCGTTCCGCCAACTGGCGTCCGGCATCCACCCGATTCTCAAAGAGCTGCACCATGGGACTGTTCCTCCCGCGAGCGGCGCGCGCGCCGCTGCGCGTTGTTCGCACACCTGACTGCACGCTAGCAGCATAGGTCGTCCCTCGGAATCGGAGAAACTCCGTGGCGGCGTGAGCGGCAGCCTTTGGGGGGGAGCTTACAGTGGAGGCGCCCTTGCGGCCTCCCCCCATCGTCGTACGCCCACTTTCACTCCTTCGATCTATACCCGGCGCGGCAGTCGCAGGCGATCCTGCGTGTATCCGCCCGACGAAGCTGCTTCTCGGCACTTCGGCCGCGTAACGGAGCCGCCCAGGCTCCCCTTCTCGCCAGGTTCCCCATGTCCTTCGGTCTTTATCTCATCGGATTCGTGATCGTCATCGCCGGCGTGGCATGGGGCATGTCCTTCGCCGGCATCCCGACCACCTGGGTCCTGATCACGTGCGTCATCCTGCTCGGCATCGGCATCCTGACCGCGGTGACAAATGAGCGGTCGAAGGACCGGCCATGATGACTTCGACCAGCGCGGTCGCCACGACCTCAATGAGTTCTTCGACGCAATGGACCACCGGCGGCCTGTGCAGGAGCGGCCATCACCTGCACGCAGGATCACGGCTTCTGACCGCAGGAGCACGGCTTCCCGTCACCTACGCGAACAACTTCCTGTATTCGCCGTATCCTTGGTCGTCGAGCTGCTCCACCGGCACGAATCGCAACGACGCCGAGTTGATGCAGTAGCGCATCCCGGTGGGACCGGGGCCATCGGGGAAGAGATGCCCCAGGTGCGAGTTCCCCCCGGACGAGCGCACTTCCACCCGGCGCATGCCCGATGCATGGTCCTGCTGTTCCTTGACCAGCCGCGGCTCGATGGGGCGCGTAAACGACGGCCACCCAGTGCCCGAATCGAACTTGTCGACGGAGGCAAAGAGCGGCTCGCCCGAAACGACGTCGACGTAGATGCCCGCCTCGTGGTGATCCCAGAATTCGTTCTGGAACGGCCGCTCGGTGGCGCTGCACTGCGTCACCTCGTACTGCAGCGGGGTCAGCGTGGCGCGGAGCTCCGGATCGTCAGGGCGGGATGCTGGCATGGAGGAGTATGGATGAGCGCGAGAACACGAGAACACGAGAACACGAGAACACGAGTTGCTGGAGATGGAACACGCAGACGAAGTCCGGGGTTCCCGCGCTCTCGCGCTCTCGCGCTCTTGCGTTCTCGTTCTCCGGCCTACCGCCCCGGCCACCATTTGGCTTCGAGCGTCGACCAGGCGTGCGGACCGTGCCGTGCGACGTACTCGGCGCCCGTCTGGTGGGCAGTCCAGGAAAGGCCGAGTTCCCGCCAGCGCACGGTAGTGCCCAGCTGCAGGTCGGTGACCAGAGGGCGAAGGGTAACGCGCTCACTCAGCCGGAAGAACGTGCCGCTCAGCGTCTCGTTGCGCGCAACGCCGCGCAGGGTCGCATCGCTCATCAGCGCCCACGTGACGGGACGATCGCCCGCCGCCATCCACCGCGGCAGATGAAAGTCCCGGCCGAGGCGTGCGCCTAGCCCCACGCGCGCCTCGGTGAGCAGGTTCCCCAGTGACGCGCCAACGTGCGGCTGCAATTCCACCGCGCCCGCGGTGCGCAGGAGCCGCTGATCGTAACTTACCGCAAACACCGGCTCCGCCGGCAGCTGCTTCGTCCAGTCGATTGGTCGGTTCCATCCTGGGGCGACATTGTGGAAGAAGCGCTGTATCGGCGCGGCAAGTGCCTGCCTGCCGGTGAACCCGACCGTCCAGCGCAGCTCGGACTCCTTGTCTGCATTGGACCGCCAGTCGCTCGCCTCAAACCACAGCACGCCCGCGTCGGGACGCGCGCCCGGCAATGGCGTGGGCTGGTCCCGGCTGCGCACCGCCGTGTAGATATCCTGGCCAAATGCGTACGAATGTTCAGCGCACACCCGGGCTGTCCCGCCGCAATCGTCTTTCGCGCTGCCCCAGCGGCGGGCCCATGGCGCACGGCCCGCAAAGTCCATCGCGACGCGCACCCCGCTGGTGTACTCCTCGTCGGGGCGATTCCACGGCGCCTGCCAGAAGTTGAAGGCGTCGTTGTCGGCGCGCACGCTCACCGTGCGCTGCGCGCCGGCGGCCAGCGGCAGCAACACCGCGGCCATCGCCGGGAGCGAACGTGTCAGCGGCCGCGTGAGGGAGCCCAGCGCCGACCGCAGTAGAAAGCGCAACGACGTCATGGCTTCGGCCTGGGCCTGAGCAGGAGATCGTGAAAGTCGAACGAGAAGTCCGTTTCCGGGTCGGCGGCGCGCAACTTCACCTGGTCGACGCTCCCATCGGGATTCAGCTGGAAGGTGACGAACGCATCGGCGCGCATCTCGCGGTCGTCCCAGCGCGCGATGAAGGTGTCGTGCTGCCAGTGCACCATCTCGCCCTGGAGCTGCGGCGTATGGCCAAACGCCATGCGCAGCCTGCCGTTGGAAAAGGTGACGCTGATGTCGCCGTACCAGGCGTCCTCGTACGTTCCCGCGTACTTCTCGAGCGGCAGCGACGGCTTGCTCAGCGAATCTCGCACGGCGCCCGTCGCCTTGCGCATTCCGGCCAGCGCAACGCGGTTCCGCTCCGCGCCTTTCGCATACCCCCCCACAAAATCCCAGGGCGGCGTGGTGCCCAGCGCGTAGTCGAGCAGCGACCAGCCGGCCGCCTGAAACATCGGCGTCTCGCTGTTGGTGAGCACGGCCACGCCCACGCGGGCTTCGGGAATGAACGCCACGAACGACAGGTATCCGGGGAGCCCGCCCGTGTGCCACAGGAGCTTTCGCCCGCGGAAGTCGTTGGTCTGGAAGCCGAGTGCGTACAGGCTGAACTGCTTCGCCAGCGGCGCCACTTCGGGCGACGCGGGACCGGTGACTAGGGGCGTGACCCCCGTCCAGATCTCGCGCGCCGTGCGCGCGCTCACCAGTCGCGACCCGTCGGCCAGCTTCCCGCTGTCGAGCTGCACCAGCAGCCACTTGGCGATGTCGCGCGCGCCTGCGTTGATGCCGCCCGCCGGGTTGGTGTTGTCACTCGTCATCGGCGCGATCACCTGCATGGTTCCGTTCACCTCAGCGTGCGTCGTGGCCACGTCGCCGGCGGCGCCGGTCGCGCCGATCGCACCGGTCGCACCGGTCGCGCCGGCGTCGCTGTGCCGCACGGTGCTCGCCGTCATGCCGACCCTCGCCAGGATGCGCTCCTGCACGAACTGCTCCCACGTGCGGCCGCTCACCCGCTCGATCACCTCGCCGGCCACCAGGTAGAGCACGTTGTCGTATGCGTACGCCGAACGGAACGACGTCGCCGGCTTGATGTAGCGCAGGCGCCGCATGATCTCCTTGCGATCGTACGTCGACGCCGGCCACCAGAGCAGGTCGCCGGCGCCGAGCCCGAGCCCCGAACGATGGACCAGGAGGTCGCGAATGGTGATCTCGCGAGTCACGAACGGGTCGTACATCGCGAACTCGGGAAGGTACCGGATGACCGGCGCGTCCCACTGCACCTTGCCCTCTTCCACCAGGATGCCGAGCGCCGTGGCCGTGAACGCCTTGGTGTTCGACGCGATGCCGAATCGCGTGTCGGGCCCCACCGGGTCGGGGGCGCCGAGCTTCTTGATGCCGTATCCCCTGGCAACGATCACCCTGCCGTCCTTCACGACGGCAACCGCGGCGCCCGGCGCGTTGAACGTCTGGAGCGCCCGTGCGACGATGCTGTCGATGGCGGCGCTCGACTGGGCACCGGCAAGCAGCGGTGCGCACAGCAAGGCAACGAGGAGGTGGCGCATGGTCTGGCTTCCGTGTCGGGGACCGCCGAATATGACTCGCGGGCTACCCGGGCGGCAATGTCACATGCCGGCGGTCACATGCCGGCGGTCACATGCCGGCGGCAACCGCCTCGAACACGTACCCGCGTGCGCGCAGCGCGCGCACGATCTCCGGAATCGCCGCCGCCGTCTGCGTGCGGTCGCCCGACGGGTCGTAGCCGTCGCCGTCATGCAGCAGCACGATGCTCCCCGGCCGCACGCCCGCCACGGTGCGCTGGGCAATCACCGCGGCGCCAGGGCGCGCCGAATCCCAGACGCCCAGCGACCAGCCGACGACCCGCTGTCCCAGCGCGCGGGCGATCGGCGAAACCCAGGGGCTGCGAAACCCGTGCGGCGCCCGGAACAGGCGCGGCGACACGCCCGTCGCCCGCGCGATCGACGACGCGCCGCGCGTGATGTCGTCCCTCACGTACGCGGGGAGCCGCACGTGCAGCTTGCGATGATGCCAGCCGTGGTTTCCCACCTCGTGTCCTTCGGCTGCCACCCGTGCGGCGATGTCGGGCCACCGGTCCACGTGCCTGCCCAGCAGGAAAAAGGTCGCCCTCACGCCCGCCTCGGCGAGCGCGTCCAGCACCCGCGGCGTCGATTCGGGATTCGGCCCATCATCGAAGGTCAGCGCGACGCGACGGCCGTCACCCGGAAGCCGGCTGATGACGCGGCCGAACACCGGACTGTTCCGGTACCACGTCCCGTGCGCGATACCGCCCGCCACGATGAGCGCGGCGCCGGTCATCACGATCGCGCTCACCGGCCGACCCGCGTGGGCGCACGCGCTCCGCCCAGTGCCTCTTGGTAGACCGCGACGATCGCATCGGTCACCCGCGGCCAATCGTAGCGCTGCACCTCGGCCAGCGCCGCCTCGGTGAGTCGCAACCGGAGCGCGCGATCCCTGAGCACCCGCAGCAGCCCATCCGCGAGCCGGTGCGCATCGGACGCCGGCACCATCAGGCAGTCGTGCCCGTCGCGCACCACGTCGGTGAAGCCGGGAATGTCGGAACAGACGATCGGCGCGCCGCACGCCATGGCCTCGAGCAGCGTGATGCCGAACGAGGCCTTGGTGGTGGGACACGCGTACACGGTGGCGTTGGCATAGTACGCCGGACGCCCCTCCTTCACCGCCCCCTCGAAATGGATGGCCGGGTTGCCGGCGGCCAGGCGCTGGTAGTGGCCCCGCAACGGACCGTCGCCGACGACGATGAGTCGCACATCCGGCATCCGTTCGCTCACGTGGCCAAAGGCGTCGATGAGCTCGGAAAGTCCGTTGCGCGGATCGAGCCGTCCGAGGAACAGAATGTGGGGAGTATCGTCGCGCATCGACACCGGGGCGGGGACGCCCGGGTGGAAGAAACGCAGGTCGACGCCGTTCGGTACGATGCGCCAATCGAGCGGGAAGTAGCGATCCATCGCCGCCGCCGCCGTCGGCGACACGGCGATCGCCGCGTCGAGGCGCCGCGCCGCGTGCGCAAAGACGGGGTGAAGCAACGTGTACGCCAGTGACCGCCCGAAGTTCGTGTGAAAGGTGCCCACGACGGGCACCTCCGCCGCCTCGACGGCGAAGATCGGCAGCGTTGGGGTGAGCGGTGCATGTACGTGGATGAGGTCGTACGCACGCTCGCGGAACAGCTTGCGCAGCGTACCGCGCCCCACGCCAAGCGTGATGCGGGCCTGCGAGCCGTTGATGTACACCGGCATGCTTCGCCCCAGTCGGATGAGGCTGGGCTCTTCAGGTGCGTCGCCGATTTGCGAGGTCACGATGTCGACC
>DATCGU010000172.1:0-5534 GCA_036508735.1 Gemmatimonadaceae bacterium
TGGTCGACAAAGATGGCGCGCTCGCGCGCCACGACGTCGGCGTCCACCCCCGAGCGATCGACCGCAATGGCCGGCGACGGCACGCCCGCCGCCACGTGTTCGGCGATCGTGTTGGCCAGCGCCTGTCCCGCCGCCCCCGAGATGCCGGCCAGTTCCACCAGGACGCCCACCTTGCCGTTGAAGTGCAGGTAGTGCCCGACGACGCCGCCCTTCGCCTCGAAGCGCGCGATCTGCTTGAGGACCACGTTCTCGCCCGTCTTCGCGGACGCAGCCTTCACCACGTCGCCCACCGCGCGGGCGCCGTCGGCATGCCACGGCGTGGCCAGGTAGGCGCCGTCGGCGCCCACCTTCAGGACCGCACCGACGGCCTTGTCCTGGGCCACCTGGTTGGCCATCTCCTTCGCCAGCGCCACGAACTCGTCGTTGCGCCCCACGAAGTCCGTTTCCGAGTTGATCTCGATCATCGCCGCTGCACCACCGTCGGGAGCCACCCAAGTGACGATCTGCCCTTCCGATGCGGCACGGTCGGCGCGCTTTTCGGCCTTGGCCACCCCCCGTGTGCGAAGGACGTCCACCGCCTTGTCCATGACGCCGCCGGCCTCCTCGAGCGCCTTCTTGCAATCCATCATGCCGGCGCCCGTGCGGGCGCGGAGTTCGGCGATGTCCTTCACGGTGATCCCAGCCATATGCCCGATGCCTTATGGAGTGTCGGTGTGAAGACGCCGCCGGCTGTGCGGCCGGCGGCGTCGGGAAAACTACGCGCTGCTCGGCGTGACGACCACGCCGCCGCCGTCAGGCGCTCGGCGTCTCGACAGGCGCCACAACGGGCGCCGCAACAGGCGCCGCAACAGGCGCCGCAACAGGCGCCGCAACAGGCGCCGCAACGGGCGCCGCAACGGGCGCCGCAACGGGCGCCGCAACGGACGACTCGACAGGCGACTCGCCTTCGGCGCCGCCCTCGGCACCTCCCTTGAGTCGCGCGGCGATCGCGTCGGGCCTGGCCCGGCGGCGGCGCGGACGGTCGCCGCCACCACCACCGCCGCCACTGCCGCCACTGCCACCACGGCGCCGCCCGTCGCCTTCCGGCTCGGCGCCGCGGTCGCTCGAGTACGTGTACGACGCACCGTCCTCGGTCTCCTCGCGCACCGGCGCTTCACGGCGCGCCTCGACAATGGCGTCGGTCACGGCGCCCGACAGCAGCTCCACCGAGCGGATCGCATCGTCGTTGCCGGCGATCGGCACGGCGATGGGGTCCGGATCGGAGTTGGTATCGCAGATGGCGATGATCGGGATGCCGAGCTTCTTCGCTTCGTCCACCGCGATGCGCTCCTTCTTTGCATCGACGACGAACATGAGCCCCGGCAGGCGCGACATGTTCTTGATGCCCGAGAGATTCTTCAGGAGCTTGTCCTTCTGACGCATGAGCATCAGCTGCTCCTTCTTCGTGTAGTTCTTGAGCGTCCCCGACTCCGCGCCCGCCTCGAGCTCCTTGAGGCGCTTGATCTGCTTCTTGACCGTTGCGAAGTTCGTGAGGAGTCCGCCAAGCCAGCGCTCGGTGACCGAGAGCGCGCCGGCGCGCTCGGCTTCCTGCAGCACGATGGCCGACAGCTGCCGCTTGGTGCAGACGTACAGCACCTGATCGCCGCGCAACACCACCTCGCGGGCCAGCTTCTGGGCGAGTTCGATCTGCCGGAGCGTCTTCTGCAGGTCGATGATGTGGATCCCGTTGCGTTCCGCAAAAATGAAGCGGCGCATCTTGGGATTCCAGCGGCGGGTCTGGTGCCCGAAGTGGACACCGGCCTTCAAGAGATCGTCGAGCGTCGGCTGAGCCATGTTGGTACGCAATCCTCGAGCTGGTTTGATCGTCCCGCGGGTTCAGCGCCCGTGCAGGCCGGCGAACCGGACCCCTGACGGGCTCCCCCGCGGTGAGGGATGAACTGCGACTCGAAGCCTAGCGCTTCGAGAACTGGAACCGCTTGCGGGCCTTCGGGCGGCCCGGCTTCTTGCGCTCGACCGCGCGGGCATCGCGCGTGAGCAAGCCGAGGTCGCGGAGCTTGCGGCGGTGCGCCTCGTCGATGATCACGAGAGCACGGGCCACCGCCAGTCGCAGCGCGCCGGCCTGGCCGGTCACGCCACCGCCGTCGATGTTGGCGGTCACGTCGAAACGGCCAAGCGTGTCGGTGGCCGTGAACGGCTGCTGGATGCCCGTCACGAGCACGGGACGCGGGAAGTAGTCACCGAGCGTGCGCCCGTTGATGCTCCACTTGCCCGAACCGGGCTTCAGGTACAGGCGGCACACCGCTTCCTTGCGACGGCCGATGGTATTGATGGTCTGGTCGGCCATTGCTTACTTCGCCTCGAGCGACGGGAAGGTGAGCGGGGTCGGCTGCTGGGCGGCGTGCGGGTGCTCAGCACCCGGGTAGACGCGCAGCTTCAGGCGGAGCGTTCCGCGGCCGAGGGCGTTCTTTGGCAGCATGCCGTACACGGCCTTCTCGATGACGCGCTCCGGGTGCTTGGCGAGCAGCGTCGCGAACGGCGTGAACAGCTCGTGGCCCATGTACCCGGTGTGGCGGAAGTATTCCTTCTGCTCCGCCTTGCGGCCCGTGACCCGCACCTTCGAGGCATTGATGATGATGACGTTGTCGCCGGTGTCCATGTGCGGCGTGAACATCGGCTTGTGCTTGCCACGGAGGATGCGGGCAACCTCGGTGGCCAAGCGTCCCAGGACCAGCCCGGTGGCGTCAACGACGAACCAGCGGTGCTCGATGTCGTCGGGTGTTGCGCTGTAGGTCTTCATGAAGAGCGATTGGGCAGTACACGTACTGCGTGATCCTTCGCCTCACCGGTGCGGAATGCAACCCGGGTCTCGGCCGCCGCGAAGGGCTGTTTTCAGACAGACTTGTAAGCTAGACAACGAGTTAGGGGAAATCAAGGCAGCCTGAAGTACTCCGGCCCCGTCGCCCGCACTTCGCTCAACGCCAGCAGCACCTCGGCGGCGGCCCCCGGATCGGGGCGCCGGCTTCCGCTCAGGAAGGGCTTCATTTCATCGAGCATCCGGTCGAGGAACCGGACGGTCGCATCCGGGTCCTTCGCTGCCAGCGCCAGCCGCGTGAGGCATGCCAGCGCCACCAGGTCCCCGTCAGCGCCGCGCAAGTCGAGGCTGCTGGCCTGTCCCGCCGACACGCCGCCCCGGAACGACTTCGCGCCGGCCAGGATCCGCCGGGCCGTCGCGGGATCGGTGCCGGCCGACGACACGGCGGCGCTGCAGCGTTCCACCAGCTGGTCCACCACCGAGCCGCTGTCGCCGGCGGACTCCGAGAATCGCAGGCTGGCCGCAAGTTCGGCCGACGCCGTGTCCCCGAACTGCTGCCACCCGAGCGCAAGCGCGTCGCCGAGGCGACGAACCGTGTAGGGCGCCGCCCGCTCAAAGGGTGTTCGCCCGCGGACACGGCGCCGGGGCTGCGCCCCGGTGGCGTCGCGCTCAATCACGCTGGTCTCGACGTACCGCCTCAGCCGCCGATACGAGGCGCTGTCGCCGGTCCGCGCGAAGTGGGCGAGTGACGGCGCGATGTCCGCCAGGTACACGAAACCATCGCCGCGCACGAACCGCGGCGCGTCGCCGGAGATACCGGCGACCACGCGTACGTAGTTGTCCATCGCCAGCACGCGCTCCATGGACGGGTCGAGTGCACGCTGCATGGGCCCGTTCGCGCTGGCGCACGAAGCCAGCGTCGCCGTCGCCGTCACCGTCGCCATGCAGACGGCCAGCCGCAGGACGGATCGCATCAGGCGAGCTCGATCAGCACGGCGCCCTTGTCCACCGCCTGGCCGGGCTGCACCAGCACTGCCTTCACCCGGCCGCCGGTCGTCGCGCGCAGTTCATTTTCCATCTTCATCGCCTCCATGGCAACGACGCCTTGTCCGGGAATCACCATGTCTCCCGGCTGCACGTGCACCTTTACGATCATCCCCGGCATGGGTGCCCTCACCGGCGAGGGGCCGGCGACGGCGGCCTGCCTCGACGTGAGGTCGCGGATGGCCCATGAACGCTCGTCGAGCGCCACGGCCTCGATGCGCCACCCATCGAGCCGCAGCGTGTACCGCCCCCGCTCACCAGGGCGGTCGGCCACCACGCGATGCACGCGGTCGTCGATGCCGACCAGGTGCACCGGGGTCCCTTCCACGTCCGACAAATGCACCGCAGACGACCGCCCGCCGATGCGCGCCGTCTCACCGTCGAGGTCGACCTCCAGCCGTTCACCGTCGATGTCCACGATGTACTTCACGCCGCCTCCGGCACCAGTTCACAGACCGTCTCAACGTGCGCCGTCTGCGGAAACATGTCAAAGCAGACGAGCGACGCCACCGTCCACCCGGAGAGCCGCGCCACATCGCGTGCCAGGGTGGCGGGATCGCAGCTCACGTACACGATGGCGCGCGGGCGCGGGACGCAGGCCGACAGCACGTCCGTGACGGCGCTTGCCACGCCCGAGCGCGGCGGATTGAGCAGAACCACGTCGGCGGGCAGCGCGCCGGCGATCTCGTCCTCCACGAGCGCCACCACGGCGCGCGACGGAGGCACGAGGCGCTGCGCACACCACGCGCCCGCCTCCGCGTCCAGTTCGATGGCCGTCACCGTGATGCCGCGCGACGCAAGCGCCACCGCCGCGTCCCCCGCGCCCGCATAGCCGTCGATCACCGTCGCCGGCGCGTGCGCGAGCACCAGCGATTCCACATGCGCCGCCAGTTGCGCGGCCACCACGCCGTTCACCTGCACGAACGACGCCCCGGGGTCGCGCTGCGCGCGGCGATCGAGGACCAGCCGCCGCTTTCCAAGCTCGTTCACCCACCATACGGCGGCCACTTCCGTCACGGCGTCAGCGAAGGCGCGCGCCTCGGGCCAGCGCTCTCCTCCCTCGACGACGAGCAGCAGGTCCTCGCCCGAACGGCGCAGCGACACGCGCAGCGAGGTGGCGCTCGGCAGCAGCGTTCCACCCTGCGCAAGCACGTCGCGAAAGCCATCCACGATTCGCGCGTCGGTGATGAGGCAGTCCTCGAGCGCGAACACCTCGTCAGGTGAGCCGGCGCGATGCAGCCCGGCGCGCCAGCCGCTTCCCGTCCAGCGCAGGGCGAGGGTGAGCTTGCGGCGATACCGGAACCCTTCCTCGCTTCCGCGAACCTCGGGCAGTGGCACCTGCCGCTTGCCGATGCGCAGGAACGCGTCGCAGACGATGGCCGCCTTGGCCGCACGCTGGCTGGCGAGGTCGAGGTGCTGCAACTGGCAGCCGCCGCAACGGTCGCGAACGTAGTGCGGGCACGGCGGCACCACGCGTCCGGGGCCGGGGTGCTCGAGTTGCACCGCGGTACCGCGGGCGAAGCGCCCCTTCGTGACGATCCGCGCACGCACCCGGTCGCCCGGCGCAGTCCGGGGCACGAACACCACCAACCCCTCGTGACGCGCCACTCCATCGCCGCCGGCGGCAATGCTGGCTATCTCGATCGTGACGAGGTCGCTCACTCGCTGCGCAGTCCCT
>DATCGU010000173.1:0-9618 GCA_036508735.1 Gemmatimonadaceae bacterium
CCGGCGCCCCCCGCCGATACTCGACGAGCACGGCCCGCTCGTTCGAATGCGCGGGTGGGAGGCGTTCTCGGGTTGAAAATGCCTCTGCGGCGGCCGCCGGTGTCGGCGGCGAGCGGTTCACTCGATGCCACGCGCCACGCATATTGAACTCCATGCGTCCGCGCCCCATCTCGCTTCTGCTGTTCGCCCTTGCCGCCTGCGACTCGGGCGGCGCGCGCGTCACGGCGCCCGAGGACGCCGTGGTGTTCGAGCGCTTCGTCACTGTTGGCACCGGCCTCACGATGGGCGAACAGTCGGGAGGTGCCGTTTACGAGACGCAGATCGCTGCCTGGCCGGTGCAACTGGCCGCCCGGATCTCGGCGCCCTTCCGCATTCCGGCGCTCAAGCAGCCCGGGTGCACGCCGCCACTCGTCGCGCCATTGCTGCTGAATCGCACGCTCGACGGGCCTGTGGGAAACACGGTCACCTGCAGCGGCAAGCTCGGCGCCGATTCCCTGCCCGTAAGCAACCTCGCCATCAGCGGCGCCACGGCCTGGAATGCGCTGCATACGTCGCCGCGCTCCTTCGCCGGCCAGGTGGCGTCGCTCGATCAGTCGCGCTACGCCCTGGTGCTGCCGAACGTCCAGACGCAGGTGCAGGCCATGCAGTCGCAACGCCCGACCGTCGTTGCCATCGAACTGGGTGCGGGCGAGGTGATGCGTGCCGCCATCGCCGGACTCGTCGTGACCGGGTCGAGCTACACGCAGAAGGCGCCGTGGACCCTGATGCCGGCATCCATCTTTGTCCCCGTATTTGATTCCATCGCCGACAGCGTGACGGCAACCGGGGCACGAGCCGTCTTCATCGGCGTGCCGGCGGTGATGTCGCTTCCGGCGTGGCGCGCAGGCGACGTGCTCTGGCAGCAACGCACGGAACTGGCCGGCTACGGATTGACCGTGGCTGCCGGCTGCCAGGGGAGCGCCAACCTCGTGAACACGGTGGCCCTCCTTCCTCCGCTCGCCGCCGCGGCGCGCGCAACGGGCTTGCCCCAGGTACTATCCTGCGATGACCAGCCGGGCGTTGCCGACGGTATCCTGACGCCGGCCGACGCTGCGCTCATCTCGCAGACGGTGACCGCCATCAATGCGGCCATCAAGGCGGCGGCCGAGAAACGGAAGTTCGCCTACGCTGACGTTCCGCTCTTCTCGAGCGAGATTCCGTTCGCCGCCCCGCCGTTTTCGGCGGCCAACTTTCTCGGTAGCGATCGGCCGTTCGGGTGGGCCACGTCCCTCGATGGCGTGCAGCCATCGGCCTACGGGCAGGACCTGATGGCGGACGCCGTGGCGCGCGCGCTGAACGCGCAGTACGGGTGGAAGCTCCCGATTCCGGCGAGGCCGAACTAGGATGGGAGTCGCCGTCACCCGATCCCCGTTGGGTCGTCGCTCGCTCGCGTCATTTCGGCGTGGCCTGCCCACGCCGAAGCGCAGGGGTGGGCCTGTTCACGACGCGTGTGACGCGTTACACTAGCGTCGTGAAACTGACGCAGCCCACGCCGCAGCAAGAGCAGGCGGACGCGGACCAGGCCGCGATCGACCGCGTACTCGCCGGCGACCGGAATGCCTTCGGAGCTCTCATCCAGCGCTACAGCGACCCGCTGTACCGCCATGCGGTGGGAATGACGGGGAGTCCGGACGTCGCCGAGGATATCCTGCAGGTCTCGTTCATCAAGGCGTACGACCACCTCGGGGAGGTGCGCGGACGCTTCGATGCCTGGGTCTTTCGCATCGTGGCCAACGGGTGCAAGGACTGGCTGAAGAACATCCGCCGGGCCCACCTGAGTTACGAAGAGGACGATCAGGCGTCTGGATACGAGACCCCTGAAGAGGAACTCGACCGGGGAGAACTGCGGTCCGACTTGGACTGCGCATTGGCCGTGCTGCCCGCATCGTTGCGGGAGGCGTTCGTGATGAAACACGTCGAGGGGCGATCATATGAAGAGATGGCCGTCCTGCTCGACACGACCGTAGGGGCCCTGAAGATGCGTGTGCACCGGGCACGCGAGGCGCTTCAGGCGCTGCTAGAGGAGCGATACCAGTGACGCACGACAATCTTGATCCGCGTGAGGGCATCGAGCCGGGCACTCACCGCACGCAGCAGGACCCACCGATGCTCGACAAGGAAGTGCCGGCTGGTGCCGCGCACGTTTCGGATGCCGTGCATGCTTGGCTCGATGGTGAGCCGGTCACTGAGGCGGAGCTCAACGCGTCGCCCCGCGAGGTCGCCTTCTGGAAGAAGGTCGAGGCCGAGACGTCCACGCGCCGTCGCATGGTGACGCCGGCGTACGTCCAGGCGCAGGTCCTCGCCAAGCTGCCCGAGAAGCGCTGAACGCCCAGTCCTGACCACGAGGGCCGTCCGGTCGATCCGGGCGGCCCTTTGTGCTGCCGGTGGAGTTGGGGCGAGAGGGCTCCTCCGGTCACCGTGAGAGACGACGCGACCGAGAGTGGCGCATCCCCCGCGACGGCGCACAGGTTTCCTCCATGCGCAAGACCATAGTCATCCTCGCGCTTGCCGCGGCCATTCCTGCGGTCGCGATTGCCCAGACCATCGCGCCCTTCGACCTCGGACGCTCTCCCATTGCGCTGAGTGGCGACGCTCGCGCCGGCCAATTCGTCAGTGCCGTCGGCCGGCGCTCCATCGCCATGGGCACCGAGGACGGCGGCTTCGAGGTATGGAGCTGGCCGTACAAGTGGATGCATGACTTCCGACTGAGCTTCCGTGTGCCGAAGTACACGCAGCCCATCGCCGGCCGCGACGTGGCCCGCTCCGTGGTCGTGCGGCCCGAGGGGGTCACCATCACCTACGCATACGAGACGTTCACCGTGAAGCAGACGGTGTTCACGCCGCTCAACCTCCCGGCCGTCGTGATGCTCCTTGAGGTCGACGCCATCCGTCCGATGGAGATCGTGGCGTCATTCACCCCCGACCTCCACCTCGCGTGGCCGGCATCGCTCGGTGGGCAGTACCTCGTGTGGCGCCCCGACGCCAAGGCATTCCTGTTCAGCGAGAGCCGCCGAACGGTAAGTGCGTTCCTCGGGTCGCCGGCCGTCACGCAGGCCAGCGACGTTCCCGCACACCAGCTGACCGCGGCGCCACCCCAGTTCACCATCGGAGTGGGGAACGCCAGCGAGCGCTACACCGAGCCCAGGCTCGGCGAACCGCCCGGCGGCAACGTCAACATCCACGCGGGATTCATCCCGATCGTCCTCGCCGGGGGTGAAATGCCGCGCGACTCCGCGTTGGCGCTGTACAATCGACTGCTCGAACCGGGCGTCATCGAACGCGAGTGGAAGAAGCGTGTCGCGCACGCCGATTCGATCCGCACGCGGCAGGTTTCGGTGGTCACTGGTGACGCCGACGTCGACCTGGCAGTAGAGTGGGCGAAGGTCAACCTCGACGAATCGATGGTCTGCAACCCCGACCTCGGCTGCGGGTTGGTGGCCGGCTACGGACTTTCGGGTGCGGCGAGCGACCGTCCGGGCTTCGGTTGGTTCTTTGGCGGCGATGCGTCGATCAACTCGTTCGCGATGAGCGCGGTCGGCCAGCACGACCTGGTGCGTGACGGTGCGCTGAAGTTCTTCGCCAGGTACCAGCGCGCCGACGGCAAGATCACGCACGAGATCTCGCAGGGGGCAGGGAAGGTGGACTGGTTCGGCGCCTATCCTTACGCTTTCTACCACGGCGACACGACGCCGTTCTGGATACTGGCGTTCGGCGAGTACTGGAAGCAGACGGCCGACACCACGACCGTGCGCGCGCTCTGGCCCAACGTGAGGAAGGCCTACGAGTGGTCGCGGAAGTGTGATACCGACAACGACGGCCTGATGGAGAACACGTGTGCCGGCGCCGGCGCACTGGAAGTTGGCGACCTGCAGGTGGGCATCGTCAGCGACGTCTACCTGAGCGGCGTCTGGATCGCCTCGCTGGAGCGGTTTGCGCGGATGGCCGACGCAATGGGCGAGCCGCAGCTCGCCACCGAGGCGCGCGCCGAGCGCGTGAAGGCTCTGGCGACGCTCGAGGCCAAGCTGTGGATCCCGTCGAAGGGGCAATACGCCTTTGCCGTGCTCGAACAGGGCGTGATCAACGAGACCATGACGGCATGGCCGGCCACAGCGATGGCCTTCGACGTCTTCGACAAGGCCAATGGGCGCCTGATGGCCGAGCGCATGGCGCGCAGCGACTTGATGACCGACTGGGGGGCGCGACCGCTCTCGACGACCAGCCCGCTGTTCGACCCGCTCCACTACAACAACGGCGCCGTCTGGCCGTTCGTCACCGGGTGGGTGGCCACGGCGCAGTTCCGCTACGGCAATCCGCACGCGGGGTGGCAGGCGCTGCGCGCGATTGCCAACACGACCTTCGACGAGTCCCGCGGGCGAAACCCTGAGGTGATCAGCGGGCGGGTGTACAAGCCGCTGGACACGGCGGTGCCGCAGCAGTTCTTCGCCACGTCGATGATCCTGACGCCGCTGCTGCGGGGAATGATGGGACTCGAGGTGGATGCGCCGGCGGGCACACTGACGGTGGCGCCGTGGGTACCGCTTGGCACCGATCGGGTGGGGGTCGACAACCTGACCGTTGGTTCCGACAGGCTGTCGGTCTTCGTCCACGCGCGTCCGCACAGTGACCAGGTGGTGCTGGTTGTGACGCCTGCCGAGGGGACGCGCCTGACGCGTGCGCTCCGTGTGCGATTCGCGCCCACGGGCGCCACCCCAGTGGAAGGCGTGCTCGCCACGCCGCCGCAGGCAGCGCTCCGCCTGATCGTGACGCTGCCCCGCGCGTGGGACGTGGCGCTCGTGCCGGAGAAGGCGCGGATTGGCGAACGTTCGCATTCGCCGCGCGTCGTCGCCGCGCGTGCCGAGGGCGACGAGTTCCACGTGGTCGTCGAGGGGCTGGCCGGGACGACGGTGCACGGCTTCGTGAAGGCGCCGGCGTCCGTAGCCGGGATTGCCTCCGGAGCCGGCGATGTGACGGTCTCGAATGGCTCCGCGGGTGACGTCGCGGCGGTGGACTCGGCACTCAAGCGCTTTGAAGTGTACGGCGGGCGGCCGGTGAACATTCCCATGCCCACCACAGGCGCCGACGCCGACGGTTACGTGCGTCGCGAGGTGGTGTTCCGGGGCAGCCGATAGAACGCAAGAGCGCAAGAGCGCAAGAGCGCAAGAGCGCGAGAACGCGAGAGGAAGATCTCCTCTCGCGCTCTTGTGCTCTCGAGCCTGTCTTAACGGAGTCGCGGTAGGTCAGCGGTGAACGAGCCAGTGACGGCCCCCCGGCGCACTGAACGCGCCCCTCGCTGTGCCTACCGCGACACGCCGGGCCGCTGACGGCGGCCCTGCGTTCCCCGATATGTTTGCCCCCGGTGGCTCGCCTGGTATTATCAGCGCGCTTCCGGTTGCACAGGCAATGTCTACTGCGGGAGGGCCTCGCGATATACGGTGCAATTATGGAAGTTTTGTGAGGTATTTCACCACTAAACCCTTACACGCGATGCCTTCTGGCTCCCCTCCCGGCTCTGGAATGGCGCCGCGCCACTCTCGGAGGCGTCTCCATGCCCCTGTTCTCGTTCCCACGGCCCGTAACGCTCGCCACGACGGTGCTGTCATGAGCAGAGCCTCGAGCAGCCGTCCGGGTGCCGACGAGCACGCGCCTTTCTACGCCAGTTACGTGGCGCTCGTCCCCGACGGCGATGTCACCCGAACGCTCGCCGGGCAGGGCGAGGGATTCGTGCGTCTTCTCAAGGACATCGGTGACGGGAAAGCGGCCTTCGCGTACGCTGCCGGCAAGTGGACGATCAAGGAAGTCGTCCTCCACGTGACCGACGCCGAGCGCATCTTCGCGTACCGCGTGCTGCGCATGGCACGCGGCGACGCCACGCCGCTGGCGTCATTCGACGAGAATGCCTACGCGCCGATGAGCGGGGCCAACGACCGGCCGCTCGACACGCTGCTGGGCGAGTTCGCGGCGGTGCGTGGCGCCACCCTGGTGTTGCTGCGCGGGATTCCGGAGGAGGCCTGGGTGCGCCGGGGCGTGGCAAGCGGCAAGGACGTGAGCGTACGAGCGCTGGCGTGGATCGCCGCGGGACATGCCATGCACCACGAACGGATATTGCGCGAGCGATACGGATTGTAGAGCGCGAGACCGCGAGAGCACGAGACCGCGAGAGAGGATGGTCCTTCCTCGCGCTCTCGCGATCTGGTGATCTTGCGCTGTGTGGGCCTCAGATGTGGATGGCGCGCCCCAGTGCCGCCAGTGCCGCTTCCTTCACGACCTCACTGAGCGTCGGGTGCGAATGCACCGTCATGCCGATGTCTTCGGCGGTGCCGCGGTACTCCATGGCCAGCACCACCTCGCTCAGCAGGTCACTGACGTTGGCGCCGATCATGTGGCAGCCCAGAATCTCGTCGGTGGCTGCGTCCACCACGAACTTCACGAAGCCGCCGGTCTCCGCCATGGAGCGCGCGCGTCCGTTCGCCGAAAACGGGAACTTGCCCACGCGATACGCGCGTCCGCTCCCCTTCACCTCGGCCTCGGTGAGACCGCAGGTGGCAATCTCGGGCCAGGTATAGACGACGCCCGGCATGTTGTGGTAGTGCATGTGCGTGTGCCGACCGGCGATCACCTCGGCGGCAATGACGCCTTCCTCCTCCGCCTTGTGCGCCAGCAGCTTGCCGCCCACGGCGTCGCCGATGGCGAAGACGTTCGGCAGGTTGGTGCGCATCTGGTCGTCGACCGCGATCTCACCTCGCGTGCCCAGCGCGAGGCCGAGGGCGGTCGCATCGATGCCGTACAGTGCCGGCTTGCGCCCGACGGAGACGAGTACGTGGTCGGCCTCGTACACGCTGGGGGCACCGTTCTCCTCGACCTCGACGGTCACCCTGTCACCGTCGCGGCGTCCGCCGGTGACCTTGGTGGCGGTGTGGATGTCCATCCCCTGCTTGCGGAAGATCCGGGCGGCTTCTTTGATGATGTCGTCGTCGTTCCCGGGGAGGATGGTCGGCATGAACTCAATGACGGTGACCTTGGCGCCGAGGCGACGCCAGACCGAGCCGAGTTCGAGGCCGATGACACCGCCGCCGATGACGATGAGGTGCCCGGGTACCTCGTGGATCTTCAGCGCACCGACATTCGAGTGGACGCGTTCTTCGTCGAACCTGAGGAACGGCAGTTCTACCGTCACCGACCCCGTGGCGAGGATCACGTGCTTGGGCCGGTACGTCGTGACGGCTCCGTCGTTCGCCTTGACCTCGACGAGGTTGCCGGCCCTGAGCGTGCCGAAGCCCCTCGCCCATGTGACCTTGTGCTTCTTGAAGAGGAACTCGACACCCTTGGTGTTCTGTTCCACGACGTCGTCCTTGCGCTTCATCATTCGCGCGAGGTCGAACGAGACGCCCGCGTAGTCGATGCCGTGTTCCGCGGCGTGCAGGCGCGCGAACTCGTAGTGCTCCGAGGAGCTGAGCAGCGCCTTGGAGGGGATGCAGCCGACGTTCACGCAGGTGCCACCCAGCGTGCGATCCATCTCGACGCAGACGGTGGTGAGGCCCAGTTGGGCGGCGCGAATGGAGGCGACGTAACCGCCGGGTCCGCCGCCGATGACGACGACGTCAGGAGTCAGGATATCTGTCACAAGTGGAGCCGGTTGGAGTCTGCGGGGAAATCTAACCGGTCACGGAAACGGAGCACCGGGGCTGGCAACCGCATGCGGTTCGCGCGGACGGAGATGCGGCCGATGCTGCTTCCTGATCAGGGCCCTCGACTTCATCTTTTGGCATGTCCCTTCTGTCGATCATCGTCTGCACACGAAATCCATCGCCATTCCTGCTGCCTCGGGTGCTGGCGGCGGTCGCGGCGCTTCGGGTGCCGGCCGGCTGGACTCGCGAGGCGGTGCTGGTGGACAATGGGAGCCAGCCCCCACTGGCGGGGAGTGACCTGCTCAGGACGATGATGGCCGATTGTTCCTGGTTTCGCGTGATCACCGAACCTCGTGCCGGGCTATCGAACGCGCGCGAAGCCGGAACACACGCGACCACGGGTGAACTTCTCGTCTGGTTCGATGACGATAATGAACCCGACGCGGGGTATCTCGACGGCGCGGTGACGGTTGCGGAGCGGCATCCCGAGGTGCTGGCATTCGGGGCAGGTCGAATCGTTGTGGAGTTCACCGGACCGGTCGACGCGTGGACCGCTCGTCACGCGTCCGGCATCCATCAGGAGCGCGCGAAGGATGCCGAGGAGTTCACGCGTGCCACGCGCTTTACAGACTGCACGCCCTTTGGAACGGGAATGGTGACGCGTCGTGCGGTGATGGAATACTGGGTGCGGGGGCGCGGGGAAGGACGCTATTCCCTTGAAGGCCGCAAGGGGTTGCGGCTCGACTCGGGAGATGATTCCGAAATTCTCTTCGGCGCGGTTGCGCTGGGCGGGGCGGTAGGTGTGTCGCCTCGACTGGTGCTTCGGCACCTCATCCCGCCGGCGCGAACGACGCTTGGCTATCTCTCGCGGCTGACCTATGCGACGTCGGGCGGGGTCCTGGTGGCTCGGCGTGAGGTGTTCGGTCGGCCGGGCCTCGATCCGCTGCCAGGGCCACTGGCCCCGCTGAAGGGTGCGCGGGACGTACTGGCAACGCTGCGCCGGCACGGATTCAGGGCGGGCGTGATCGCTGCCGCGTCGTGGACGGGCGCGATGGCGGGAGCCTACCAGGCGCACGAGGTTCCCGAGCCGTGGTGGCTTAGGGCGCTCATCGCAACTATCGGCGTTCGCTGAGGTGCCTCACTCGACCAGCATCGCCGCCGGGTCTTCCATGAGTTCCTTCAGCTTCACGAGGAAGAGCACCGCCTGCTGGCCGTCGACGATGCGGTGATCGTACGACAGTGCGACGTACATCATCGGGCGGATCTCCACTTGGCCGTCGACGGCGACCGGGCGGTCTTGCGTCTTGTGCAGTCCGAGGATGGCGACCTGCGGGTAGTTGATGATCGGTGTGGACAGCAGCGAACCGAACACGCCGCCGTTGGTGATGGTGAACGAACCACCGGTGAGGTCGTCCATCGTCAGCTTGCCGTCGCGCGCCTTCTGGGCCAGCGCGATGATGTCACGCGAGAAGTCAAGGATGCCCTTGCGGTCGGCGTCCTTCAGGTTCGGCACCACCAACCCGGCCTCGCTGGCCACCGCGATGCCGAGGTTCACATAGTGCTTGTAGATGACGGACTCGCCGTCGATCTGCGCGTTCACCGTCGGGAACGCCTTGAGCGCCAGGCAGGCGGCCCTGGCGAAGAAGGGCATGAAGCTGAGCTTCACGCCGTGTTCCTTCTCCACCTTTTCCTTCAGGCGGCCCCGGAGCGCCGAGATGGCGCTCATGTCGATCTCGTTGAACGTGGTGAGGTGCGCCGTGGCGTGTTGCGCCTGCAGCAGGTTCTCGGCGATGCGCTTGCGGCGCGTGGTCATCTTCTCCCGCGTCTCGCGCTCGCCCGCCGGACGAGCGACGGCAGCGGGCGGAGGGCTGAAGGCTGCAACCACAGGACGAGGTGTCGGCGTGCTGAGCGCGGCTAGGACGTCGGGCTTGCTGACCACGCCGCCGCGGCCGGT
>DATCGU010000174.1:0-9595 GCA_036508735.1 Gemmatimonadaceae bacterium
CGCCGGCGGTCAGGACTTCTTCGCCGGTTCCGTGCGCGAGACGATGCCGTACACCCAGAGTGCGACGCCGAGCGTCAGCAGCAGGTGAATCCAGCCCGGGGCGTCGAACAGGAAGGTGCCGACGGCCCAGAGGACGAGCAATGCGACGGCAGTCACGGTGTAGATCATGGGTTCAATAGTAGCCTCGGGGATCCGTTGGGAAAAGAAGCTGTAAGCTGTACGCTCTACGCTGTAAGCTGTAAGCTGTACGATAGCGGACGGCGTATGGCGTACAGCGTAAAGCGTACGGCTTCCTTTCCTCCACTTTCCTTTCCGTGCGCCCGACACTAGAGTAGAGGCCGGTGGGGCGAAGCGGTCTCACTTTTAAGCCAACAGTCCTCCGACTGGTTTCCAACATCCTGGTTGACGTCATGCCCCGATGCGGGGAAGGCGGAAGGCCGGGTGAGGGGCTCAACCTTCGACAGGGCTTTAAAACACCCCGCTTCGTTCCGCTTCATCGCGGCGCCCCGCTCACTTCGGTGAGCGGGGCGTCGTGCTGTGCGGGGGGCCCGGCGGCATCGTCGACGGGATCTCGCGGACGATGCGCGTCCAGTCGATGTCACCGGGCACGCCTTCCATAATGGTAAGCGGCCCGAGCAGCATGCGGGTCTTCCACGAGTTGCCGTACGAAGTAAGACGCAACGGGACACCTGCTCCGAAGTGCTCGTTCGATACGAAGAGTGCGGCGCCGTTCACGGCCATGCCGCAACGTCCGTCGGGAAAGACTTGCAGCCGGACGCGGTAGGGGTGACCGTTGCCAATGGAAAGCCGTGGTCGCCGTGCGCCCGCGGGAGGTGGCGCGAGGGGGGCAATGGTCGCCAATCCATCGGTCCCCTCCGAACCGGGATAGAAGAAGAGGCATGGCATGGCATTACCTGACCCCGGCATGTAACCGGTGCGGTGGTCCCACGCGTCGAGATCCCGTTCGTTGCCGAATCCCCGGAGGTCCAGGTCCAGCGTCTGCCACTGCAACTCGGTGACCGGCGTGCTCACAACCGCGTCCACTGCCAGGCCATGTTCCCACCGCAGCGGTGTTCGATAGTACGCCCCGCTGAAATAGGATCCGTCGCCGTTGTTGATCAGTGCCCCACCGACGCGCGGATCTCGCGTCACCGTTGCCATGGGATCACCGAACGCACGCCAGGCCCCGAGGCCCTTCACCCAATCCTCGGCCGCGACCAGCCGTGTGGTGGCCGGAACGGCAACGATCCGTCGCGAGGTCGCGCGCCAGCCACCAGCGCTGGCCACGACGACGATGGTTCCGGGCCGCCGCGCGATGAGAGCGCCCGCGGAATCGATATCGCCGTCGCCGCTTGCCCCTACGCGCCATTGCACGTGGGGTGGCTCCGATGCGGAGCTGTCACTCCACGCCGCAACAACCGTGAACCGGTGCGGAACACCGACGATGATCGTGTCCGTTGGCGAGTGGATCGTGAGGCGCTCGACGTACGGGGCGCTTTCGCCGCGCGCTCCCCAACCAAGTCGGTCCGGTGGTATTCCAGTCGTTGTCCAGCGCACCTTGCGCGAATGTTCCGGCTCGCTCGACCGTGAGACGAACGCGACGCTCGGCGCCGTACCGCTGCCAAGCCAGGCCAGCCACCGTCCGTTGGGCGACAACGTCACCCTGAAGGCCTCTGTGGCGACCGTGTCGAGGCGCCACGACGAGTCGGGGTGGACGGCCAGAACAGTGCTTCCCTGGCTGACGAGAATCTCGGCCGGAGTTCTCCACCCGAGCAGTTCTCCCATTGCCGTGGTACAGCGTTCACCGCCACCGTCGACGTCCACGACGCAGAACTGCGATGGCCGTCCGTCGAGATAGCCGCGATTGAACGCAATGCGGGATCCATCGGGGCTCCAGCTGCCACCCCCCTCGCGCCCTTCCGACTGGGTCAGGCGTCGTGTGGCGCCCGTGAATCGGTCGAGGATGCCAAGCTTGTGGTGCCTGAGGGGACTCCAGCGCGACGATTCGAACAGGATGAAACGCGCATCGGGCGACCACGAACTCGGCACGTCGTCGCCGGGCGAAGTGGTCAATCGTGTGGAGGTGCCCTTTGCATCCGTGACGTCGAGATCGCTCCCGCCCGAATCAGCATAGACGTGCCAGGAAAGGAGTTCTCCGGTGCGCTGCGCCAGGAGGGATGGCCGGGCGAAGTCTCCGAGGTTCGTCACCGCGGTAGCGCCTGTACCCGCCAGGCGCCCGTCAAGTGCGGTTGATTCGTCCCAGCCAGTCGGCGTGAGGGGGGTGGAGAAGGCCTGGATGGTGCTGTCGCCAGTTACGACCATCCCGACGAGCGTGGCATCCACGCGGGCGATCGGATGACTCATGTTCCACAGTGGAATCGCTGCGAACAGGCTCGCCGCCAGGCCGGCTGCTACCAGGTGCCGGCGAAACGGTCGAAGTCTCAGGCGCAGGGGAAGGTGATTCGCGACCGCACGCGCCAATCTGGATTGCTCGGGCGACTCGCCGAGCCATGCACCGAGCGACCGCGCCACACTGACCCCGCGCGGCAGCGTGGCATCCCGGACGAGTGGCGCAAGGCGGGGCGCGAGCTCGATCGCTGTCGCCACCGTGGAGAACAGGCGCACACCGCGCTCCTGCCACCGGCGATCATTCGTCCCGAGCATGGCCAGGGCCATCTCGCGCGTCGCGGTCCGGCGCTCGTCGTCCAACGCGCCGCTCAGCGCCGATTCCACGACCACGTCGTGTGCCGGCGACACGAGATCGCCCACGCGAATGATGAGGGCGCGGCGCTCCAGTGCGTCGAGTGCGTCGGCAAGCGCAAGCGACGGCTCCGAATCCAGTGCGTTGGCCAGCGTCTCTGAGGGAACCCCACGTCCCGCCACCGCGAGATGCAGGAGCACTCGTCGCGCGAGCGGGGGGAGATCGCGGAGCGCCATGGGCAGTGGTGCGCCGTCGCGCAGCCCGGCCTCCAGCGCCGTCGGGTCGTCGCACTCCCACGTCGTCTCGCCGAGGCGCACGAGCCTTCGTGTGGTGGCATCGCGCAACGCGAGAAGGGCGAACACGGGAACGCCCCGTGACGCCGAATAGACTCCCTGCACCAACGCCTCGCCCCACGGTGACTGGGGGAGCGGTCGAATGCTGGCGATCAACTGGCCAACTTCCTCGGCCGAAAGGGCGGCGAGTGGGAGATGGCGCGTGCGATTACCTGCGAGCACGGCCCCGCGTCCGGGTCGCGATGCGGTGACCACCAGCACGCGGTGCGAGGCGAGGCGAGCAAAAATGGCGGGAAGCACCGCCAGCGACGAGTCGTCGGCCCAGTGCAGGTCGTCCAGCAGAAGTACCGTGGTACGCTCTTCGGCGACGCAGGCCAGCAGTTCCTGAAGCGCCCGGGTGCGCCGCAATACCTGGTCGGACGTGGCGAAGTCGGCCGCCGCCCGGAAGGTCGCCGAGAGCGAGGAGTCCAGCCCCACAAGCACGCCGCCGGTCGCGGCGGAAACCCCGGCCGCGCCCGGCAGGCGGGCGAGTTCGCCAACAATGGCCGCGACCAGCGCAAATGGCACGTCACGTTCGTCCGCCAGGGCGCGCACCAACACCACCTGCGCGCGCTGGGCGCGCAGCCGGTTCTCCACGTCCGAGAGCAGTCGCGTCTTGCCGATGCCCGCGCCGGCCTCGATGGACACCATGGTCGTGGTGCCCGCGCGGGCCGATTCCCAGGCATTCATGATCGCGGCGAACTCCGCCGCGCGTCCGACGAGGTCGGCGCTTGCTTCCAGCGCCCCGGGCTGGCCGGTTGCGTCTGCCTCCAACGAACTCCTTGGCGTAGCGCGGGCTCGGCGCGCCTGTTGCAGCAATGCCGTCGTCGCTGCTTCCGGATCGATTTCCTCGGCCTCCAGCCACTGCTCGGTCAGCACGGCTTCGGTGAGTGCGGCCATCGGGTCGCCGGCAGCGAGCAGCGCTTCGAGCAGGATGCGACGGCCGCGCTCGTTCAGCGGGTCGATCTCAATCATTCGCCTCGCGTATCGCTCGGCATCGCGGGGGCGCCCCGTGTCGAGCAGTTGGCGCACCAGCACGTCGGCGGCGTTGGCCACGTCGGTGCGCACGCGCAGGCGCACGCTCTCGCTCCAATGCTCGAACTGCCGGCACCCCGGCGCAGCGAACTCCGGCAGGAAATCCCCGGGATAGCTCGCCATGGCTCGCTCGAGATCACGGGCGCCGAGTGCCTGCGTCAGGCAGGCGAGATCGCTCGGCAGCGTGCGGGCCAGCCGGCAGCGGGTTGGTGTGGATTCAATGAGCGCACTGTCCGCTTGCTTGGAAATCAACAGCAGGGCATTGCGCAGGCTGTGCAGCGGGTCGCTGACCGAGTTGTCGCCCCACAGCAGGTCGGCCAGGAACTCGCGACTGGCCTCGTGCTGCGGTGCGACGGCCAGGTACGTGATCAGGGCAAGCGGCTTGCCGAGGCCCAGGACCCGGTGTCGCGTGCCGTCCGCAGCGATCCGGTCGAGCGACGGATCGCCGAGGACGCGGAGCGTCAGATCGCCGTCAAGAAGGATTGCGGGGGTGGCCAGAGGTGTGGCTGGACGATGCATGGACGCCGGTCGATCAGGTTGGCGGATCTAACGAACCGACGCCCCGGTCGTTGCTTTCCAAAAGTAGTGACGTGGCGTGATAGTGACGACGGCGAAGGTATGGTGGAGCGAAGCCGCCGGCAAGGAGGAGAGCGCCGGCGCCTTCGCCGCCGTGCATGGCCATCGACGAACGGGCTATCTTTCTTCAATGCCCCTCCTCACCGTCACCCGACGCCTGACCTTCAACGCCGCCCACCGGGTCCATAACCCGGCCCTCAGCGACGAGGACAACGCGCGCCTCTTCGGCAAGTGCAACAACCCGAACTGGCACGGGCACAACTACGTGCTCGAGGTCTCGGTCACCGGCGAACCCGACCCCGTCACCGGTTACGTCATCGACCTGGGGCGGCTGAAAGAGCTGGTTGACCGCGATCTCCTCGACCACGTCGATCACCGGAACTTCAGCGTCGACATTCCGGCCATGGCGGGAACAAATCCCACTTCCGAGAACATCATCCTGATGTTCTGGCGCGTCCTCGAACCGGCCATCCGGCCGCACAAGCTGACGCGCCTCCGGCTGATGGAGACGGAGAACAACTATGTCGAATACGATGGGCGCTGACGCCCCCCGGTCCCCCGGGTTCCCCGGGTCCTCGCGGTCCCTGCGCAGCGCCCGCCTCGACGCCGCCGACGATCCGTTCGGCGACGCCAGCTCCGCTGGCGACATCGGCGGCGACCGATCGCTGGAGTTCGAGAACATCATTCGCCGGCAGATCGAACTGCTCGGCGAGGACCCGTCGCGCGAAGGCCTGATGAAGACGCCGAGTCGCGTGGCCAAGTCGCTCACCTGGCTCACCCGCGGCTACCAGATGGACGTGCTGGACGTTGTCGGTGACGCGGTGTTCGAGGAGGCGCACGCGTCGATGGTCATGGTGCGCGACATCGAACTGTATTCGATGTGCGAGCACCACATGCTCCCGTTTTTCGGCAAGGCGCACATCGCCTACATCCCCGACGGCAAGATCGTCGGCCTTTCCAAACTGCCGCGCATCGTCGAGATCTTCGCGCGGCGCCTGCAGGTGCAGGAACGCCTCACCGAGCAGGTGGCCACGGCCATCGAGGACGTGCTCAAACCGGCCGGCGTCGGCGTCGTCATTGAGGCGTACCACCTGTGCATGATGATGCGCGGCGTGGAGAAGCAGAACTCCATAACCATCACCTCCGCCCTGCGCGGCGCCTTCCGCGACGACGCCAAGACGCGCGACGAGTTCCTGCGCCTGGCCCAAAGTCCGTCGTCACCGCTGCGCTGATGCTTACCGGGCGCACGGCGGTCATCACGGGGGCATCGCGCGGCATCGGCGCCGCCATCGCGCGCGCCCTTGCCGCCGAGGGCGTGCGCGTGGCCCTGGTAGCCCGTGGTGCCGCAGGGCTGCACAGCCTCGCCGCCGAATTGTCCAACGAGTTCGGCGACGCTCACCTGGTGGCCCCCGCCGACTGCACCGATGCCATCGACGTTGCCGCGCTCGCCGCGGCGGTCACGCAATGGGCGCACGGCGCGCCCGACATCCTCGTGAACAATGCCGGCATCTACCCGCGCGCCCTGCTGCACGAGCAGGACGTCGAGCAGTTTGCCGCCGCGCTCGACGCCAATCTCACCGCGCCATTCCGGGTGCTCCGGGCATTCCTGCCGGCCATGCGCGCGCGGGGCAGCGGCCACGTGGTCTCCATCGGCACGGTGGCCGATCGCAACATCTGGCCGATGAACGGCGCCTACAGCGCATCCAAGTACGGCCTGCGCGCCCTGCACGAGGTGCTGTATGCCGAGTCCCGCGGCTCCGGCGTGCGGGCCACGCTCGTGGCGTCCGGCGCGGTGGACACCGGCCTGTGGGCGCCGCACGAGGCAGAACTCGGCAAGACGCTCGCCGGTCGCGCGGCCATGCTGCGCCCCGACGACGTCGCCCGCGCGGTCGTCTACGCGGTCAGCCAGCCGGTGCACGTCACGGTCCACGAACTGCGCCTCTCGAGCGCCTGATTCCACTAAAGTGTTCGTCGACCTGATCGACCGCCTGCGCTGTCCCAACGATCACGACGAAACGTGGCTCGTGGCTGCGGCGTACCGCACCGAGAACCGCCGTCTCGTCGACGCCACGCTCGGCTGTCCGGCCTGCAAGGCGGAGTACGCGGTGCGCGACGGCGCGGTGGTCTTCGGCGAGCGGACCCCCAGCGAGTCGATGCCGGCCGGCGACGACGAGGTCATGCGCGCCGCCGCGCTGCTGCACGTTGAGGAGCGCGGGCTGTACGTCCTCGATGCGGGGTGGGGCAGCCTTGCCTCGGCGCTGCTGGCGCTGATGAGCGCCGAGTACCTGCTGGTCGATCCTCCCCCGGCGACGGTCGCCGACGAGGGTGTCGGCGTCCTTGTTGGAGTGGGCGACCGCTGGCCGCTGGCCGCCGCATCGCTGCAGGGCATCGCGCTCGAACGCGCCACGCCGGCGCGCGTCGCCGACGCCGTACGGGTGCTCAAGCCGCGCGGGCGCCTCGTGGCGCCGGCCGCCGCGTCCGTGCCCGCCGGCATCAACGAACTCGCCCGCGACGACCGTCACTGGGTGGGCGAGAAGGTCTCCGACGTCGTAACGCTGCGGCGGGCAACGAGCGAGCGCTGAAGATCTCTCAATCCGATGCTGGCGACTCGTACAGCTTGTCGACCACCGCCGCGTAGTCCTTGTCGATCACGCGCCGCTTCACCTTGAGCGTCGGCGTCAGTTCGCCGCGATCGACCGAGAAATCATGCTCGAGCAGCGCCACTTTCTTCGGCGTCTCGAAGCTGGCGAGCTTCATCTTCCCGCACTCTTCGGCGATCTCCTTGTCCATCTTCTGCTGGATGGTGGGCATCTGCAGCAGCTGCGCGCGTTCGCTCCAGTAGATGTTGTGCAGCGCCGCCCACCGCTCGAGCGCCGCAAAGTCCGGCACCACCAGCACCACCGGGAACTTGCGCTTGTCGCCGATGATCACGGCCTGCGAGACGTACTTGTTGAGCTTCAGCCCGTTCTCGATCGGCTGCGGCGCGATGTTCTTGCCGCCGGCCGTCACGATGATGTCCTTCTTGCGGTCGGTGATCCGCAGGAAATCATCTTCCAGCACGCCGATGTCGCCGGTGTGGAACCACCCGTCGGCGTCAATCGCCTCGGCGGTGGCATCGGGGCGGTTCCAGTATCCCTTCATCACGTGCGGCCCGCGCGTCAGCACTTCGCCGTCGCCGGCAATTTGCACCTCGACCCCGGCGATCGGCCGCCCGATGCAACCGATGCGGAAGGCCGACGGCGAGTTCACGCCAATGACCGGCGACGTTTCCGTCAGGCCGTACCCCTCGAGGATCGTCAGTCCCGCGGCATAGAAGAACTTGTTGATCTCCGGCGCCAGCGGCGCGCCACCCGACACGAAGTAGCGCATGCGCCCACCGGTGCGCACCCTGATCTTGCTGAACACCAGCTTCTGCGCCAGCGCGTACTGCCACGCCAGCGGGCCCGACGGCTCGTGACCACCCAGCTTCACGTCGGCCCACCGGTTGGCCACTGAGCGCGCCCAGAAGAAGATGCGCTTCTTCACCGCGCCGCTGGCCAGCGCGTTCTCGAACGCCCGGGCGTACATCTTCTCGTACAGGCGCGGCACCGACATGGCAAAGGTGGGGCGCGCCTCCTGCAGGCAGATGGGGACCAAGTCGAAGTTCTCCACGTAGTGGATCGCGGCCCCCATCGCCCAGTACAGGTAGTCGCCCATCCGCTCGAAGATGTGGCACAGCGGAAGGAAGCTGAGCGCCACCTCCTTGCCGATGTCGAGGGGGAGCACCCGCATCGACGCCTGCACATTGGAGTAGATGTTGTCGTGCGTCAGCATGACGCCCTTGGGCAGGCCGGTCGTTCCCGACGTGTAGATGAGCGTCGCCAGGTCGTCGGGCTGCACGGCCAGCGCCTCGGCCTTCCACTGGGCCGCACGCTCCGGCGTATCGAGCGCCGCGCCGCGCGCCTCCACTTCGGCGAGCGTCAGGTCGGCACCGGCAATGCGCTCGCCGGTGAACGCGATGACGTGCCTGAGGGCTGGGCACTGCGCGCGAATCGATGCCACCTTGGCGGCGTGCGTCTCGCTGGACACGAAGATCGCCACCGCCCCCGAGTCGTTGATCGGGTGCACCACCTGCGCGGCGGGCAGCGACGGATAGATGGGCACGTCGGTGAGCCGTGCCGTCAGGCAGGCCCAGTCGGCGATGGCCCACTCCGGCCGGTTCTCGGAGATGAGGGCCACGCGGTCACCCGGCTGCAGTCCGAGGTCGCGCAGCCCCAGCGAGAGCTGGCGCACGCGCCGTTCCGTTTCGCGATGCGAGATCGCATGCCACTTTCCCGGGCCCATGCGGACGTTCATCGCATCCGGACGGTCGTACGCCGCCATGGCGTCGAAGAAGATGTGGTTCAGCGTGCCCGGCGCGGGGCGGGGGCCTCCACGAGCAATCATCTCGGTCTCCACACGGCGTAGGTGCCGGCGCGCCGCGCGAAACGAGCCGTGGTCAGCGCCCCGGTAACTTTGGACGGAAGTGAATTACGAACGTGGCGGGACTTCCCGCTACTGGGAGTCCCCGGTAGCGCGTGGTCGCGGAGACGACGAACGAGTCGGCACTGGCCGGGAGCAAAATCGACCAGATGCGCAACGAACGGGCGGCCGTGCCGTCGGCACTCGTCGTATCGAGCGCGCTGGTGTGCTTGGCGTCGTCCCAGAGTGACGCGATCGAGTCGTTCTTTCCCCTGACTACCCCGTGGAACGTCACCTGCCAGCTCACCAAGAACCCGGGAACCCCCACCGCGACGCCGGAACTGTCCCGCGTCAGCTTCACGGTGAGCGCCGGGCTCACGTTGACCGCCGAGTCGGGGAGGGTGTACTTCACCGTATCCACCGCGTTGGCGGACACCGCGAGCCGCGAGGGTACCTGCGTGATGATCACACTCTTCGTCAGCGACTGCAGCGATGCGGCGGCGGCCACCAC
>DATCGU010000175.1:0-5147 GCA_036508735.1 Gemmatimonadaceae bacterium
GCCAGGCGCTGGCCGCCGCCTGAACCGAAGATGGCGATGGGCTTGCCCGTTTCCGGCGACTCGAAGTAGCTCATGTTCTCCACGATGCCCAGCACCGGCACGCCCACGCGCTCGAACATCTTGGCCCCGCGCAGCGCGTCGCCCACGGCAACTTCCTGCGGCGTGGTGACGATCACCGCGCCGGCAATCTTGGCGGCCTGTACCAGCGAGAGCTGGGCGTCTCCCGTGCCCGGGGGCATGTCGACGAAGAGGTAGTCGAGCTGGCCCCAGGCGACATCGCGCAGGAACTGCGTGATGATCTTCATGACGATCGGCCCGCGCCAGATGGCCGGCTGGTCGCGCTCGATGAGGAAGCCGAGCGAGATCACCTTCACGCCGTGCGCCTCGAGCGGCATGATCTTCTCGTCCAACACCGCGGGCGGCGCATTGACGCCGAGCATCAGCGGCAGGTTGGGGCCGTAGATGTCGGCATCGAGGATTCCCACCTTCAGGCCCTGCCGGGCCAGGGCGACCGCGAGGTTCACCGTAACGGTGGACTTGCCCACGCCCCCCTTGCCCGACGAGACGGCGACGATCTTGCCGAGGTGCGGGTACTCGATGGGCTGTGGCGCCTGCGGGGTGCGCTGGGCGGCCGGCTCGGACATCACCGGGAGCGACCGTGCCGGCTTGGGGGCAGCGGGTGCGGGGTGCGGGACACCCTGTGCGGCGTCGCGGACGTTCACGTGGACCTGCGTGACCCCTTCCACGGCTTCGGCCGCCAGACGGACCGTACGCGCCAGCGTGGCGTCGTCAGCCGAGGCGAGGCGAAGTTCGAGGCGCACCTTGCCGTCGAGGGTGACGGCGATGTTGGCCACCTGCTCGCTCTGCACGAGGTTCTCGCCCGTGCGGGGGTTCACGATCTGCTGCAGCGCGGTGCTGACACGCGCGGTAAGGGCCTGGCTCATTGGAAGTGCGGGACGGAAATGGGGGCTGCTGCGGGACGGTGTGAAGGATAGGGGAAGGTGGGTGTTGGATGGTAGATGCTGGGCGCCAGGGGCTAGATGATGGGCGGCAAGGAAGAAGCCCGGAGCAGCATCGCCGCCCCGGGCCCTCCATCGTCCATCGTCCATCGTCCATCGCCTATCGTCTTCCGTCAATACGTCTTGTAGATGTTGCTCCACGTGTTCTTGTATACCCGCAGTTTGCCCATGGCGGCGGTCGCCTTCTTCACGTTGCACGAATCGTACAGGAACTGCTTGGTACCATTGAGGTCGTTGATGTCCGTCGGTTGCGGCGTGACTCCCAATTGTGTGTTCAGTCCGGAAACCGTCGCTCCCCCGACCTGATTGGCCCCGTTGGTGCGCAGGCGCCCCCCCACGAGGATGATGCCTGCCCAGCCGGCGGTATTGCCGTTCAGCCGGATGTCGTCCTGCACGATCAGCATGCCGCGGCCAAACGAGCTGAGCACGAACTCATTGCCCGCGTTCGGCGGTCCGTTCTCCACCATGATGACGGGGAATGACGTTGGGTGGGCGGCGTACCACGCGTCATTTGGAAAGTTGGCAGAGGGAGGGATGCCATTGCCCTGCCAATCGACCGTGAAGTCCGCGGCGATGCTGGTGCCGGCGGAGATGCCCGGCCAGTCGATGGGCGACGCTGCTGCCGCCGCAGCCGGCGTGGCGCCGAGGTAGGAGATCTGCGGGTTACCCGTGAGCGGTGCCAAGGAGCCCTGGTATCCGGCCCCGCCGTCTGATGCAATTGTCGGCACGGCAACCGCCGGGAGCTCAACACCCGAGCCGCCACTGGCCACCGGGCATTGGTCGACGCCGCTGATGGCGCCCGCCGCGCCGGACTTTGTGGTGCCGTTGACCGACGTGAGCGCGCTCTGCACCTTCATGGTCCCGACCGTCCAGATGCTCAGCCTGGTCACCGTGTACTCGGAGCTGGGTGCGCTGGCCACGCCGGTGCGCGTCACCACCGCATGCGAACGCACGAAGTACAGCCCCGGCACCGTCGTTCCCACCGGCGCGCGCAGTTGCGTGGTGGTGACGTCGTAGTAGCCATCGCTGAAGGTCACGCGCGTCGAGTCCGACGCGCCGGGCTGGCCGGTCAGGCCCAGGCTCGCGCGATCCGAGACGATGCGCTGCAGCCCTGATTCGGCGTAGGTCTGGGCGAGAACACCGGACTTGCCGGCGTCATCGAGGCTGCGCTCGCCGCGGGCAAGCGCCACGCCGCCGGCAAAGCTGGCACTGAGCACCAGCAGAACCACGATGACCATTGGAAGCGCCATACCAGGGCGCGGCCGGAGGGAAGATGCTCGGGGGCGCATTTTCATTAGTCCGTCCTGTTGCGGAAGAAGATGGCGATCGTGATGCTGCTCGACTCGGGCGTGCTCTTGCCGCTCGAGCGGTTGATACTCTGGGCATCGAGTTGGAGTTCGACGCCTCGGATGTCGGTGAGTGTCGGCACCGTGGTCTGCGCGGTGCTCGCGTTGAGGTTGTAGAAGCGGAACATGGCGGAGGAGGCGAACGGCGCCACCAGCTCTTCGGCGGTGCCTGCTCCGACCTGTCGGAACAGGCCGAGCTTGCCCGGGACGAGCGCCGACGCCGCGAATGAGTAGGTAATGGACTGATAGAGAAACATCGGCGCGCCGGCCGTTCCGGTGGGCGCCGGCGAAAGCGACAGGTAGGCGCCGTTGGTGGGCGCCGTGATACTCTCCGTGGTGGTGCAATTCGTGGCCGTGCCTGCCGAAGGGGCGCTGGTGGTGGCAGTGTAGGCGTACACGCCGAGCGCGGTGGTGTCCTTGATGGCGTAGCCGGCGATGGTGGCTATGGCATACATCGCCGAGTCCACGGGCAGGCGCATGATCGTGCCGGCGGCGCAGAAGACGCCCCAGGCGTATGGCACGCGCACGGTGATGGATGAGTTGCTGGCGGCCACCACGCCGCCCCCCGCCTCCACCATGGAAAGCTCCGTCTGCACGATGTTGCGCGCGTTACGTGTCACGGAGCGCGCATCGCGCTGCCCGGAGAGCCGCGTGTAGAAGCGGGTCTGGCTCATCAGCAGGCGTCCGGCCGCAACGCCGATGATGGACACGAGCACGAGCGTGATGATGAGCTCGATGAGCGAGAAGCCGCGGCGGGAGCGGCGGAGATCCGTGCTCATGGTATTCCCAGGGGACTGGTCGTGGTCGCCTTCACCCGTGTCAGGGCCACGGTATCCGGCTTGATGAGTGTACTGGTGGGCGTGAGGATGAGCGTGACCGTGCGCGAGGTACCGCTGCCGGTGACGGCGATGGTGCGCGTATTCGGGAACGTGCCGGTGGTCGTCGTGAACGTGCCGGCCGCGCCAGCCAACTGATCGAACGGCAGCGCCATGAGACGGTTGAGGTACTCGGTGAGCGCCGCCGAACGGGCCGCGCCGGCGGCAATGGTCTTCATGCGCGTGGCGTAGCGCAGCGTGACGGCGGCGTACGATGTGGCCACAAGCGCGAAGATGACCATGGCGAGCATGATCTCAACCAAGCCGGCGCCCACGCGCGCGCGGCGGGCACAGGCGCTCAGAAGGGGGCGGGGGCGAACGGTCATGACTTTGTCACCTGCCCGGCACGCGTCGCCGTCACGGTGCGCGTGAAGCTCCCATTGGTCACCGTCACCGTCACCGCGCCGCTGGCCAGTCCCATGGGGAAGATGGTGACGCCGGCGGTCGGCGTGAACGTGACGGCCGTCGTAGAGAATGACGCGTTCTGCCCGAGGTAGTGTGTCTTGAGCACCGTGCCCGAAATGCGATCGGTGATGGACAGGACCTGGCTGGAGGTGCTGTAGGTGATGGTGATCGGCTTGTGCTCGCGCTGGGCCAGGGCGAACGCCACCTCGAGATCCGAGGCGACCGCCCCCTGCAGCTTGCGGATGCGCTCCTCGCCCACGATGCGGCTGATGCGGGGCATCGAGGCGGCAGCCATCAGGCCAATGATCACCATGACGAGGATCATCTCGATGGCCGTGAAGCCACCGCGCCGCGAGCCACCATGCGAAACCGAACCGGTCATGCTGGCCTCCAGTGGTCAGGCGAGTGGCGCCGCGGCACCCGGCCGGCAATCAACCCGGTGCGGCCCCGTCACGACGCCCAACGAGTGCGCGGGCTTCCGCCAGCACCCGCGTCCGAACTTCCTCGAGAGTACCGGCAACGAGCGCTCCCGATGCCCGGGCGTGCCCGCCGCCGCCGAACTGCCGCGCCAAAGCATTGCTGTCGACCTCTCCCACACTGCGGAACGATACCTTGACCTTGCCGTGACCAAGATCACGGAAGAGCAGGGCCAATCGCGTTCCCTCTATAGATCGGGGGTACTCGGCCACCCCGTCAAGGTCCTCGGCCGTCACATTGTGACGATCCAGTAGTCCATTGTGCACGTCAATCCACGAAATCCCGTAATTCTCGTCAACACCCAGCGTTTCCAGCGCGTCCCTGATGAGCCCAAGGCGCCCCCGTGGCACCGAGGCGTAGATGCGCTGGTACATCGCCTCGGGATCGACGCCGGCGCCGAGGAGGGCCGCCGCCACCGCGTGGCAACGCGGCGAGGTGTTGGAAAAGCGGAAACCGCCGGTGTCGGTGACCATCGCCGTGTAGATAGCCGTGGCAATCGGGGCCGTGATCTCGGCGCCCATCACCTGGGCCACGTCGAAGATCAGCTCGCCCGTGGCGCACGCCGTGACGTCGGTGACATTGATCGTTCCCGCCGGTTCGTCGCCCGGCAGGTGGTGATCGATGACCAGCGGCGGCCGGCGAAGCGACCGCACGGCGGCGGCCAGGGTGCCCAGCCGCTTGACGTCGCTGATATCGAGCACGATCAGCCGGTCGGCGCGCTCGATTGCCCGGGCGCCCCCGGCGCTGCGATCCTCGATGCCGCCCTCGTCCAGCAGGTAACGGAACATCGCCGGCCATGGCGTGGGGTTGACCACGAACGCGCCGATGCCGCGCTGGGCGAGCAGGCCGGCGAGCGCAGCCTCGGAACCGCATCCATCGCCGTCACTGTTGATGTGCGTGGACAGCGCCACGGTCTGGCCGGGCTCGAGTTCGGCCAGCAGGAGCTCGATGTCGGCCCGGCGGCCCGCGGGAACGGAAAAGTAGTCAGGAATCACTGGCAATCGGTCGGTGTGAATGCACGGCGG
>DATCGU010000176.1:0-8525 GCA_036508735.1 Gemmatimonadaceae bacterium
GCGAAGGGCGTCATTCAGATCTTCAACGTCGGCGCCGAGCGCATGCTGGGCTACACGGCCGCCGACGTGATGAACCGCATCACGCCGGCCGACATCTCGGACCCGCAGGAAGTGATTACGCGGGCCAAGGCGCTGAGCGCCGAACTCGGCACGCCCATCACACCGGGTTTCGAGGCGCTGGTGTTCAAGGCGTCGCGCGGCATCGAGGACATCTACGAGCTAACGTATATCCGCAAGGACGGGAGCCGGTTCCCGGCGGTGGTGTCGGTGACGGCGCTGCGCGACGCGCAGGATACCATCATCGGGTACCTGCTGATCGGCACCGACAACACGGCGCGCCAGCAGGTGGAGGAGGAACGCAAGAAGCTCGACCAGCGGCTGCGTGACCAGCAGTTCTACACGCGCTCGCTGATCGAGTCGAACATCGACGCGATCATGACCACGGACCCCATGGGCATCATCACCGACGTCAACAGGCAGATGGAGGTGCTGACGGGGAGCACGCGCGATGAACTGATTGGCGCGCCATTCAAGGACTGCTTCACCGATCCGGAGCGGGCCCAGGCGAGCATCGATCGGGTGCTGAGGGAACAGAAGGTCAGCAATTATGAACTGACCGCACGGCGGCGGGACGGCAAGGAGACGGTGGTGTCGTACAACGCCACGACCTTCTTCGACCGGAACCGGACGCTGCAGGGGGTGTTCGCCGCGGCGCGCGACGTGACGGAGCTGAAGCGCTTCGAGCAGGCGCTGCAGCAGAAGAACATCGAGCTGGAAGACGCGAGCCGCCTGAAGTCGGCATTCCTCGCCAACATGTCGCACGAGCTGCGGACGCCGCTCAACGCCATCATCGGCTTTTCCGAGGTGCTGAGGGACGGCCTGGTGGGTGAGATGCCCGAGCAACAGCGGGCGTTCATCGGCGACATCTTCGGCAGCGGCACGCATCTGCTGTCGCTCATCAACGACATCCTCGACCTATCCAAGGTGGAAGCCGGCAAGATGATGCTCGACCTGGAAGCCATGCCAGTGGCGTCGTTGTTCGCGAACAGCCTGTCCATCATCCGGGAGAAAGCGGCGGCCCGCCGCATTCGTCTGGACCTGGAGGTGGCCGAGGAACTGGGGTCGATTCAGGTGGATGTGCGCAAGGTCAAGCAGATCGTGTACAACCTGCTCTCCAATGCGGTCAAGTTTGCCGCCGAAGGCGGCCGGGTGACCCTGCGCACCATCCTCGTCCCGCGCGCCGACGTTGGCCAACTGTCGGGGTCCTGGCCCGGCCGGAGCCTTCCGCTGGCAGAGAGCGAGTTTGCGAGCTTCCTGAAATTTAGCGTCACCGACAACGGCATCGGCGTCTCACGAGAGGGGCTGGAGCACCTGTTCCAGCCATTCAGCCAGATCGACAGCGGCCTGGCGCGAAGATACGAGGGTACCGGACTGGGCCTGGCGATGGTGAAGCTGCTGGTGGAGTTGCATGGCGGTACGGTAGCCGTGGAAAGCGCCGTGGGCGAGGGATCCCGGTTCACGGTCTGGCTGCCGCAGCGGACGGTTGCGGAAGGGCGGCATGCCTGGACCAAGACGCCGAGCGGGCACCGCACGGTACCGACGCTAGGCGTGCGCACGGCGCTGGTGGTGGAGGACGACTACAGGTCCGCCGAGTTGATTCGTGTGCAACTCGAGGCCGAGGGTCTCACGGTACAGGTCGTCACGTCCGCGGAGGACGCACTGGCGATCGTGGAGAACCAGCCGCTGTCGCTGATCACCCTCGACATCATGCTGCCGGGCATGGACGGATGGGAGTTTCTGGCCAACATCAGGAACCGGCCGGCCTGTCACAACATTCCCGTCGTGATCTGCTCGATCGTGGCGGATCGCAACAAGGGCTTCGCGCTGGGTGCCGCGGCGGTCCTGCAGAAGCCCATTACCAGGCAGGCATTGTACGAGACACTGGCGGAGCTTGGCCTGGTTCCCCTCCAGCCGGGGCAGACGCTCAGAGTGCTCGTGGCGGATGACGATCCCAAGGCCGTGGAGCTGATCGCCGTTCGCGTGCTGGGCCTGGGTGGCACGGTGCTGCGTGCATATGGTGGCCGTGAGGCGATCGAGGCCGCGCGGTTGCATTTGCCCGACCTGATCGTGCTCGACCTGTTGATGCCGGAGGTGAACGGCTTCGACGTGATGGAGGCACTCCAGGGTCATCGCGACACGGCGGCGATTCCGGTCCTGATCGTCACCGCCAAGCAGATCACGTCCGAGGACCGCGCGCAGTTGAGCGGCCATGTGGCGACAATCCTGGAAAAGGGCAACTTCGACGCGGACCGCTTTGTGGACGAAGTCCGGCGCGCCATGGCGATGCGTCAACTGGTGACCTGACATGGCAAGGATCCTGATCATCGAGGACACCTCGGCGAACCTGAAGCTCTCGGTATTCCTGCTGGAGTCGGTCGGCCACACGGTGTTCAGCGCGGCGGATGCCGAGGCCGGGGTGGCGCTGGCGCGCAGTGAACGACCCGACCTCATCCTGATGGATATCCAGCTTCCCGGGATGGACGGGCTGCAGGCCACCGCGCTGCTCAAGCGGGACGACGCGACGCGCGGCATTCCGGTGATTGCCCTCACCGCCCTGGCGATGAAGGGCGACGAGGAGCGCATTCTGGCCGCCGGGTGTGACGGTTACATCGCCAAGCCCCTGCGGTATCAGGAGTTTCTCGAGCACGTCCGCGCGCGCTTGCCGACGGCGTTACGGTAGGGCGAGAGTCACAGGCCGACGATGACATCATACCCCGACGCCAAGGACCACCCGGCGCGCGGAAGATCCCAGTCATCATCATCACCGTCCGCGACGATCGTGACGCGAGGATGCGCGCGCTGGACGCCGGGGCCGAGGACTTTCTCACCAAGCCCGTGGATCGCGTCGAGCTGCGGGTGCGGGTGAGGAACCTGCTGCGCCTCAAGGCATACAGCGACTATCGCGACCAGTACAACCGGTTGCTCGAAGGCGAGGTCGGCACGAGGACCGCCGATCTCGAGGCGAGCGAGGCGCGATAGGGGGCGATACTGGAATCCGCGCTGGATTGCGTCGTCACGGTGGACGACGCGGGACACGTGACGGAGTTCAACCGCGCTGCGGAACAGGTATTCGGCTACAGCCGCAAGGATGTCCTGGGCCAGCCCATGGCGCCGCTGCTGATTCCGGTTTCGCGGCGGGAGGAGCACCTTGCCGGGTCACGCGATACAAGGCCACGGGCTAGAGCAAATACCTCGGGCTCCCGCAGGAAATGGCGGCGATGCGGGCGGACGGCACGGAATTCCCCATTTCGCTCTCCGTCGTCCCGCTCACGGGGCCGGGCGTCACAGGCTTCCTGGCCGTGATCCGTGACGTCACCGAAAGCAAGCAGCTGCAAGCCCAGTTCCTGCAGGCGCAGAAGATGGACTCGGTGGGCCGGCTGGCCGGTGGCGTGGCGCACGATTTCAACAACATGCTCACCGCCATTCTCGGGTACGCCGACCTGGCGCTGCTCAAGCTGGGCGCCGGCCATGCCGTTGCCCCGCTCATCGCGGAGATCAGCAAGGCGGGACAGCGCTCCGCCAGTCTCACGCGCCAGCTCCTTGCCTCCGCCCGCAAGGAGACGATCGCCCCGAAGGTGCTCGACCTGAACGAGTCGATCAGCGACATCCTGAAGATGCTGCGCCGCGTGATCGGCGAGGACGTACGGCTGGTGTGGGTGCCGGGGAGCGCGCTGTGGAACGTCAAGGCCGATGCGGCGCAGATCGACCAGGTGCTGGCGAACCTCGCCGTCAACGCGCGCGATGCGATGACGGGCACCGACGCCTGCCTGGAAATCGCGACGTCCAGCGTGGTGCTCGACGCTCACTTCGCCGCACGGCATCCCGGCGCCGCGCCGGGCGAGTTCGTACGCCTGAGCGTCACCGACAACGGATGTGGCATGGACGCGGAGACACTCGCCAACATCTTCGAGCCGTTCTTCACCACCAAGGCACGTGGACACGGCACTGGACTGGGCATGTCGACGGTCTATGGCATCATGCAGCAGAACCACGGCTACATCGACATCGACAGCACCGTCGGCGTGGGCACGGTGTTTCACCTCTACTTTCCGCGGACTGCCGAAGCGATGGAAGCGGACGACGCCGGCGCGGCACTGGCGCTGCGTCGAGAGGGAGAGACGATCCTGCTCGTCGATGACGAAGAGAGGTCGTGCGCGTGCCCGTCGCGGAGATGCTGCGATACATCGGCTGTCAGGTGCTCGTGGCGTCCGACGGCGCGGCGGCGGTGACGCTCGCCGTGGGTCATGAAGGCAAGATAGACCTTCTCCTGGCCGACGTGATCATGCCGGGGATGAACGGCGTGCAGTTGCGGACCGAGCTGCTCAAGCTGCGTCCGGACCTCAAGGTGCTGTTCATCTCGGGCTATGCCGGGGACGTCATCTCCACGCTGGGCGCGTTCGACGCGGGTACCAGCCTTCTGCAGAAGCCGTTCACGCTGAAGACCCTCTCCGTGACGGTGCGCCGGAGCCTGGACGTGCCGTCGCCACGGTCGGGAAGGACCGATGCAACGGCTGACCTCAGGGAGCTGGCGGCTTCCGTCGGCTGAGCTTCGCGGCCTCGCGGTGCCGCGCGGCCTTGGCCCGGTTGCCGCAACTCTTCATGTCGCACCAGCGCCGGCGCCCGTTGCGGCTGGTATCGAGGAAGACCCGCGGGCACGGCGGCTCGGCCGCGCAGCGGCGCACGCGCGAGAGTTCGCCGCGAACGAGCGCATCGGCCGCACTTTCCACCACCGGAATGACGAGCGCGGCGAAGGCATCGCCCGACGACAGGAATGCGCGGTGAAAGGAGCCGTCGCGCGGATCGTGCTCCACGCGCTGCACGCCGCTGGAACGCCCCAGCACGCGGTTGATCTCGACGATCGCTGCCTGCGTCACGTGCTCCGACGCGTTCACCCCCAGCTCGGCGAGTGGCCGCAGCGTGCCGCGGATGCGCCGGGCCTCGTGCAGCGCGGCCGTGGCGCCGGCCGGCTGCTCCAGCGCGCGGCGCTGCAGCGTGGCGCGCCGTCCGGCGTCGAGGAGGGCGACCGACTGGAGCCAGGCCAGCCAGGAATCGAACGACTTCAGGGTATCGGCGTGCGCATGGCGCGGCGCCTCCTCGGTGTTGACGAAGTCGAGCCACAGCCGGCCGGCAGCCAGGGGGACCGGGGGGGCCGGGGAGGCCGGGGGCACCGGCTGAACCTGAGGAACTCTCGCGCGAGGCATCGTGCGCCTAAGTTACACGCAATGCCTCTTGCCAACATCCATCGCGTAGCGGTCGGTTCCACCAACCCGGTGAAGCTCGGCGCGGTGCGTGCCGTGGTGCAGCAGCTCGCGCCGTCCATCCGCGTGGACGCTGTGTCGGTGAGTTCGGGCGTGCCGGACCAGCCGTTCGGGGACGCCGAGACAATTGCCGGCGCCTCCAATCGTGCGCACGCGGCGCGCGCGGCGCTCGACACCGATCTGGGCGTTGGCATCGAGGGGGGTGTGGTGGAGACGCCGACGGGGATGCGTACCTGCGCCTGGGCCGTGGTGGCCACGCGCGACGGTGGCACTCACGTGGGCGGATCGCTGTCGATGCCGCTTCCCGACGCGGTGGCGGCGCTGATTCGTGACGGCGTGGAGTTGGGACATGCCATCGACCGACTGGCCGGGACGGAGAACATCAAGCACGGTGCGGGAGCTGTGGGAGTGCTCACCCAGGGATTGGTGAGCCGGCAGCTGGCCTACGAAGTCATCCTTGCCTACGCCTTCGCCCCACTTCTGAGCCACTTCCAGCCCTCACGTCGATGACCCCGTTTTCCGTTACCGAACGCGTGCGCTGGTCCGATTGCGACCCGATGGGCATCATCCAGTACGGCACGTACCTGCGGTTCTTCGAGATTGCGGAGCACGAGATGTACCGCGCCTGCGGGTTGCCGTATGAGGTGCTGCGCGTCGCGGGCGACGTCTGGCTGCCGCGCAAGGCGCTGCAGTGCGAGTTCCACTCGCCGGCGCACATGGACGAGGAAGTGGTCATCGAGGCCTGGTTCGCCCGGGTGGGGCGGACGTCGCTCACCCTGCGCTTCGAGGTGTACCGCGCAAGCGACCGCGTGCACCGGGCGAGTGGCACCCTGACGGTGGTGTGCGTGCACCGGGCTACGCTGGCGCCTTATCCGCTGCCGGAGAACGTGCGGGTGGCCATCGCGAGATACGTCGCGGAATAGGCGGAATAGATGGTGGGTGGTCGCTGGTGGCTGGTAGCTGGTGGATGGTAGTTACCACCAGCCACCAGCCGGTTACCACCAGCGACTTATTGTTTCATCTCCATCCCGCCCGACTTCCGAATCCTGTTCTGCACCCGTTGCAGCCCGTCGTACGCGGCGTACTTGTAGGCGTCGCCGAGCGTCGGATAGTTGAAGGCGGCCTGGATGAAGTAGTCGATGGTGCCCTGGAAGGCGAGCACCACGCCCGCCACATGGATGAGTTCGCACGCTCCTTCGCCCACCACCGTGGCACCGAGCAGGCGCTGGTCCTCCGGACTGAATACGAGCTTCACGAAGCCGGCCGTGTCACCGATGATCTGGCCACGCACGTTCTCGCGGAAGCTCGCCTTGCCAATCTCATACGACAGGTCGCGGGCGCGGGCGTCGTGCTCGGACATTCCAACGGTGGCCACCTCGGGAATCGTCCAGACACCGTAGGGCAGGATTCCCGACACCGCCTGCTTGTACCTGAAGTCGAAGGCGTGGCAGACGGCCACGCGAGCCTGCTCCATGGACGAGGATGCCATGGCGGGGAACCCGATGACGTCGCCCGCCGCGTAGATGTGCGTGGTGCTGGTGCGGAACTTCTCGTCCACCTGGATGAAGCCACGCGCGTTGGTGGCCACGCCGGCATTCTCCAGCCCGAGCCCGGAAGTGCTGCCCTCGTGGCCGGCGCAGTACAGCACGCATTCGGCCACGAGCATGGTACCGTCGGCGATGGTGACGTGTCCCAGGCCGTCGCGCACCTCGATGCTGCTGATGTCGGCGCCGAGGTGGGTGTGGATGCCGAGCCGGCGGGTGAACTCCTGCCGCAGCGCATCGCTCACGTCGTGGTCGAACTGGGCGAGCAAGCGCTCGCTGGCATTGATGATGGTCACCTGCACGCCAAGCGCGGCGAAGGTGCAGGCGTACTCGCAACCGATCACGCCGCCGCCGATGACGATCATCCGTGCGGGGATCGCGTCGATGGCCAGGACGTCGCCGCTGTCGATGACGACACTGCCGTCGAAGGGGACGTGCGGCGGGCGCCACGGATGCGAACCGGTGGCCACGAGGAAGACGTCACCCGTGAGCACGCGCGGTTCCTGGCCGTGCCGGATCACCTCCACGGACTGCGGTCCGGTGAAGTGCGCGGTGCCCTGCACGGTGACCACGTGATGGCGCTCGAGGTTTTCCTCGATGAGCTGCCAGGATGCCTCGACGACCCCGCGCTCGCGGCGCATGAAGTCGCTGATGGTGATGTCGGGGCGCACGTGGAACTCGACGCCGTAGAGCCCTTTCTGCCGCAGGGCGGAAAAGACGAGGGCGGTTTCGCGCAACGTCTTGGAGGGGATCGTGCCCGAGTTGACGGCGGCGCCGCCCGGCTTGGGCGCGCGCTCGACGAGGCAGACCGTCTTGCCGAAGTACGCGGCCTGGGCCGCCCCCTTTTCACCTGCCGGGCCGGCGCCGATCACCACGAGGTCGAAGTGTTCGCTCATCAAGAGCGAAGTTACGGCGTGCGCCCGTTGCTGGCGAGCAGCGCAGCGGTTTCGCGCTGCCCCTGGACGAGCGCGTCGACCTCGGCGCCGAGTCGCTGGGCCACCTGCACGGCCTCGGTGAGGGCGTGCAAGTCGCTGGTGCCGGCGTGCAGCTTGAGCAGGTCGAGGCGGATGGTCTCGAGGGCCGAGACGACACTGGCCAGGCGCGCGCCGGCAGCGGGGTCGTCGAGCCGGTGCCGCAGTGCCTGGGCTTCCGCCTCGAGCGCCTTGAGCGTGCGCGGAAGTTCGGGCACACGCTCGCGAGACTCGGAAGGAAGCGCCTCGTAAAGTTCCTGCGCGGCCATGCCGATGGCGATCTCGGTGGCGTGTTGCAGCAGCGGCGCACCGGCGTTGCGGCGCAGGCGCCACCCGGTGAGGCGCGCGGCGAGGACGCCGGCCGCCGAGTTCCAGAACCAGGCGCGCAGCGAGCGCTGCCCTTGCCCCGGCTTCAGCGTGCGGCCGGGGAAGACGGTGCCGAGCACGCCGCCGATGATCGTGGTGATGGTGCCGGCGAACGCCACGTACGCCGTCGTCGCCCGATCGACGATGCCGGGGAAGGCGATGAAGGAGAGCAGCGCGACAATGGTGGCGCCGGCCACGGCGTACGTGGCGACGCGGATGATGCGGCCGAGCGGCGTGGGACGGTCGCCGTACTCGAAGGCGAGTTCCTCGCGCCGCTGTTCCTCCTGTTGGCGCAGGGCGATGCGGGCCTCTTCCAGCGTGAAGCC
>DATCGU010000177.1:0-14940 GCA_036508735.1 Gemmatimonadaceae bacterium
CGCGCGAATGGCGTCAGGCAGCGCCTGCGAGCACTTCACTTCGAAGATGATCGACTGCCCCGACCCGGTGCGCGCGAGCACGTCGCGGGCGTAGAGGATGAGCAGGTAGTCGCCCCACACGATCGTCCCATCCCGGTCCACGATGCCGATACGATCGGCGTCGCCGTCGAACCCGATGCCAAGTTCGGCGCCGCTGCGCTTTACCGCGGCGATGAGGTCCTGCAGGTTCTCCACCACCGTGGGATCGGGATGGTGGTTGGGGAACGTACCGTCACTTTCGGCAAAGATGAGTTCGGCATCCACGCCCAGCGCGGCGAAGAGCTGCGGTGCGACCAGCGCGCCGGCCCCGTTGCCGCAGTCCACTACCACCTTGATAGGGCGTTTGATCGCTCCGGTGCGCGCGACGATGTCCCTCACGTAGTCGTCGAGCACGTACGCCTCACGAACCGTACCGCGCACCTTCGCCGGTGCGAAGCCGGCGATGAGCGCCTGCAGGTGCTGGATTCCCTCGCCGTGCAGCGAGTCCGTGCCCACGCAGAGCTTGAAGCCGTTGAACTCGGGCGGATTGTGCGAGCCCGTGATCTGTATGCCACCCGCCACGCCCGCGTGGTGCAGGCTCCAGTACAGTGCCGGCGTCGGGACCTCTCCGATGTCAACGACGTCACGTCCCGATTCGGTGAGCCCCTTCACCAGCGCATCGCGCAGGGCCCCACCGCTCAGGCGGTTGTCGCGGCCGACGGCGACCGCGCCGGGCAGCCCGCGCTCGGCCAACAGCGCGGCATAGCCGCGCCCAATACCCTCGGCGGCCTCCAGGGTGAGGTCGTCGCCGACGACGCCGCGAATGTCGTACTGACGGAAGATGCCGGCCTGGATCATGGGCAGCGCAGGAGCAGAGGGAGGTGGGATACTGCAGAGTACGACAGACGAACGCCCCGCGGAAGCGAGGCGTTGTCAGGAACTCAGCGTGGTGTCACCGCGGCTGCCTGCACCTGAGGCGGTCGAGGCACGCTCCAAGCGCTCCAGGCGATGACGCGGCTCGGCACGAGGCCCAGCACGACGATCGCCACGGCGGTGACGAAAACGAGTCCCCGTGTATACGCGCCGGCGCGTTCCAGCTCGGCCGCTCCCTGCCGGCGCGGCTTCATGAACATGACGCGCACCACGTTGAGATAGTAGCCCGCCGACACCACGGACGTGAGCACGAGCACCACGGCCAGCGTGACGAGCGGCTGTGGCGACGCGATCGCGGCCTTGAGCAGGTACCACTTGGCGAAGAAGCCGATGCCGCCGAACACCGGGAAGCCCATCAGCGATAGCATGAAGACACCCATCGCCACCGCCAGTCCCGGGCGCACCTGCCACAGCCCGTCATAGTCCTGGATCTCGTTGTTCGCGTCGCCTTCGCGTCCCACCATGATCACCACGGCAAAGGCGCCAAACGAGGCCAGTGTGTAGGCCACCAGGTAGAACAGGAACGCCGCCGACCCGCCCAGCGTGCCCGTGGCCACCGCCACCATCAGGTAGCCCGAGTGGGCGATGGACGAGTAGGCGAGCAGCCGCTTGAGGTTGCGTTGCGCGAGCGCCACCGTGTTGCCCACGAACATCGCGACCGCCGCCAGCCACCACACGGGCGCAAACCAGGCGTCGCCCATGCCCGGCAAGGCCTCGAGCCAGACGCGCAGGAAGGTCGCGAACGCCGCCGCCTTCACCGCCGTCGCCATGAACGCCGTGATGGGCGTCGGCGCTCCTTCGTAGACGTCGGGCGCCCACATGTGGAACGGCGCCACCGCAACCTTGAAGCCGAAACCGACGAGGAGCAGACCCGTGCCCACCAGCATCATCGGGCGAGCAACGAAGTTCCCCCGTGCCACGACCTGGCCGATCTCGAAGAAGTTCGTCGAGCCGGTGGCACCGTAGATGAGCGCGACGCCATACAGCAGGAATCCCGTGGCGAAGGCCCCGAGCAGGAAGTACTTGAGCGCGCCCTCCGCCGACTTCTCGCTGCGGCGGTTCAGGCCGGCCAGCACGTAGACGGCCACCGACATCAACTCGATGCCGAGGAAGACGATCATCAGGTCGCGCGCCGCTGCCATCACCATCATGCCCGAGGTGGCGAACAGCACCAGGACGTGTGATTCCGCGGGCAGTATCCGCTCGCGGACGTTGTATTCCATGCCCAGCACGATGGCGCCGGCAGCGCCCAGCAGGCAGAGGAGATCCACGGCCCAGCGGAAGTTGTCGACGGCAATGACCCCGAGGTTCGACGAGAAGCCGCGGGTGACGTACCAGAGCGTCATCCCCATGGTCACGGCGATGAGCGCGAGCGACGCCATGCCAACGGCGCGCTGGTGTTCGTTGGAGTCCGGACGCCAAGCGGCCCAGAGCATCAGCGCCATGGCGCCGACCATCAGCAGCAGGTCGGGCCCGAAGGCCTGCATGAGCTGCGACGGATTCGCGAGATCGAAGATCATTTATCGCGCCCTGAGAGGGACGGCAGCCGGCGCACTCAGGGCGGCCGACTGGACGTACTCGACGAGGTGGCGCGCGGCTGGTTCTGTCTTGTCGAGCAGCGGCTTTGGATAGACGCCGAGCCACACGATGGCGACGATCAGGGGCACCAGCAGCCCGATCTCGCGCCAGTTCAGGTCCTTGATGTCCTTGTTCTCGGGCTTGACCAGCGGGTTGTAGATGATCCGCTGCAGTGCCCACAGCAGGTACGCGGCCGAGAGGATGACGCTCGTCGCCGCGATCACGGTGGCAAAGGGCTGCGTCTTGTACGAGCCGATGAGCACCAGGAACTCGCCGATGAAACCGTTGGTCCCCGGCACGCCGATGCTGCTGAGCGACACGATCGTGAGCAGGGTGGCGAAGATCGGCGCGACCTTGGCGATGCCGCCGTAGTCCTCGATCATGCGCGTGTGGCGGCGCTCGTAGATCATGCCGATCATGAGGAAGAGCGCGCCGGTGGAGACGCCGTGGTTGATGGTTACCATCAGCGCGCCCTGCATCGACTCCACCGTCAGCGCGAAGATGCCGAGCATCACAAAGCCCAGGTGGCTCACCGATGAATAGGCCACCAGCTTCTTGAAGTCGGGCTGCACCAGCGCAACCAGCGCGCCGTAGACGATGCCGACGACCGCCAGCGCCACCATGAACTGCCGGACCGCCGGGTTCATGACCGCCGACGGAAAGAGCGGAAGCGCGAACCGGATGAAGCCGAAGGTGCCCATCTTCAGCATGATGGACGCCAGGATCACCGAACCCGCCGTCGGCGCCTCGACGTGCGCGTCGGGAAGCCACGTGTGGAACGGGAACATCGGCACCTTCACCGCGAACGCCAGCGCGAATGCGCCGAACAGCCAGAGCGTGGTGGTGGGGTCGAGATGGACGTTGTTCAGGATGAAGTCGTAGCTGAACGTCGGGCTCCCGAGCACGCGCGACGCCTCGCCGCCAAGGTACAGGATGGCCACCAGCATCAGCAGCGAGCCGATCATCGTGTAGATGAAGAACTTGATGGCCGCGTACAGCCGCCGCTCGCCACCCCACACGCCGATGATCAGGTACATCGGCACCAGCATGATCTCCCACATCACGTAGAAGAGCACGAGGTCGAGCGACACGAACACGCCGAGCATGCCCACGGTCAGCAGGAGCAGCAGCGCGTAGTAACTGTGCGGCTTGGTGCGGATGCTCGTCCAGCTCCCCAGCACGGCCAGCGGCATCAGCAGCGTCGTGAGGAGCACCAGCGTCAGGGAGATGCCGTCGAGGCCCACGATGAAGCGGACGCCCCATTGCGGAATCCAGGGCAGGTCCACCATCGCCTGCCACCCGAGCACCGAGGGATCCACCGACCACCAGAGCCCGATGGAGAGAATGGCCTCGACCACGAAGAAGGCAAGGGCCAGGATGCGCGCTTCACGCCAGCGCTTGTCGGAGGCATCGCTGGAGGTGAGGAGCGAATGCGCCCACAGCCCCACCGCGCCGAATGCCGGCAGCAGCAACAGGACCGGAACAATCCAGGCGTTATAGTTGATCGACGTCAGGAACGCAGTCATGGGTTACCTGAAGGTGAAGGCGCCGAGGATCGTGATGACGCCGATCAAGAGGACCCAGGCGTATGTGCCCACCTGCCCCGTCTGCAACTGCGAGCCCATCCAGCCGAAGGCCTTCGCCAGCAGGGCGCTGCCGTTGACGAACAGTCCATCGATGACGCCGTTGTCGAGGCCTTTCCACAGCACGTTGCGGGAGAAGCCGAGCGTCGGCTGCACGAACGCCTTGTCGTAGCCCTCGTCCACGTAGTACTTGTTCTCCACCACGCGCACGAAGCCCGTGGATGCCACCGCATCCTTCTTGGGCACCAGCGCCGCCGGCTTGAGCCGCCAGAGGGCGAAGGCGATGCCGGCCGCCGCAATGGCGATGGCCACGCCCACGAGCATCAGTTCCGTCTGGTGCGGCACTTCCGGCGCGGCGCCCAGCGTGGTGCGAAGCGACGCCTCGCCCACCACCGGCTCCAGCCAGTGGTCCATCACGCCCACCGGCCCGATGCGGCTGAGCAGCGCCGGCACGTTGAGCCAGCCGCCCACCAGTGACAGCACGCCGAGCACCACCAGCGGGCCCGTCATGACCCACGGGGCCTCCGCCAGGTGCGGCCGCTCGGCCTCCCCCGTCCGGTTGGGGCCGTGGAAGGTGTACAGCATCATCCGCGTCATGTAGATGGCCGTCATCAGCGCCGAAGCGAGCGCCAGCGCGTAGATGACCATGAGGATCGAGCTGCCGTGCACGCCGAACAGCGTTGCCTCGGCGATGGTCGTGCCGTGTGCGCGGGCGAACACGGCGCCCAGGATCTCGTCCTTGGAGAAGAACCCGGAGAACAGCGGGATGCCCGAGATGGCCAGCGTCGCGATCCACATGAGGCAGAACGTGATGGGCAGGTACTGCCTGAGCCCGCCCATGTTGCGCATATCCTGCGCGTCGTCGTGCTTGTGCGTCGCGTGATACGCCGCGTGCATGGCGTAGATCACCGAACCCGACCCGAGGAACAGCAGCGCCTTGAAGAAGGAGTGCGTGACGAGGTGGAAGATGCCGGCCACGTAGGCGCCGACGCCGACGGCCACGAACATGTAGCCGAGCTGCGACACCGTGGAGTAGGCGAGCACTTTCTTGATGTCCCATTGCTTGAGACCGATCGTCGCGGCAACGAACGCCGTGAGCGCACCGATGAGGGCCACCACCAGCTGGGCCGTTGGCGCCATGGAGAACAGCGTGGCGCTGCGGGCAATCAGGTAGACGCCGGCGGTCACCATCGTCGCCGCGTGGATGAGCGCCGACACGGGCGTCGGGCCGGCCATGGCGTCGGGCAACCAGACGTACAGCGGAATTTGCGCGCTCTTGCCGGCGCAGCCGAGGAACATGAACAGGCAGATGGCCGTGACGACGGCCCCGCCCATCGGCAACTCGGCCGCCCTCGCCGCCACCGTGCCGAAGTCGAGCGAGCCGAGGTTGGCGAACATCATGAACATCGCCACCATGAAGCCGAAGTCGCCGATGCGGTTCACGATGAACGCCTTCTTGCCGGCGTCTGCGTTGGCCTTCTCCGAGAACCAGAACCCGATGAGCAGGTACGAGCAGAGCCCCACGCCTTCCCAGCCCACGAACAGCAGCGGGTAGCTGCCCCCGAGCACCAGGACGAGCATGAAGAAGATGAACAGGTTGAGGTACGCGAAGTAGCGCGGGTACCCGGGGTCATCCTGCATGTAGCCCACGCTGAACACGTGGATCAGCGCGCCCACGCCGGTGACGACGAGCACCATCACCATGGAAAGCTGGTCCAGCTGGAAGGTGGCGCTCAGGTTCAGGTCGCCAACCGGCATCCATTGGTACAGCGTCACGATGTACGGATGCTCCATGGCGACGCTGCGCATCGCGAGGAAGCAGGCGACGGCGAGGCCAAAGGCGGCAATCAGCACGCCGGGACCGATGAGGCTCACCAGCGGGGCGAACCTGTGCCGCACCGGGGCGTGGTCGTCGTGGCCGTGGTCGTCACCGTGCCCGTTCCCATGGCCTTCGTCTGCGTCGTGGCCGGCCGACGGATCGGCGGGGCCGACCTTGGCGACGCCGAGCATCGCCAAGGTCCCGTTGAGGAGGAACCCGAGGAGCGGCAGCAGCGGGAGCAGCCACACCAGGCGCGCGGCGGTTGCCGCGAGCGGGTGCGCTCCCTCGGGAATCATGGCGGGGATCATCATCCCTTGAGGATGTTGATGTTCTGGAGGTTGACCGTCTGCGTGTGGCGGAAGATCGCGATGATGATCGCCAGCCCCACCGCGGCCTCGGCGGCGGCAACGGTCATCGTAAAGACCACGAACACCTGCCCGGTGGCGCCGTGCAGCTTGCTCAGCGCGACGAAGGACAGATTGACGGCATTGAGCATGAGCTCAACGCACATGAAGATGATGATCGCGTTGCGGCGCGTGAGCACGCCGACCACGCCGATGCTGAACAGCACCGCCGACAGGGCCATCGATTCAACGAGCATTGGTCCTCCGCTTGCCCAGCACCACCGCACCGACGATGGCGGCCACCAGCAGCACGCTCGTCAGCTCGAAGGCCAGCAGGTACTGCGTGAAGAGCGGCGCGGCAATCGGCCCGATGACGCCGCCCGTCATCGGCGTCGCCGCCGCAGCCGCCGCCTTGGCGGCCAGGTCCGGCGGGATCATGCGGTCGATGGTGTTGTCGCGGTTCTGTGCCATCACCTCCGCCAGCATCACCAGGCCGACGAACAGCGCCAGCACGTACCCCCACTTGCCGCGCGCATCAGCCAGTTCCGACGGCTGCCCCAGGTTGAGGAGCATGATCACGAACAGGAAGACCACCATGATGGCGCCGGTGTACACGAACACCTGCATGGTGCCGATGAATTGCGCATCGAGCATCACGTACAGGGCGGCCAGCGAGAACATCACGACCACCAGCCAGATGGCCGCCGCCACCGGGCTCTTGCGGGTCACGAAGGCGATCGCGCTGGCGATGGCCAGGAGCCCGAAGAAGTAGAACGTGGTCGCGTAGAAGAGCGAGTGGAACTCGTTGGCTTGCATCATTCACCCTTGGGATCAGCGGGATCCCACATCTCGCAGACCGGGTGCGTCTGCGCGGTGAGACGTTCCAGGTCGTAGACGAAATCCTTGCGGTCGTACTCGGCGTTCTCGTAGTGCCGGCCGACGTGGATCGCCTCTTCCGGGCAGACTTCCTGGCAGTAGCCGCAGAAGATGCAGCGGAACTCGTCGACCTCGAACACCAGCGGGTAGCGGTTCCCGTCCTCGTCCTCGCCGGGCACCAGCTTGATGCAGTTGGCCGGGCAAACGGTCGGGCAGAGGCCGCAGGCCACGCACTTGGCCTTGCCATCCTCGGTGGTCAGCATGCGATGCGTCCCGCGCCAGCGCGGCCCGATATCCCACTTCTCCTCGGGATACTGGACGGTCACCTTGTGCGGATCCACGAGGTGCTTGAGCGTCAGCACGAGCCCCTGCACGGTGGCCCGCACGTAGCTCACGTCCTCGATGGGTCGCTCGACCGCCTTCACCTTGATCGCCATCAGGCCCCCTTCCGGTCCGCAAGATCGCTGCGCGCCGACATCGACCGCAGCCGCGCCATCTCCAGGCGCTCGATGCGCGAGTAGGCCGGGCTCACTATGCGCCCGCGGTCGAGCACCCAGAACACGAGCACCACGAACACCACGTTCATGCCGAGCATGGCGCCGGTGAATCCCATGCTGGCGCGGGCGACGCCCGCCGCGTCGAGGCCAAGCGTCACGCTGGCCACGGCCGTGATGTACACCAGCGCCATCGGCAGCAGCACCTTCCACCCCAGCGCCATCAGCTGGTCGTAGCGGAACCTCGGCACCGTCCAGCGCAGCCAGATGAACGAGAAGACGAAGAACATCACCTTCGCCACGTAGAGGCCCATGGTCAGCACCGTCTTGAGCACGGTCCACGGCGGCAGGTTGTCCCACGAGGTGAACGGGATGTCCCACCCGCCGAAGAACAGCGTCACCATCAGCGAGCTCGACGTGATGATGTTGGCATACTCGGACAGCGGGAACATCGAATACTTCATGGAGCTGTATTCGGCGTGGTAACCGGCCACCAGCTCCGACTCGGCCTCGGGGAGGTCGAACGGCACCCGGTTGGTCTCGGCCAGCGCCGCCACCGCGAAGATGAAGAAGGCCATGGTCAGCAGGACGACGTTCCAGCCCTGCGACGCCTGCTGTGCAATGACGGCGTTGAGGCTGACGTTGCCGGCAAGCAGCAGCACGCACACCGTGCTCATGCCCATCGCGATCTCGTACGAGATCATCTGGGCTGACGCGCGCAGGCCGCCGAGCAGGGCGTACTTGTTGTTGGACGACCAGCCGGCAATGGTTAGGCCGTAGACCCCCAGCGAACTGATGGCCAGCGTGAACAGGAAGCCCACCGGCAGGTCGGCCACCACCATGTCGATGAGGCCCACGCCGCGCACCGGCAGCGGCGAGGCGAACGGGATGACCGCCCACGTCACCATGGCCGGAATGAACGCCAGCGCCGGGGCGAGGATGAACATCGCCTTGTTCGCGCCGTCGGGCAGCGTCTCTTCCTTCATGAAGTTCTTGATGCCGTCGGCGATCACCTGGAAGATGCCCTGCGGGCCCACGCGGTTGGGACCGTGCCGGTCCTGTATCCACGCCGCAATCCGGCGTTCGGCGAACGTCGTATACGCCACGCATCCCATGTAGATGCCGAAGACCACCAGCACCTTGATGAGGGCGAAGACCGCGAACCAGCCCATGGTCGGTGGCAGCTGGTCGCTGGCGACCTGCAGCAGCAGGAAGGAGGAATGCATCATGCGCTCACCCCCGCGCCGGCCGTCATCTGGCCCTTGAGCGCCAGCGAGTCGTAGCTCATGCCGGCGAACGGCGGCTCCGATTCGGCAATCGCCGCAAAGACCGTCTCGGCAGTCAGGAAGTCCCCCTTGCCACCGAGTGCGGACACGAGATCGGCAACCACGGACCAGCCTGGCCTGGCAAGCCCGGGCGCCGCCTTGGCCTGCAGGAAACGCTGCACGCGACCACGAAGGTTGGTAAAGGTGCCTTCCTCTTCGGCAAAATTCGCAATGGGCAACCTGATGGCACTGGCCGGCAGTCCCTTGGGGCTTGCCGTGCCAAGCACGATGACCATCGACGCCGTGCCGAACGCCGCGGCATCGAGACCGGCGCACTCCTCGTCGGCCAGCACCAGCACATCTCCCGCGGTCAATCCGGCGAGAGGTGCGTGGCTGCGGCTGAACCCCATCAGTTCGGCGCCGGTGACGTTTGCCGCGCGGTCAGCGCGCAGTGCAAGGTCCGGCGCGCCCGAAAGCGGTGCCTCAACGCCCTGCTTCACGCGGAAGAGTCCGGCGCCACCGGTGGCACCGAGGAGTTGTTTGAGCATGTACAGCGCTTCGTTGGAGAGCGATGGGTTCACCACCACCTGCGCCTTCTTGCCCCGGAGCGCATCGGTCGCCGCCTTGAGCGCGACGTCCCAGTCCACCACCCGGCCGCCGACCACCGGCATCTCCAGCCGGTCGACGCGGTTGATCCAGCGGTAGTTCAGGCGCCCCTCGTCGCAGGCGTAGTACTGGTTCACCGCCACGTTCGATCGGGGCTTCATTCGCAGCACGGCGTTGTCGCGCGTCTCGAGGGTGATGTTGCACCCCTGCGAGCAGTTCGGGCACACGGATGCGGTGCGGTCGAGTTCCCAGGCGCGCGCCTTGTTCAGGAAATCCTTGCTGACCAGCGCGCCCACCGGGCAGAGGTCCACGACGTTGGCCGCCCACCCGTGGGTGAGATCCCGGTCGGGGGCCTTGCCGATCGTGGCGCGGTCCCCGCGTTCCTGCACGCACAGCGCCGTGTCCTCGGCCACGTCATCCATGAAGCGCACGCAGCGCGTGCACAGGATGCAGCGGTTGGTCACGTACAGCACGTCGCCGCCGAAGTCCTCCACCGGGTTGAAGCGCTTGGGTTCGCGATAGCGCGAGTCGGCGCGCCCTTCCTGGAAGGTGTAGTCCTGCAACTCGCACTCGCCGGCCTGGTCGCAGATGGGACAGTCCAGCGGGTGGTTGATGAGCAGGAGTTCAAGCACGCCCTTGCGGGCCTCGAGCGCCTTCGCGGTGTAGACGTGCACCACCTGCCCCTCGCCGACGCTGGTCTGGCATGACGGGGCGAGCTTGGGCATCTTCTCGACTTCCACCAGGCACATCCGGCAGACGCCGGCGATCGGGAGCCCGGGGTGATAGCAGTAATGCGGGATGAGCACGCCGGCGGTCTTGGCCGCCTCGAGGATGCTCGTTCCCGCGGGCACGCTCACCGCGCGTCCCTCGATGGTGAGATTGACGAGCTTCGGCGCGGTCATCAGGCCGTTACCGCCACGGTGGATGTTCGCTTGCCCGTGATGAGGGCCTCGAACTCGGAGCGGAACTTCTTGATGCCGCTCACGACGGGCGCGCCGCAGGAGTCGCTCAGCACGCAGATCGTCGTGCCGGTCATGCTCCCCGTGAGTTCGAAGATCGTGTCGAGGTCCTCGAAGGTGCCCTGGCCGGCCACGATGCGCTCGAGGATCTTGGTCATCCACGCCGTCCCCTCGCGGCACTGCGTGCACTGCCCGCAGCTCTCGTGCGCGTAGAAGCGCGCCAAGCGGGCGAGTTGCCGCGGCATGGACTGGGCGTCATCAAAGACGATCACGCCACCCGACCCGAGCATCGTCCCGAACTCGAGGAAGCCCTCATAGTCCATCTTGACCTGTTCGGCTTCCTCCATGTTGATCACCGGCACCGACGAGCCGCCCGGGATGATCGCCTTAAACTTCCGTCCCGGCAGCGGGCCGCCGCACAGGTCGTACAGGAAGTCCTTGAACGGGAAGCCCATCACCACTTCATAGTTGCCGGGCCTCGCCACGTTGCCGCAGACCGAGAAGAGCTTGCTTCCCGTGCTCTTGGCACTCGAGAGCGACATGGCCTTGTACCACTCGGCGCCGTTGTTCAGGATGTGCGGCACCGCAGCCAGCGTCTCCACGTTGTTGACGGTCGTCGGCATGCCGAACACGCCGGCCACCGCCGGGAACGGCGGCTTGATGCGCGGGTTGCCGCGCTTTCCCTCGATGGAGTTCATGAGGGCCGTCTCTTCGCCGCAGATGTACGCGCCGGCGCCCCGGTGCACCCAGATGTCCACCTTCTTGCCCGACCCCATCGCGTTGCTGCCGATGATGCCGGCGGCGCGCGCCTCGGCCAGCGCATCTTCCATGCGCTGGATCGGCTCGGTGAACTCGCCACGAATATAGATGTAGCACGTCTCCGCGCCGATGGCGTGGGAGGCAATGGCGCACCCCTCGATGAGGGCGTGCGGCGTCCAGCGCATGATCTCGCGATCCTTGAACGTGCCGGGCTCCGACTCGTCGGCGTTGCAGCACAGGAAATGCGGCTTGCCATCGTCCAGCTTCATGAACGACCACTTGAGGCCGCACGGGAAGCCGGCGCCGCCGCGCCCACGGAGCCCCGATTCCTTGATGACGTTCTGGATGGCCACGGGATCCGTGGCGAGCGCCTGTGGCAGCGCGCCGTAGCCGCCGCGCGCCTTCCACCCATCCAGCGTGCGCGCCTCGGGGTCTCCGAAGTGCTTGCTCAGGATCGGCGTTTCGCGGGGGTGGCTCTTGTGGGGAAAGCCCATGGATCGGTTGGCGGATGACAGATGACAGATGAAGGAAAACGGATGTGCTCTCGTGTTCTCGTGTTCTCGCGTTCTCGCGATCGTGCGATCGTGCGATCGTGCGATCGTGCGTTCCCGCTACCCGTACTGCTTCAGGATTCCCGGCACCTTCTCCGCCGTCACGCTTTCAATGAAGTCGTCATTGATCATGATGGGCGTGGCAAAGCCGCAGGCGCCGAGGCACTCCACCTCGATTACCGTGTACTTGCCGTCCGGTGACGTGATGCCCAGCTCGCCGCATCCGGTCTGCTGCAGGAAGGCCTTCACCACGTCCTCGGCTCCCATGCAGTTGCAGCACGACGTGGTGCAGACCTGGATGAACCACTTTCCCACGGGATGCAGGTGATACATGGTGTAGAACGTCACCACGCCCTTCACGTAGGCCGCGGTGAGGCCCAGCACGTCGGCCACTTCCTTCATGGCGCGCTCGCTGATCCAGCCGCGCTCCCCCTGCACGATCCAGAGTGCCGGCAGCAGCCCCGCCTGCCGGGCGGGATAGCGCGACAGGATGTCGTCGAGCTTGGCCTGCGACGCGCTGCCGGCGGTGAACACCGGTGCGTACGGTTCGTCCTGGTGGTCGTGCGGTGCGGCCTGCAGCACGGCGCCGCCCGCGGCGGAAGGTACCTGGCTCATGCGCGCGCTCTTGCGCTCTCGCGCTCTGCAGTCATCGGTCAATCTCTCCCATTACGATGTCGATCGACGCGTTGATCGCAATCACGTCAGACAGCAGGTGGCCTTCGACCATCTTCGGGATGGCCGAGAGGTTCACGAAGGAGGGCGGCCGGATGCGCCAGCGCACCGGTTTGGACGTCCCGTCGGACACCATGTAGTAGCCTTTCTCGCCCTTCGGGCTCTCCACCGCGACGTACGACTCGCCGACCGGCGGGCGCGGCCCCTCCATCACGTTCTTGAAGTGATGGATCATCGACTCCATCTCGCTCGTCGCCTTGTGCTTCGGCGGCAGGATGACGCGCGGGTCGTCCACGTTCACCGGGCCGTCAGGCAGGCGCGTGATCGCCTGCTCGATGATCCGTACCGACTGCCGCATCTCCTCCATGCGAACCAGGTAGCGATCGTAGACATCGCCCGACGTGCCCACCGGAACGTCGAAGTCGTAGGTCTCGTAGTCGAGGTACGGGAAGTCCTTGCGGACGTCGTACGCCACGCCCGAGGCGCGGATCATCGGCCCCGAGAGGCCGTAGTTCAGGGCCTCTTCCGGCGTCATCACCCCGAGCCCGACCGTGCGGCCCACCCAGATGCCGTTGCGCGTGAGCATCCGGTCGCATTCGTCGAGCGTCTTGGGGAAGGAGCGCATGAATGCGTGCAGCCCGTCCAGCCAGCCGTCGGGAATGTCGGCCGCCATGCCGCCCACCCGCGTGGCACTGGTCGTCAGGCGCGCGCCCACCCAGCCCTCGAGCAGGTTGTAGATGTTCTCGCGCTCCTGGAACGACCACAGGAAGGGCGTAAAGGCGCCGATGTCGATGCCGGTCGTGCCCATCCACACCAGGTGCGAGCTGATGCGCGACAGCTCCATCGCAATCACGCGCAGCACGATGCAGCGCGGGGTGATCTCGATGCCGAAGAGCCGCTCCGCGCCGAGGGCAAACGCAATGTTGTTGCCGATGCAGTTCAGGTAGTCATCCCGGTCCGTCCACGGGATGATCTGGTTGTACTGCCGGTACTCCCCGATCTTCTCGAAGCCGCAGTGCAGGTAGCCGATGTGCGGAATGCAGCGGACGACGGTCTCGCCGTCGAGCTCGAGCACCAGCCGCAGCACGCCGTGCGTCGCCGGGTGCTGCGGGCCGATGTTGATGAGCATGTGCTCGCCAACGAGGTCGCTCTCGATGTCCGTCGGCGCGTGCGCAAACCGGCTGCCGGCATCGCCGGCGAAAAGCGGAACGCGCTGCGGCTTGCCGTCGGCGCCAAGGCCGGTGGTCGAGAGCTCGACTTCAATGGTTCGTGTGGTGGCCATCGGCTATTCTCCCGTCGACTCGCCGCCCTTGATACGGGCGCGCATGTCCAGGGGAAGCTCCTCGAAGGCGTCGGCGATGGCGAGTTCTTCCATCGAGTAGCGGGCTTCGGGGTTGGCGGCCAGCGCCTGGCGCAGCTGTTCAGCGCGGCTGAAGCGCCCGCGCAGCGGAAAATCCTTGCGCAACGGGAATCCTTCGGCGTACTGCTCCCACAGCAGGATGCGCCGCAGGTCGGGGTGCCCGTCGAAGGTGATGCCGAACATGTCGTAACACTCGCGCTCCAGCCAGTCGGCGGACTTGTAGACCGGACAGATCGAGGGCACGTGCATCGGCTTGCCCTTGGGCAGTAGCGCCTTGAGGCGCAGGAAGCGGCGGTACTTGATGGAGCGCAGGTGCCAGATCATTTCCATCGGCTGGTCACGGTCGCGGAACTCCACCGCCGTGACGTCCACCAGGTATTCGTAGCTCTGCGTCTCGTCGTCGTGCAGCCACTGCACGATCTCGAGGGCGCGGGCGACGTCGATGGTGACCGCCGTCTCACCCCACACGACGTCCACGCGGGACACCGCACCACCGAACCTGAGCTTGAGCGCTTCGGCTGACGGGTTGGCGTCACCGCCCCGATGCGGAACGTTCCGTGGCGATACGGGCTCCGGCAAACCCGGCGCCGTCCCGGCCTGCACGATCTGGAAGACGCTCACATCCCGCTCCGCGTCTGCTGCACGGAGTTGCCGAACGGCTCCGAGAGTTCGTCGACGAGCGTCGCGGGAATGTAGAACTGGCTCTTCGGATCCGGCTCCATCTCGTCGCGCGCCGCGGTGTCGCCCATGCGATCCTTCATCACCTTCCTCTGCAGCATCATGATGCCGTAGATGAGGGCCTCGGGACGCGGCGGGCAGCCGGGCACGTAGACGTCCACCGGGATGATGGTGTCGATGCCCTGCGCCACGGCGTACGTGTCGAACATGCCGCCGGTGGAGGCGCAGGCGCCCATCGAGATGGCCCACTTGGGTTGCGGCATCTGCTGCCAGATGCGGCGAAGCACGGGCGCGAGCTTGAACGGGACCCGTCCCGCGCAGATCAGCATGTCGCTCTGCCGCGGAGAGAAGCTCATGCGCTCCATCCCGAAGCGCGCGAGGTCGAATTTGCTCGCCGCAGTGGCCATGAATTCGATCGCGCAGCAGGCAGTGCCGAACGGCATCG